>JANNKM010000071.1:0-15680 GCA_031396305.1 Rhizobacter sp.
GCGCGAGGGCTTCGAGCTGCAACTCTTCCCCTACCCGCTGCCGGGAAGCGACCAGTCCTCCGCCTGGTCGCAGATACGGCGCTTCCAGCCCGACACCATCATCCACTGGGCGTTCTCGGCGATGCACGTCGTGGCATCGAAGGAAGCCAAGCGCAACGGCGTGCCGCTGGACAAGGTGATTTCGGTGAACTGGTTCAATGACGTCGACCTGAACAACATCGGCGCCGCCGAAGCCAAGGGAATCAGCAAGTCGGCGGTCGTCGTGAGCGGGTCGGAACACGCCCTCATCAAGGAAATCAAGCGCGAGCTCTATGACAAGGGCAAGGGCAACGGCGACGTGAAGTTCCTGGCCGACACCTACTACAACATCGGTCTCGCGATCTACGCGCCGATCTTCGAGGCCGCACGCCTGGCGATCAAGACCGACAAAGCACCACTCACGGCAGAGAAGATGCGCAAGGGACTGGAAAGCGTGCGCAACTTCGACGCCAACGGCCTGATTCCGGCGCTGAACATCACCAACAAGGACCACGGCGGCGGCGGCAAGACGCGCATCGAGACCTGGGACGGCACGAAGTGGGTGGCGCAGACAGACTGGTTCTCCGACTACAACGACCTGGTGTGGAGCACGGTGAAGCAGCACTCCGGCGAGTATGCGAAGGCGGCGGGCCAGTAAGCGCCGCTGTCGCCGACGCACAGGCTCGCCGCGCCGCGATGGACGCCCTGACGCTGAATAACATCGAGGTCATCTACGACCGCGTGTTTCTCGCCATCAAGGGCGTGTCGATCGACGTTCCCGAAGGCGGCATGGTGGCCTTGCTCGGCGCAAACGGGGCCGGGAAAAGCACGACGCTGAAGGCGATCAGCGGGCTGCTCTACTCGGAGCGCGGCGAAGTGACACGCGGCGACGTCAAGTTCCGCGGCCAGGATCTGGCGCGCATCTTGCCGCAGCAGCGCGTGAAGCTCGGTATTGCGCAGGTGCTCGAGGGCAGAAGAGTCTTCGAGCACCTGACACCCGACGAGAACCTGATCGCGGCGTCGGCCGTGCACGGCAGCCGCGCCGACATGGCACGCAACATGGACCGCGTCTACGGCTACTTCACGCGCCTGCACGAACGCAGAACCGCGAAGTCAGGCTACCTCTCGGGCGGCGAGCAGCAGATGCTGGCGATCGCACGCGCACTGATGACGCAGCCCAGGCTGCTGATGCTCGACGAGCCCAGCCTGGGCCTGGCGCCGCTGATCGTCGAAGAGATCTTCAGCATTGTCCGGCGCATCAACCGCGACGAAAAGATGTCGATCCTGCTGGTCGAGCAAAACGCCGTCGCTGCGCTCGACATCGTGTCGCACGGCTACCTCATCGAAAACGGCCGTGTCGTGATGCACGACAAGGCAGAGGTCATGAAGCGCAACCCTGACATTCAGGAGTTCTACCTTGGCGGGGCCGAGGGCAAGAACTTTCATGACATCAAGCACTATCGGCGGCGCAAGCGCTGGTTGGCTTGAGGGCCACGACCTGTCTTCGTCCGCGGTGACGTCACCTTGTCCGGATAGCGGGCGGGCATCCACGCAGTGGACCCCGGCTTGCGCCGGGAAAACGTGCGGCGAGGGTGTGCCGGGGTGATGGGGCGGGAGGGCCTGCCTACACCGGCGTGAACATCGGCAGCGGCGGCCCGCCCTCGGTGTCGCGAAACGCCAGCTTCACCGTCTGGCCGATCCGCAACTTGTCCACATCGCAATCGACGATGTTCGTCATCATCGTCGGCCCCTCATCCATTGTCACGTAGGCGATGACGTAAGGCACCTCGGCGCGGCGCATCACGCTGTAGCTGTAGATCGTGCCGCGGCCGCTGGCTTCGCGCCATAGGGTGCGTGCGCTGAAGCAAAACGGGCAGTGACTGCGCGGGTAGTGGTGGTGTTCGCCGCAGGCGTCGCAGCGCTTGACCATGAGCCTGCCTTGCGCCGCGCCATCCCAGTAGGGCTTCGTCTCAGGGTAGACCGTCGGTGCGACGAGCCTTCTTTCGTTGATGACCATCGTCATTCCCTTTCCAAGATCAAGGTCGAACTGCCGTGGCGTGTGCCGAGCGACCCGCCGGTGCCGTGCGCCAGCGCGAGGCGGCAATCGCGAACCTGAACCGCAGGGTGAGCCTCACCGCGCAGTTGCCGCACCGCTTCGATCACCTTCGTCATGCCGCCACGGTTGCCGGGGTGGTTGTTGCACAGGCCGCCGCCGTCGGTATTGAACGGCAGCTTGCCGGTGCCGGCGATCAGGTTGCCGTCGCTCACGAAGCGGCCGCCTTCGCCTTTCTCGCAGAAGCCCAGATCCTCGAGCGTGAGCAGCACGGTGATCGTGAAGCTGTCGTAGATCGACGCGTATTGGATGTCGCTCGGCTTCACGCCAGCCTCGGCGAATGCAGCAGCTCCGCTCCAGGTGGCGCCGGTCTTGAGCAAGTCGACCCGGCCGCCGCTTTGCGCACGGATGTATTCGCCGGTGCCGATGATGTTGACTTTCGGCTGGTTCAATTCGCGCGCGATTTCCTGTCGCACCACCACCAGCGCGCCTCCGCCGTCGCTGATGACGCAGCAGTCCAGTCGGTGCAGCGGGTCGGCGATCATCGGCGAGTCAAGCACATCTTGCACCGTGACGACATCGCGAACCATCGCATGCGGGTTGTGCTGCGCATGGTGCGACGCGGCGACGCGGATCCACGCCAGCTGCTCGCTCGTCGTCTTGTATTCATGCATGTGCCGCATCGCCGCCATCGCGTACATGTTGACGATGGTGGGCGCATACGGCAGCTCGAACGGAACGTCGGGCGAGGCACCGTACTGGCGCGGAGCCGTGCCGGTGGCCATGCCCTCGGCCTTGGGCCGGCCGGCCAGCGTGATCAGCGCGACGTTGCAGCGCCCCGCCGCGATCGCCGCCGCGGCGTGAGCGACGTGCACCACGTACGACGAACCCCCAGTCTCGGTGGAGTCGACATGGCGCGGCGTCAATCCCAGGTAGTCGACCATGCTCATCGGCCCGAGCCCGGGCGCGTCGCCAGCGCAGAAGTAGCCGTCGACGTCTTTCAGCGTCAACCCCGCGTCGGCGAGCGCGCCACGCGCCACTTCGGCGTGCAGCTGCGCGACCGACTTGTCGTCGGCGCGGCGTATCGGGTGCTCGAACGCTCCGGCGATGCAGGCCTTCCCTTTCAAACTCATTGCGCCTCCTTCGGTGTGATGCGTGGCCGAAAGCGTGGCACAGACCTGCTCCGATCTGTGTGGTCACTGAAGCGAGCGAGGTCATGCGCTGCCATTTTGCTGCATCACCGAGGCGGCCGCGGTGGTTCCGGCGCACGCCGTGGCAATCGAGATCTTCGTGAGGTCCGGGGCATGGGCTAAGCACGACCGCGGCTTCCGCGTCCTGATCGCCCCCGGATTCGCCGACATTCTTCCGGGACCACTGCAACACGAAGACCAACACCGTGCGCCGGGCGATCCTCAACAGCCGTGGATATTTTTGGGGTGGCTGATGGGGCTCGAACCCACGACAACAGGAATCACAATCCTGGACTCTACCAACTGAGCTACAGCCACCACAGGCTGAAAAGTATAACGGACGGCTCCCTTGCCGTTATGAATGAGCGCCGTGGGGACACTCAGGGCGCATTGGCGCTCGCTGCGACGGATGCGGCAACCGCAACCTCGGCATTGAATCGTTGCTTGAGCGCGGCGTAGTACGCCTGCGATTCGGCATCGGCCCAGGCCTGCGAGTACTGCTGCTGGCCTTGCGCAGGTGCGCCCGCCGCTGGGTCGCGCCCGAGGATCTTGGTCAGGCGTGCCACGGCGTAACCTTCGGCGCCGAGGTCCACGCCCAACACCGCGGGCAGCGCGGCCACGGGCGCCTTCAGCACTGCGTCGAGCAGCGGCCGCGGGAGCGAGCGCGCCTGGGCCCGAGACACAGCTTGTGCGGGCTCCTTCAATGCCGTCTGCGGCGCGGCCTGAAGCGCTGCAAGGCGGGCTGTTCCGGCCTTGCGCGCCATCTCGGCGGCTTGGGTGACCTTGACCTGTTCGCGTACCTTGTCCGCCACCTCCGCGAACGGCAACTGGCGCGCCGGCGTGTGCTGCACGACCCGGCCCGACACGAGCTGGTTCTCGCCGATGTCGATGGCCAGCGTATTGCGCTTGTTCTTGACCGAGTCAGCAGCGAACAACGCTTCGAGAAACTTTGCGTTGGCCAGCGGGCTCTTGCCTTGCGCGACGACGCTGCGGGTCACGTCCGCCGCCTTGCGGAGTTCCAGCTTGAACCTCTCGGCTGCCGGGGCCAGGCTGTCCGACTGATCTTCGACCATGTTGGAAAACGCCACTGCCTGCTCGGCAAACCTGGCCTGCGCGAGCTGCTTCTTGCGCTCGTTCTCGATTTCGCTCTTCACGCTGTCGAAACTGCGCTTCTCACCGCCACGCACGGCCGTCACACGGATGATGTGATAGCCGAAATCGCTCTCGACAACGCCGCTCGTCTGTCCGGCCTTCAGCGCAAACGCGGCGTCCTCAAACGACTTGACCATCGCGCCGCGCGCAAAGAAATCCAGATCGCCGCCTTTTTCCGCCGAACCTGGGTCATCGGAGTTCTTGCGGGCCAGATCGGCGAACACGGCTGCGTTGCCCGTGATCTCGGCAAGCAGGGCCTCGGCCTTCGCCTTTGCCTTGGCGCGCAGATCCGCTGCGGCACTCTTGTCTGCCTTGATCAGGATGTGGCTCGCCCGGCGCTCTTCGGGTGCTGTGAAGCGCGCCGTGTTCTGCTCGTAGAACTCGCGCACCTCGGCCTCGGGCACGCTGACGCCTTTCATGACGCTGTCCAGGTCGAGCACGAGGTATTCAATGCTCGCCTTCTCGGCGGCTTGGAACTGGGCCGCATTCGCGGGATTCTTGTAGAACGCTTCGAGGTCGCTGTCGGTGGGGTTGACTTTGGCCAGGTAGTCTTTCGGATCAAACCGCTCCACCTGAACTTCGCGTTGCTGGAACATCGCATCCATCGCGCTTGCCGCCGCGCCCTCCGGAGCGAAAGCGCTGCTGCTGAGCCCACCCATCACCTGGCGTGCCGTCATGTCCTGGCGCAGGCGCTCCGCGAAGACGTCACTTGACATGCCCTGCGCGGCGAGCGCGCTTTGGTTCACGCTGCCGTCTGGGTTGCGCAGAAACGCCAGTTCCGGGTCCGCGCCGAACAGGCGCAGCAGGCGCTCGTCGCTGGTGTACAGGTTCGCTTTGACCACGGCGGCCTGAATCACGCGTTGCCGAATCAGCGATTCGAGCGACTGCAGTTTCATTTCCGGCGTATCGAACATGCGTGTGTCGATTCCCGGCATCTGGCGCCGCACGCGCTCCATTTGTTCGCGATGCGCCGCGTCCCACTCGCCTTGTGTGATGCCCTGCCCGGCCACCGCCGCGACCTGCGTATTCTCGCCACCGGTAAAACGGCTGTAGCCCTGGATGCCGAAGAAAACGAACGAAGGAAAGATCAGCAAGACCAGCACGAACTGCAGGACTCGCGTGTGGCGGCGGAAAAAATCGAACATCGAAGACCCTGATGGAATCAAGCCGGCGCGGGCTCTGTGCCGCTTTACTGGTGGGTGCTGAGGGGCTCGAACCCCCGACCTACGCCTTGTAAGGGCGCCGCTCTACCAACTGAGCTAAGCACCCACGTCAAATCCGTGGGCCATGCAAGCCGAAGCAACTAGTTCAACGCGTCCTTCAGCGCCTTGCCCGGGCGGAACTTCGGAACCTTGGCCGCCTTGATCTTGATCGCCGCGCCGGTGCGCGGATTGCGGCCGGCGCGCGCGGCACGCTTGCTGACGCTGAAGGTGCCAAAGCCGACCAGTGAGACCGAATTGTTCTTCTTCAACGTGGACTTCACACCACCGATCACAGCTTCCAGTGCGCGGGTCGCTGCAGCTTTCGAAATGTCGGCCTGTTTGGCGATGTGTTCGATCAGTTCGGTCTTGTTCACGAGTGTTTTCCCTTCAAAGGTGTCTCACATGTATTCTTGGTCGTTGCTTCCGGCTGCAAACGGGGCGCCGAAATGTCGGTGTCATGCCGCACGCATCGGAATCGCCCGATCGTGGGGAAGCGAATTCTATGCGGATTCGAACCCTCTCCAAGGTGGGTCAAGCGCGTGCTTCCACGCTTGACAAGGTGCCCCGCTGCGCCTATTCACAGACTTGCGTCTGCGATCGAGGTGATTTGTAACGAAGGCTCAGGCCACACCGGCCACCACTTCGGCGATCGCGCGGCCCACGTCACTCGTCCCGGCGCGGCCACCCAGGTCCCCGGTTCGTGGGGCTGCACTTGTCGGCTCCAGCACCGATTCGATGGCCTTGACGATGCAGTCGTGCGCTTGCCGATGTCCGAAATAGTCGAGCAGCAATGCGGCCGACCAGATCTGCCCGATCGGATTGGCGATTCCTTTGCCGGCGATGTCCGGCGCCGAGCCGTGCACCGGTTCGAACAGCGACGGGAAGCGCCGCGTCGGGTTCAGGCTCGCCGACGGCGCGATGCCGATCGTGCCCGTGCAGGCTGGGCCCAAGTCGCTCAGGATGTCGCCGAACAGGTTGCTCGCCACCACCACGTCGAACAGCTGGGGCCGCTGCACGAAGTGCGCCGTGAGGATGTCGATGTGATATCGGTCAACCGTCACGTCCGGGTAGCGCTTGGCCATGGCCTCGACGCGCTCATCCCAATACGGCATCGTGATCATGATGCCGTTGGACTTGGTCGCCGAGGTCAGGCGCTTGCGTGGCCGCGATCGGGCCAACTCGAATGCAAATTCGAGCACTCGGTCCACGCCGGTGCGCGTCATCACGGTTTCCTGCACTACGAACTCGCGGTCGGTACCTTCGAACATGCGCCCGCCAACGCTCGAATACTCGCCTTCGGTGTTTTCCCGGACGATCATGATGTCGATGTCGCCGGGCTTCAGTCCGGCCAGCGGCGAACGCACGCCGGGCATCAGCCGTGCCGGGCGCAGGTTCACGTATTGATCGAATTCACGCCGGAACTTGATCAGCGAGCCCCACAGGGAAATGTGATCGGGAATCTTCTGCGGCCAGCCGACGGCGCCGAAGAAGATGGCGTCGTGGCCGCCGATCTTGTCCTTCCAGTCGTCGGGCATCATCTGGCCGTGGCGCTCAAAGTAGTCCCAGCACGCGAAGTCGAAGTGGTCGAAGTGCATGCTGATGCCGAAGCGGCTTGCGACAGATTCCAGGACACGCAGGCCCTCCGGGACCACTTCCTTGCCGATGCCGTCTCCTGGAATCACGGCGATGCGGTGGGTCTTGCTCATGTTGTCTTCCTCATGCGAGTTTGTTTCAGGTCGATCGCAATCATTGTGCCGCTTTGCCCTCGCGCATCACCATGAACACGCCGACCACCGTGAATACGATGCCCGACACCATCGCCCATGTGACGACCTCATCGAAGAAGAGCCACGCCAGACTCGCCGTGCAAGGTGGCACGAGGTACATCAAGCTCGTCACGCGGGTCGCGGCTCCGCGCTGAATCAGCAGATAGAGCAGCGAGCTTCCGCCGAGTGTCAAGACCATCACTGACCAGGCCATGGCACCGAGAACTTGCCCGTTCCAGCGGATGGCCTCGGTCTCGAACCAGGCAAATGGCGCAGTGATCAGCAAGGCGGCAAGCATTTGAATCGCGCTCGCCGTGCGCACGTCGGTCGGCGCCAGGAAGTGCTTCTGGTACAGGGTTCCGGCAGTGATGCTGAACAGCGCGAGGACTCCGAGGGCCAGGTTCGACAGCGTGACTTCCCCGATTCCGACCTTGGGCCAGACCACCAGAACCAGGCCGATCAAACCGAGAAACAGACCCAGCCAGTGGCGCCGCTGCAGCGCGGGTGCATCGCCCGAGCGACGCCCCACCCAACCTATCCAGACGGCGGTCAACACCGGCTGCAAGCCCACCAGCAACGCCACGGTCCCCGCGCCTATGCCCTGCCGGATCGCGGCCCACACGCCGCCCAGGTAACCCGCCTGCATCAACACGCCCGTCACGGCAAGGTGACTCCATTGTCTTGGGTCTGATGGCCAGACGGCACGCGCCGCAGCAATCCACAGCGCGAAACACGCGACCGACAATGCGTAGCGCACGCACAAGAAGCTGAACGGCGGCGCATGCGGCATGCCAAACCGCGCCACCACGAAACCGGTACTCCAGATGAGCACAAACACCCACGGCATCAGGCGTAGCAGCGCCGTGTCCTCGCGTGCCATCCTCAGCCTCTCAGCGCACCTTGGCGCGAATTTCCGGCAAGGCCTTGCGCAGGTAATAGATCATCGACCAGATCGTCAGCACGGCCGATGCGTAGATCAATATCGTTCCCCACCAATGCGTGTCGATCAAGCCGAACAGGGTGCCGTGGTACAGCAAGAACGGGATCGCGACCATTTGCACGACGGTCTTGACCTTGCCGATCATGCTGACCGCCACACTGCGCGACGCGCCGATCTGCGCCATCCACTCGCGCAGCGCCGAGATCGCGATTTCGCGCCCGATGATGACCAGCGCCACGAGCGCGTGCAGCCGGTTCAGGTGGACCAGCACGAGCAGCGCGGCGCACACCAGGAATTTGTCAGCCACCGGGTCGAGGAACGCGCCGAACGACGAGGTCATTTTCAGGCGCCGCGCCAAGTATCCGTCGGCCCAGTCCGTGAGCGCAACCACGATGAACAACACCGTGGCCAGCAGGTTTTGCAGATGTTCTTCCAGGTTCAGGTAGAACACCCCCACGACGAGCGGAATCGCGATGATTCGGCCCCACGTGAACAGAGTCGGCAAATTGAAGAACATGGGGCGATTGTGCCGAAGGTACGCGAGTCTCCCTGAAGGCCGCCGCGGCCGGGTCAATGAAGGGCGCGAAAAATCTCTTCGGCGAGTTCGCGCGAGACGCCGTCCACGCTCCTCAGGTCTTCGACACTCGCCTGCTCAACGCCGCGCAAACCGCCAAAGCGTTGCAACAGTTTGGCGCGCTTCTTCGGGCCGATGCCGGCAATCTCTTCCAGCTTGCTCGCCCCGGTGCGCACGCTGGCGCGCCGGGCGCGCATGCCGGTGATCGCGAAACGATGCGCCTCGTCGCGAATTTGCGCGACGAGCATCAGCGCCGCTGAATCCTTGCCCAGGTAGACCTTGTCGCGACCATCGGCGAACACGAGCTCTTCGAGCCCCACCTTGCGGCCCTCGCCCTTTTCCACCCCGACGATGCGACTCACCTCGAGCCCCAACTCTTCGAACACCTCGCGCGCCACACCCACCTGGCCGCGGCCACCATCCACCAGCACCAGATCCGGCAAGCGCGCCTGTCCCGTGCTCGCGGCCTGCGCGATTTTTGTGTAGCGACGCAGCAAGACCTGGCGCATCGCCGCATAGTCGTCGCCCGCCGTGATGCTCTCGACGTTGTAGCGGCGGTACTGCGCCGATTGCATGCGGTGGCTCTCGAACACGACGCAAGACGCCTGCGTCGCTTCGCCGGCCGTGTGGCTTACGTCAAAGCATTCAATGCGAAAGCGCTCCAGGTCTTCTACCCCGAGATCGAGCGCGTCGACCAGGGCGCGCGTGCGCGCCTGCTGCGAGCCTTCTTCGGCCAGGAGTTGCGCCAGTTTGAGGCGCGCGCCGCTGATGCACATGTCGAGCCAGGCGCGACGCGAATCGCGAGGCTGGTGCTGCGCGGTGACCTTGACGCCGCTCTGTTTGCCCAGGGCTTCGATGAGCGTCTTGTCCACGGCGTGGCTCAACACGAGCAGCGGCGGCGCGCCACCTTCAAGGTAGTGCTGCGCGATGAACGCCTCCAGGACTTGCGCTTCGGGCTCCACCGCCGCCCCGCGTTCCTCCGCCTCCGAGTTCGCCCATTGAGAGGCTTCGTCGACATGCGCCGGGAAGTACGGGCGATCACCGAGGTGCCGGCCGCCGCGCACCATCGCGAGGTTCACGCAGGCGCGTCCGCCGTCCACCTGGGCCGCCAGGATGTCGGCGTCCTTGACAGTGACGCCACTGTTGTCTTCCACCGCCTGCTGGTGCAGCACGCGCGACAGCGAGCCGATCTGGTCGCGAATCGCCGCCGCCTGCTCGAATTGAAGCGCTTCGGAGCGGCGCATCATTTCGCCTTGCAGTGCCTCCATCACTTCTTGCTGGCGGCCCTCGAGAAAATGCTCCGCGTTGTCGACGTCGCGCTGGTAGGCCTGCGGCTCGATGTTTCCGACACATGGGCCCGAACAGCGCTGAATCTGGTACAGCAAACAGGGCCGGGTTCGATTGCCGAACACGCTGTCTTCACAGGTGCGCAGGCGAAACACTTTTTGCAGAAGCTGGATCGACTCCTTTACCGCCCAGGCGTTCGGGTAAGGGCCGAAGTAGCGATGTTTGGTGTCGACGCTGCCGCGGTAATACGCCATGCGCGGAAAGCGGTGCGCCGTGAGCTTGAGATAGGGATAGCTCTTGTCGTCGCGAAACAGGATGTTGTAGCGCGGGACCAGCGCCTTGATCAGGTTGTTCTCGAGCAGCAGCGCTTCAGCTTCGGAACGCACCACCGTCGTCTCAAGGCGTGCGATCCGGCTCACCATCTGGCCGATGCGACTTGCCCCGTGGTCCTTGTGGAAGTAGCTCGATACACGCTTCTTCAGATCGCGCGCCTTGCCGACATAAAGCACCGCACCGTGCACGTCAAAGTAGCGGTACACCCCGGGCAGGCTGGGCAGCGCCGCCACATCGGCCAGAAGCCGCGGCGAAAACGGTTCGGCAAGGATTTCCGCGGTGTCGGGCGGGCGCGTGTCGCTCATCGAACGCGATTGTGCCGCGATGCCTCGTGAAGGCGGCCCGGATAATCGCCGCCATGGCACGTGTCTGGGATTTGTTCTGCCGGGTGATCGACAACTTCGGCGACATCGGCGTGTGCTGGCGTCTGGCGTGTGATCTGGCGGAGCGCGGCGAGCAGGTGCGGTTGTGGACCGACGACGCCTCGGCGTTGCGCTGGATGGCGCCGCAGGGTCGATCCGGCGTGCAGGTGCTGCCCTGGTTGCAGTCGCAGTCCCAAGTCAATTGCGGCGATGTCGTGATCGAGGCTTTCGGCTGCAATCCACCCGACGCCTTTGTGGCACGCATGACAGCGCGGCCGATCGCCCCGGTGTGGATCAACCTCGAATACCTGACGGCGCAAGCCTACGCGTTCCAGAACCATGGTCTACGCTCGCCGCAACTCAGCGGTCCCGGCGCGGGACTGACAAAGTGGTTCTTCCACCCCGGCTTCGTGCCGGGCACAGGCGGCCTGATACGCGAGCGCGATCTGGAGTCGCGCCAGCGCCGCTTCGATGCACCTGCCTGGCGTGCCGGCAAGGGCTTTCAGGTCAACACCGGTGAGTGCAGCGTCAGCCTGTTCTGCTATGTGAATGCCGCTCTGCCGAAGATGTTTGACGTCTGGGGTGAACAGCCCACCCTCCTGCTCGCCACTCCCGGCGCCGCCACCGACCAGTTGCACCAATGGCTCGGGCCCACGCTGAGCCGTGGCGCACTGCGCGCCATCGCCCTGCCCTGGTTGAGCCAAACCGACTTCGACCACTTGCTTTGGAGCTGCGACGTCAACTTCGTTCGCGGTGAAGATTCCTGGGTGCGTGCCCAATGGACTGACAAGCCGTTTGTCTGGCAGCCCTATGTGCAGGGCGAGATGGCACATCACGCCAAGTTGCACGCATTCCTCGACCTGTACCTCGCGCAGGCGACGCCAGCGGTGGCACGCGAGATTCGCGCGCTTTGGGCCTGCTGGAACGGTCTGCCAAGTGGGCCGGCCGATCTGCGACCCGCCCTGCCCGACCTTGTTCAGTGGCAAGACCACCAGCGGCGCTGGCGCGACGCGCTGCGCGAACAGGCCGATATGACGACCGAGCTACTGCGCTTCGTGGATCACAGGCGCTAAAATCACGAGCTTTGCGTCAAGACTCGGAACACGCCATGAAACTCGCTCAGGAAATTCGCGCCGGCAACGTCATCATGCACGGCAAAGACCCGATGGTCGTGCTCAAGACCGAATACAGCCGGGGTGGCCGAAATTCGGCGACCGTGCGCATGAAACTCAAGAGCCTGGTGGGCAGCACCGGCACCGAAGTCGTCTTCAAGGCCGACGACAAGATGGACCAGGTCATCCTCGACAAGAAGGAGTGCACCTACTCCTACTTCGCCGACCCTATGTACGCCTTTATGGACGCCGAGTACAACCAGTTCGAAGTCGAAGCCGAAAACATGGGCGACGCGATTCAATACCTGGAAGACGCGATGCCGGTTGAAGTGGTGTTCTACGACGGCAAGGCGATCTCCGTCGAGCTGCCGACGAGCCTGGTGCGTGCAATCACCGACACCGAACCCGCCGTCAAGGGCGATACCTCGGGCAAGGTGCTGAAGAGCGCGAAACTGGCGACGGGCATGGAGATCTCGGTGCCTTTGTTCGTGCAGACCGGCGACCGGGTAGAGATCGACACCCGCACCCACGAGTACCGCAAGCGCGTCTAGTCGGCGCGCGACCTGCCCGGCAGGCTGTGTACGCAGCCATGAAGTTCGAGGCCATTGTCCCGGCACCCTGGACTCTCGATGCGAACGGCGTGCCGTGTTCGCCCAAGTATGGCGATATCTACTACCCCGCCTCGGGCGCCGCGGGCCAGGCGCGCCATGTATTTCTCGGCGGCAATCGTTTGCCCGAGCGCTGGCGGGGCAAAGACCGGTTCGTTGTGCTGGAGACCGGGTTCGGCCTGGGCAACAACTTCCTCGCCACCTGGCAGGCTTGGCGCGACGATCCGCAACGCTGCGCGCGGCTGCACTTCATCTCGATTGAAAAGCATCCGCTGACACGCGCCGACCTGGGACGGGCGCATGCGCATTCGCCTGGGTCTGAACCTGCCCAGGCACTGCTCGCCGCCTGGCCACCTCTCACGCCTGACCTGCATAGCCTGAAATTCGACGACGGCAAGGTCGAGCTGCTGCTCGCCCTGGGTGACGTTCAGGCGTGGTTGCCGCAGTTGGTGGCGCAAGTCGACGCCTTCTACCTCGACGGGTTCGCTGCGGCTCGAAACCCGCGGATGTGGGAGCCGCGTGTCTTCAAGGCATTGGCCCGGCTCGCGGCTCCCGGCGCGACGCTCGCCACATGGTCGGTGGCGAAAGCCGTAGGCGCTGGCCTTCGCGCTACCGGTTTTCAGGTCGAACATGTGCCGGGCTTCGGCGGCAGACGCGAGATGACAGTGGCGCATTTTGAGCCGGCGTTCACGCCAAGGCGCGCGCCGGCTCGGCGCGTCGGCGCAGCCAGCGCAGACAAGCACGTCGCCATCATCGGCGCCGGCCTGGCGGGTTGTGCCGTAGCCTGGGCCTTGGCGCGGCAGGGCTGGAGCAGCACGCTGCTCGATCGCCACGCGCGCCCGGCGCAGGAGGCCTCGGGCAACCTGGCCGGAGCGTTTCACGGCATCGTCAATCCGCAAGACGGTGCACACGCGCGTTTCAACCGAGCCGCCGCGCTGCATGCCCAGCGCGTGATCCTCCCCGCCGTGCGAAGTGGGTCCGTCGCCGGAAACGTGGATGGGCTGCTGCGCCTGGAAATGTCATCGCCCGTCGGCACAATGCGCGATACGTTGCACTCGCTCAACCTGCCGAAGGACTATGTGCACGCGCTCGACGCGGCGCAGGCCTCCCAATTGAGCGGCGTGCCTCTGGCTCACCCCGCGTGGTTCTACCCGGGAGGCGGCTGCGTCGATCCGGCTGCGCTGTCGCGCCACTTTCTGGAACTCAGCGAAGGCGCATGCACGTTCCGCGGCAACCTCGAGGTTGACACGATCCGGCGCAACGCCGACCTCTGGCAGGTATTCGATTCCTCAAGCCGGCAAATCATCGAGGCGACTCATCTGGTCCTGGCCAACGCAGGAGGCGCGCTGCGCCTGCTCGGTCAACCCGACTGGCCACTGCGGTCACTTCGTGGCCAGGTGAGCGCGCTGCCAGCGGCCGCGTGGCCGGCAAACCGAGCCATGCCGAACGTGGCGCTCACGGGCGACGGCTTCGTGCTGCCGCCGCTGCATGCGCAGATACTCTTCGGCGCCACCGCGTCAGCTGACGACGCCGACCCCGCGCTGCGCGAATCGGACCACCTCGCCAACATGCAGCGCCTGGCGCGCCTGTGCCCTCATCTCGATTCGTTGTCGCTGCATGCGCTTCAAGGCCGCGTCGCCTGGCGCTGCAGCAGCGAAGATCGCCTGCCGCTCATCGGCGCGGTGCCGCTCGCGGACTTGCAGGGCCTGGCGCGCCGCGACCAGGTGCGCCTCGTCCCTCGCGAAACCGGCCTGTACGTCTTCGTCGGGCTGGGTTCACGCGGCATCACCTGGTCTGCATTGGGTGCAAGCCTGCTGGCGTCGGCGATCACGGGTGCGCCGGCAACGTTGGGTGCAGGCCTGATCGACGCGGTGGACCCCGCGCGGTTCGTCACGCGCCGGGCGCGCAAGGCAAATTCGAATCAGGAACCGGGGGGATTCGGGTTGGGCGCAAGATCAGGCGTCTGCGGATCGGCAGGCTCGTCGTCGTGAGGCGAGCCGGCTTTGCGGCCCGCCTTTTCCTTGAGCTTTTCTTCCTTCTTCTTCTTTTTGGCCAATTCGCGTTGGCGCTTCTCGAAAGAATAGTTCGGTTTGGCCATGGGCCCTTCCTTCCGGTGATCTGATTTGTGGAGTGCGTCCCCAGAGGTTACGCGTTTTTTGGGCGCCGTCCGATCCTTCAGGCCTAGAAAATCATTGTCTTCACACCCTCGGGTGTGCCCAGCAGGCACAGCGTGGCCTTGTTGCGCGCAAACAGGCCCACCGTCACGACCCCTGGCCATTGATTGATTTCCCGCTCCAGCCCTGCCGGGTCGGTGATCGTCAGACCGTGAACATCGAGGATGTTGCAGCCGTTGTCGGTGACGACGCCCTCGCGCAGGACTGCCTTGCCGCCGAGCGCGGCGAACGCACGCTTGAGCTGCGATGTGGCCATCGGAATCACCTCGACGGGCAGGGGAAACCGCCCCAGCGTGCGCACCAGCTTGGACGCATCGGCGATGCAGATAAAGCGTTGCGCGATGTCGGCAACGATTTTCTCGCGCGTCAGCGCAGCGCCGCCGCCCTTGATCATGTGGCCGGCGTGATCGATCTCGTCTGCACCGTCTATGTACACCGGCACGCCGTCGACCTGATTGCTCTCTAACACCGGGATGCCGAGCGCGCGCAGCCGCTCACTGCTTTTCTCGCTGCTCGATACCGCTCCGGCAATCGGCTGCTTCATCGTCGCCAGTGCGTCGATGAAGCAGTTCACCGTCGAGCCTGTGCCCACGCCGACCACGCTGCCGGGCGTCACGTACACCAGCGCCGCCTTGCCGACGAGGCCCTTGAGTTCATCCTGGTTCATGGTTACGCGCACCTCGGTTCGAACAGTGTCGGGCTGATTGTCGTCTGCGCGCCGCAGCAGCATCACCGCCCACGCAGGTGCGGATCGCCGATATCGTTTGCGACAATCGGCGCATTCTCGCCAACCTTCTCCCATGGCCCTGATTCCCTACGCGCTCGCGCGGCGCTATCTGTTCAACCTCGACGCCGAGCGGGCGCACGACCTGACACTCGCCGCCATTGCAGGCATCCAGCGCACGCCGC
>JANNKM010000072.1:0-4832 GCA_031396305.1 Rhizobacter sp.
GAGCAGCAGCATGCCGTTGTCGTCGGCGATCTTGAACACGAGTTGCAGCACGCCTTGCTGGGTTTCGTTCAGCGCGAGCATGCGCGACAGCAACAGCGGGCCCATGTCGCTCACCGTGGCGCGCACCGGGTGCCCCTGGGCGCCGAACACGTCCCACAGCGTGGCGGGGCAGGCGAGCGGCTCGGGTGCCTCCAGGCCGCGCTCCTTGAGCACCGCGGCGAGCTTGTCGCTGATGCGCCCGGCCTGCGTGATTCCGGTCAGGTCGCCCTTCACGTCGGCCATGAACACCGGCACGCCGATGCGGCTGAAGTTTTCCGCCAGCGTTTGCAGCGTGATCGTCTTTCCCGTGCCGGTGGCACCGGTGATCAGGCCATGGCGATTGGCCAGCGCGGGCAGCATGTGGCACTCGACGGTGTCGCGCTTTGCGACGAGAAATGGCTCGGCCATGGGTTTGCTCCTGGGGTCGCACGTAAAATCGCAGTCTATCCAACAAACAGAGCCGGCCGCCCTCGCGTAACTACGCAGGCAGCGCCGCGGCGCAGGAGCATCGATGGCCGGCCATTCCAAATGGGCCAATATTCAACACCGCAAGGGCCGCCAGGACGAAAAGCGCGGCAAGGTGTGGACCCGCATCATTCGCGAGATCGTCGTCGCCGCGCGCCAGGGCGGGGGCGACCTGGGCATGAACCCGAGGCTGCGCCTGGCGGTGGACAAGGCCAAGGCAGCAAACATGCCCGCCGATACGATCAAGAAGAACATCGACAAGGCCACCGGCGCGTTGGAGGGCGTGAACTATGAAGAGATCCGCTACGAAGGCTACGGCATTGGCGGCGCGGCGATCATCGTCGACTGCATGACGGACAACCGGGTGCGCACCGTCGCTGAAGTGCGCCACGCCTTCAGCAAGTACGGCGGCAACATGGGCACGGAAGGGTCGGTTGCGTTCCAGTTCAAGCATTGCGGGCAGTTCGTCTTCGCACCGGGGACAAACGAGGACCAGGTGATGGAAGTGGCGCTCGATGCTGGCGCCGAAGACGTGGTGACGGGCGACGACGGCGCGGTGGAGGTGTTGTGCGCGCCGCCCGACTTCGAAGCCGTCAAGGCGGCGCTGGAGCGCGCCGGGCTGAAGCCTGAAGTCGCCGAAGTGACGATGCGGGCTGAATCGAACGTCGAGTTGTCCCTTGAGGACTCACAGCGCATGCAAAAACTGCTCGATGTGATCGAGGACCTGGACGACACGCAGGCCGTGTATCACAACGCGGTGCTGGAATGAGAGTCCTCGTCATCGGCAACGGCGGGCGCGAACACGCCATCGCGTGGAAGCTCGCCGAATCCAAGAGGGTCCAGATGATCTACGTGGCACCGGGCAACGGTGGCACGGCGGCCGACAAGCGATTGCGCAACGTGCCGATCACCGACCTGCACGAGTTGGCCGACTTCGCGCAGCGCGAGAAGATCGCGCTCACCGTCGTCGGCCCGGAGGCGCCGCTGGCCGCCGGCGCCGTGGACCTGTTCCGCGAGCGCGGTCTGCGCGTCTTCGGCCCGACGCGCGCCGCGGCGCAGCTGGAAAGCTCCAAGGCGTTCGCCAAGGCCTTCATGCAGCGCCACAAGATTCCCACCGCGGCGTTCGAGACCTTCACCGACGCGGCGCAGGCGCACGCGCATGTGAACGCCTGTCATCAAAAGAGCGGCGCGCCGATCGTCATCAAGGCCGACGGGCTGGCGGCGGGCAAGGGCGTTGTCGTCGCGGCCTCGCTGGAGCAGGCGCACCAGGCGATTGACTGGATGCTGGCGAGCGACCCCGCCGACAACAAGCTCGGCGTTCAGCACAACGCGGGCGATGACGGCCACAACGTGCCGCGCATCGTGGTCGAAGAATTCTTGAGCGGCGAAGAAGCCAGCTTCATCGTCATGTGCGACGGCAAGAGCATCGCGCCTCTGGCGACGAGCCAGGACCACAAACGCCTGGGCGACGCCGACACTGGCCCGAACACCGGCGGCATGGGGGCGTATTCGCCGGCACCCATCGTCACGCCCAATGTGCATGCCAAGGTGATGCACGAGATCATCATGCCCACCATCGCCGGCCAGGCGAGAGAGGGCATCGTCTACACCGGCTTTCTCTACGCCGGCCTGATGATCGACGCGCACGGCCAACCGCGCACCGTGGAGTTCAACTGTCGCCTGGGCGACCCGGAAGCGCAAGTGATCCTGATGCGCCTGAAGACCGACCTGCTCGACGTGCTGCTGCGCGCCACGGACGGTACGCTGAAAGACATTGAAATGCAGTGGGACCGCCGCAGCGCGCTGGGCGTCGTGCTCGCCGCCGCCGGTTACCCGCTGCAGCCGCGCAAGGGCGATGCGATCACTGGGCTGCCGGCGGAAACGCCGGAGGCGGTTGTGTTCCACGCCGGCACCACCTTGCAGGACAAGAACAACCTCGTCACGTCGGGCGGACGCGTGCTGTGCGTCACGGCGCTGGGCGAACCGCTGAAAACGGCGCAGGCGCGGGCGTATCAGCTCGTGCAGGGCATCAGCATCGACGGTGTGCAATTCCGCCGCGACATCGGCCACCGCGCCATCAAGCGATGAATCGGCCGGCCCGTGGCTGAAGCATTGCCCGTTCAGCTCAACGGCAGCGCCATCGCTCGTGCCCTGATGCGCATGGCCGGTTGGCGCGTGAAGTTCGACGGCCTGCCGGCGCGCCAGGGCGTGTTCATCGTCTACCCGCACACGTCGAACTGGGATTTCGTCGTCGGCATCTTCGCCAAGTGGACGATCGGAATCCAGGCCACGTTCTGGAGCAAGGACACGCTGTTCCGCGTTCCGCTGTTGGGCGCCTGGATGCGCTGGTTGGGCGGGGTGCCGGTGGATCGGTCCGCGCCGCATGGCATCGTCGGGCAGATGGCGCAGGCATTGATCGACGCGCGCGCACGCAATCAGTTTCTCTGGTTGGCGCTCACCCCGGAAGGCACACGCAAATACCGCGACGCCTGGCGCTCGGGCTTTTATCATGTGGCGATGCGCGCGGGCGTACCCTTGGGCCTGGTGTGTTTCGACTATCGCGAGCGCATCGTCGGTGTGCAGAACTTCTTGAACCTCAGCGGCGACATGGCGCGCGACATGGCCCGCATCGACGCGGTTCTGGGCCAGTGCGTCGGGCGCAACCCGGCCCAGGCCGCGCCGATTCGGTTGGACGCATGAACATCCCCAGCGTACGGTCCTACCTGCTCGGCTTGCAGGACCGAATCGTCGATGCGCTGCAACTCGAAGGGGGCGAGCCGTTTCTGAGCGACGCCTGGATCCGCGAACCCGGGGAGAAGCTCGAAGGCGACGGCCGCTCGCGCCTGATCGAAGGCGGCGCGCTGTTTGAGCGCGGCGGCTGCAACTTCTCGCATGTCAAAGGCAAGACCCTGCCGCCGTCGGCAACGCAACACCGCCCCGAGCTTGCCGGCGCGCCGTTCGAGGCGCTGGGCGTATCCCTCGTGCTGCACCCACTCAATCCGTATGTGCCTACGGTGCACATGAACGTGCGCATGCTCGCCGCGCTGCCTGCGGGCGGCGCCGCGCTCGTGTGGTTCGGCGGCGGCATGGACCTCACGCCCTACTACGGCTTCGAGGACGACGCGCGTCATTTCCACCGCGTGAATCACGACGCGCTGCAAGCGTTCGGCGACGACAAGTACCCACGCTTCAAGAAATGGTGCGACGAATACTTCTACTTGAAGCATCGCAACGAGCCGCGCGGCATCGGCGGCGTATTCTTCGACGATCTCGCCGAGCTTGGTTTTGACGGGGGTCTGGCGCTCACCCAGTCGGTGGGCGATGCATTCCTGAACGCCTACCTGCCGATCCTGCGGCGGCGCCGCGCCATGCCGTTCGGCGACGCTGAACGCGACTTTCAGGCCTACCGGCGCGGCCGCTACGTCGAGTTCAACCTGGTGTTCGACCGCGGCACCTTGTTCGGCCTGCAGTCGGGCGGGCGCACCGAGAGCATCTTGATGTCGATGCCGCCGATCGTGAAGTGGCGCTACAACTGGCAGCCCCGCCCGGGTACGCCCGAAGCGCGTCTGTACAGCGACTTTCTTCGACCACGCGACTGGCTGGGCGAGGAAGGAAACGCCGACACCAAGGCGCCCGATTGAAACGCATCGGCATCTTCGGCGGCAGTTTCGACCCCGTGCACAACACGCACCTGGCGCTGGCCGGTGTGGCGCTGCAACACTTGAAGCTCGACCAGTTGTTGTGGGTGCCGGTAGGGCAGCCGTGGCAGAAGGCGCGGCAACTGGTTCGCGCGGCGGACCGCGCGGCGATGGTGGCGCTGGCCATTGCCGGCGAGCCACGCTGCAGACTCGAGAGCTGCGAGCTGCTGCGCACCGGCCCGAGCTATACCGTGGACACGGTGCGCGAACTTCGCCAGCGCGAAGACGGCCCGGCGCATCAATGGTTTCTCATCATCGGCCAGGACCAGTTCGCCCAATTCCACACCTGGCATGGCTGGGAAGAGCTGGTGCGCATGGTGACGCTCGCGGTGGCGAACCGCGCGGGTGACGCACCCCATGCGAACCCGGAAGTCGCCGCGGCGAGCGGCCGGGTGATCGTGCTGCCGCTGCCGCCCAGCACCGTGTCGGCCACCGGGGTGCGGTTGCGCATCGGCCTGGGACAGGACGTTTCCGCGATGGTGCCCAGTGCCGTGGCAAGTTATATTGAACAACATGGCCTGTACCGGGGCCAGCATGAGGAAACGCACGGCCGCCCGAAGTTTCCGAATCCCCCTCGGGGGGCCTGACGCGCAGCGGCAGGTCTGGGGTACACCAAGGAGTTGAATGGAC
>JANNKM010000087.1:0-2229 GCA_031396305.1 Rhizobacter sp.
GCCGCCGCCGCCGCCCCCGCCGCCTGCGCCGCCGCCGGTCGCTGCGCCACCGGTCGTTGTGCCACCGCCGCCGCCACCGCCCCCACCGCCGCCCGCACCTGTGAGCGAGAAGGTCACGTTCGCGGCCGACGCCTTCTTCGACGTCGACAAGTCGGTGTTGAAGCCCGAGGGCATGGCCAAGCTCGACGACTTGATTGCCAAGATGAAGGGGATCAACCTCGAAGTCATCATCGCGGTGGGCCACACCGACTCTGATGGCGACGACGCCTACAACCAGAAGTTGTCGGTGCGGCGTTCCGAGTCCGTCAAGGCCTACATGACGAGCAAGGGCGTCGAGAAGAACCGGGTCTACACCGAAGGCAAGGGCGAGAAGCAGCCCGTGGCCGACAACAAGACCAAGGAAGGCAAGCAGAAGAACCGCCGCGTCGAAATCGAAGTGGTCGGTACGCGAACCCGCAAGCCGTAAGCATCGCTTGAGCAAATGTGGCTCTGCCGCTTTGCTCAATCCCCACGGGGGACGGACGCCGCAATGCGGCGTCCTTGGGGTGCTCTCGATTGCTGCAGCAAACCCCGCTTCGGCGGGGTTTGTTTTTGGGGGCGTTGTTGCGCAGGTCAGATTGCGCGCCAGCTAACATCAGCGCATGACGTCAAACGCCGATCCCCAGGAGCTCGCGAAGTTCAGCGAGCTGGCGCATCGCTGGTGGGACCCCGACAGCGAGTTTCGGCCGCTGCACCAGATCAACCCGCTGCGGCTGGAGTGGATCGACAATCTGGCGCGTCTGAGTGGCGCGGCGGTGCTCGATGTCGGCTGCGGCGGGGGCATCCTCGCCGAGGCGATGGCGCGACGCGGCGCGAACGTGCTCGGCATCGACCTGGCCACCAAGCCGCTGCGGGTGGCGCAACTGCATGCCCTCGAAGCCCAGACCTCGGGAGTCCAGTACCGTGAAGTCGCTGCCGAGGCGCTGGCCGCGGAAATGCCCGGGCACTTCGACACCGTCACCTGCATGGAGATGCTCGAGCATGTGCCTGACCCTTCGGCCATCGTGACCGCGTGCGCGACGCTGGTGAAGCCGGGCGGCTGGGTATTCTTCTCGACGATCAACCGCAATGCCAAGGCGTTCCTGTTCGCCATCATCGGCGCCGAGCATGTGCTCAAGCTCCTGCCCAAGGGAACACACGAATACGCGCGCTTCATCCGGCCGAGTGAGCTGGCCACTTGGGGCCGGGCGGCAGGTTTGGTCCAGAGCCAGATGCGCGGCATGGAATACAACCCGTTGAGCCGGCGCTACAGCTTGTCGAATGACACGAGCGTCAACTATCTGATGGCGTGGCGCAAGGCGGAATGAGCGTCAACCGCTTCAGGGCGGTGCTGTTCGACCTGGACGGCACCCTCATCGACAGCGCCCCTGACCTGGCCGGTGCAGCGAACGAGATGCGCGTCTCGCGTGGATTGGCCGAACTGCCGGTTTCGCATTTCCGGCCGATGGTGGGCTCCGGAGCGCGCGGCATGCTGCATCGCGCGCTTGACATGGACCCGCAGCATGAGCAGTTTGCCGCGGCTCGCGACGAGTTCCTGAACCGTTACGAGAGCCGCATGACGCGCGACACACGCCTGTTCCCCGACATGGAGCCCGTTCTGCAGGCTCTGCGCGAGCGCAGCATGCCGTGGGCCATCGTGACGAACAAGGCGATGCGATTCAGCGAGCCGCTGGTGCGCGCGCTCGGGCTGCATCTGCACGCACAGACCCTCGTCTGCGGCGACACCACACCGCACGCCAAGCCGCACCCCGCGCCGCTGCTCGAAGCGGCACGGCGCATCGGCGTCGCTGCCGCCGAATGCATCTACGTCGGCGACGACCATCGCGACGTGCAGGCGGGCCGCGCCGCGGGCATGGCCACTGTCGCCGTCGCCTGGGGCTACCTGGGCCAGGGCGAGGCGATCGAGGATTGGGGGGCCGATCACGTGATCCAGTGGCCGCATCAGCTCTTGCATTTGCCGGGACTGGCCTAAACTACGCGGCTCTGGGGCTGACCTGGCTTCGACGTGGGTTCGGAGTTGGAACAGGGCATGCCGAGCACCAGTTCGCACGTAAATCCACTGGAAACAAAGTAACTGCGAACGACTCTACGTACGCTCTCGCCGCTTAAAACCGGTGAGCTTCGCAACAGTTGGCCGATGGGCTGGGCCTGAGGGGTAACCTGAAGGCTGCGAAGTCATACACATCAGCT
>JANNKM010000089.1:0-15275 GCA_031396305.1 Rhizobacter sp.
GACCCGAAGTCCGACAGGCTCCTAGCGAACTTGCCCTCGGGGCAGTGGCGGCGGTGCCCGGCTGCCGAGGGGCCGACATCGTGAGCGATCGCAGCGACATGGAACTGATCGCGGCCCTCGTGCCCGAAGGTTCGCGCGTGCTCGACCTGGGCTGCGGCAACGGCGAGTTGCTCACGCACCTGCAGGCCACGCGCCGCTGCACCGGCTACGGCATCGAAATCCTCGATCAGAACGTTCTCGCCTGTACCCGGCGCGGCGTGAATGTGATCCAGCTCAACCTCGAGGAAGGACTGGCCATCTTCGAGGACCAGAGCTTCGACGTGGTGCTGCAACTCGACACCCTGCAGCACCTGCGCAACACGGAAAGCATGCTGCGCGAGACCGCACGCGTCGGACGCTGCGGCATCGTGAGCTTTCCCAACTTCGCGCATTGGCGCAACCGCGTCAGCATCGCGCTCGGGCGCATGCCAGTGACCAAGGTCTTGCCTTACCAGTGGTACGACACGCCGAACATCCGCGTCGGCACTTATGCCGACTTCGAGGCGCTGGCGCGCAAGGGCAGCCTTCGCATCCTCGATGCGTTCGGCATCCAGGAAGGCTCGGTCGTGCGGCACCTGCCGAACCTGCGCGCCAGCGTGGCAGTGTTCAAGTTCGAGCGGCAATAGGCGTTGCGCCGTTCAGCGCCGCGGCTGGCTCTCGGCCGACAGCGGCGCCACCGGCGCGAGCGCCGCGAATTCCGCGGGGCGTTTGTCTTTCCACGCGGCGATGGCGAGTGCCATCTCGTCCAGATCGAAGATTGCGCTTTGCAGCAACGTCATTTGCTGCAGCGCCGCCGCGGTGCCGTGGTCGCGCGCATGGTTCAGCGCGAGCTTGCTGCCGGCGATCGCCAGCGGCGACTTCGCGGCGATGTCTTTCGCCAGCGCCAGCGCATGCTCGAGCAAAGCCGGCGCGTCGGGCAGCACCGCGTTGACCAACCCGCTGGCAAGCGCACGCTGGGCGTTCAAGCGCTCACCGGTGTAAGCCATCTGCCGCGCCACGCCTTGCGGCACGATCTTCGGCAGGCGCTGCAACACGCCCACGTCGGCCATCATGCCGATGTGAATCTCCTGCACGGTGAAAAACGCGTCGGTGCTGCACACCCGGATGTCGCAGGCCGTGGCGAGGTCCAGCGCACCGCCGATGCAGCCGCCCTGCACGGCGCAAATCACGGGGAAACGCACTTCGTCCAGCGCGCTGAAACAATCGACGAGTCGGCGCAGCGACTCCTGGAAACTCAGGCGCGAGCGTGCGCTGCCGGTCATCAGCATCGCTTCCTCGCCGTCGAAGACGTCCAGGGACATGCCCGCGCTGAAATGCTTGCCGGTGGACGAAATCACGAGCGCTCGCGTCGTTCCCGCATCGGCCAGAGCGCGAACGGCGTCGCGCAAGGCCGGGAAAAACGCCGGCGTCATCGTGTTCATGCGCTCCGGCCGGTTCAACAGAAGGTGGGCAACACCGCTGGACGAGGTGAGTTCGAAGAATTCGTTCACTTTGGCTCCTTGATGAGTCTGCGTAATGTGCCGCAGCCGCGCTCGGGTGATGCCCCGGGCAAGCCCGGAGTCTGCCGTCGTGTCGGGCTCCTAAACTCGGCCCATGACGACACACGAACTCGCCGCTGCCGACGGCGTGGAACTGCAATGGCGTGAGTGGCCTCGCGCGGCGGCACGAGGGACGGTGATCATTGTGCATGGCCTGGGTGAACACGTCGGCCGCCATGAAGATCTGGCGGCGCGGCTCAATGCCTGGGGCTGGCGCGTCGCGGGAGCGGACCTGCGCGGCCATGGCCGCAGCGGCGGTGCACGTGGGGGACTGCCGCATGCCGCTGCGCTGCTCGACGACCTGAGCCGTCTGATCGACGCGGTACGAGAGCGCGCCGACGCACCGCTGCTGCTACTCGGGCACAGCATGGGGGGCCTGATCGCGAGTCGCTTTGTCGCCGAGGGCTTGGCGGCTCAGCCGGCGCAGTGGTCGCGAAAGGTGCATGCGCTGGTCCTTTCCTCACCCGCGCTGGACCCCGGTATGAACCACGCGCAGAAGTTGTTGTTGGCTGTGCTCGGTCGATTTGCACCGAACCTGGCCGTGAACAACGGCTTGAATCCGGCCTGGATTTCGCGCGACGCCGCCGTCGTGCGTGCCTACGTCGCCGACCCCCTGGTGCACGCCCGCGTCACGCCCGCCTTGGTGCGCTTCATCGTCGACGCCGGCGCACAGGTACGCAATACGGCGCCACGCTGGCGCGCCAAGACCCTGTTGCTTTACGCGGGCAGCGACCGCTGCGTCGCGCCTGCCGGCAGCGCGGCATTCGCGGCCGCCGCCCCGGCGTGTGTGACGGCGTGCGAGTTTGCGGCGCTGTTTCACGAGATCTTCAACGAGCCCGAGCGCGACGCGGTGTTTGCGCAGTTGCGCTCCTGGCTCGATGCGCTCGACACGGCCTAAGGAGCCTATCGGGCTTTGGGTCGGGCCCGCGCCGAAGCCCGACAGGCTCCTAAACTCGCGCCACCGCCTCTGCCAAGGAACTCCCGATGAACGCACGCGACCCCTCCCTGCCCCTGCTGCCTGGTGAGGCCGGCGCACTCGCCGCATTCGCGAACGACGCCTGGGACCAGGAAATCGTCCCGGCGATCACCAGTTACATCGGCGTCCCCGCAAAGAGCCCGATGTTCGACGCCGACTGGCAGCGTAATGGCTACCTGGATCGCGTGATCCACGACGCGGCGACCTGGGTCGAGGGCAGGCGCATCGCCGGGCTCAAGCTCGAGGTCGTTCGCATCGAGGGGCGCACGCCGCTGATCTTTTTCGAAGTGCCGGCCACGCGCACCGACAGCCGAGACACCGTCCTGCTCTACGGCCACCTCGACAAACAACCCGAGTTCAGCGGCTGGCGCAGCGACCTCGGACCGTGGACGCCGAAGTACAAGGACGGCCTGCTCTACGGCCGCGGCGGCGCCGACGACGGCTACGCGGTGTACGCGGCGCTCACCGCGATCGCCGCGCTCGACGCCCAAAGCATCCCCCGGCCGCGCTGCGTGGGCGTGATCGAGAGCTGCGAAGAAAGCGGTTCGCCCGATTTGCCGGCGTACATCGACGTGCTCAAACCGCGCCTGGGCAACGTGACGCTCGTCGTGTGTCTGGACAGCGGGGCGGGCAACTACGACCAGCTCTGGCTCACGACCAGCCTGCGCGGCATGGTCAGCGGCGTGCTGAAAGTGGAAATCCTCAGCGAAGGCGTGCACTCGGGGGATGCGAGCGGCCTCGTTCCGTCGAGTTTTCGCATCCTGCGCCAGGTGCTCGATCGGCTGGAAGACAGCAAGACCGGCCGGCTCCTGCCCGCCGCGTTGCATTGCGCAATTCCGGTGGACCGTGTCGAGCAGGCGCGCGCGACGGCGCAAATCCTCGGCGACGAGGTTTGGAAACGATTCCCCTGGTCCTGCGGCGCCGATGGCGCGGCGACACTGCCCACGACCACCGACCCGCTGGACGCCCTGCTGCGTCGCACCTGGCAGCCCACGTTGTCAGTGACAGGAGCGCAAGGCTTTCCCGAACTTGGCAACGCCGGCAACGTCTTGCGGCCCTACACCGCGTTCAAGCTGTCGCTGCGCCTGCCGCCCTTGGTTGACGGCAATCTTGCAGCTGCCGAGTTGAAAGTCCTGCTCGAAGACAACGCACCGTACAACGCGCGTGTCACCTTCGCTGCCGACGGTCGCGCCGGCGCGCAAGGAGCGACCGGCTGGAATGCGCCGCTGCTGGCGCCATGGCTGGAAGACGCGCTGAACGCCGCGTCACGCGCGAACTTTGGCGCGCCGTGCGGCTACATCGGCCAGGGCGGGACGATCCCGTTGATGAGCATGCTGCAGCGGGGCTTCCCGGCAGCGCAGATGATGGTGTGCGGCGTGCTCGGGCCGAAGAGCAATGCGCATGGACCGAATGAATTCCTGCACGTGCCCTATGGCAAGAAGCTCACGGCGTCGGTGGCGCAGGTGATCGCGGCCTGCCCTTGATCGCTACCTCGTTGCGCGCCACGTTCGTGGGTTCGGCGGGTTCGGCCAGGCCCAGCATCGACCGGGCCACGGCCTCGGCGACTTCGATGCCGTCGATCGCCGCCGACATGATGCCCCCGGCATATCCTGCGCCTTCGCCCGCCGGGTACAGGCCGGCGATGTTCACGCTCTGGTAGCTCTTGCCGCGTGTGATGCGCAGCGGCGATGAAGTGCGCGTCTCCACGCCGGTGAGCAGCGCGTCAGGCATGGCAAAGCCCGCAATGCTGCGCTCGAACGCGGGCAGGGCTTCGCGAATCGCGGTGATGGCGTACTCGGGCAGGCTCATGCGACCGGGTTCACCCAGATCGGTGAGCGTCACGCCGGGCTTGTAGGAAGGCTCGACGCTGCCGAGCGCCGTGGAGCGCCGCGCCGCGAGGAAGTCGCCGACGAGTTGGCCCGGCGCGTTGTACTGCCCGCCCCCGACTTCGAACGCGCGCGCTTCCCACTGACGCTGAAACGCGATGCCGTCCAGGGGATTGACGTCGCCGCTGCTGCGGCCATCCTGCCGATAGTCCTGCGGCGTGATGCCCACGACGATGCCCGCGTTGGCATTGCGCTCGTTGCGCGAATACTGGCTCATGCCGTTCGTGACCACGTGCCCGGCTTCGGACGTCGCAGCGACCACGGTGCCACCCGGGCACATGCAAAAGCTGTACACCGAGCGGCCGTTGGCGGCGTGGTGCACGAGCTTGTAGTCGGCCGCGCCCAGCAACGGATGACCCGCGCTCGGGCCGAAGCGCGCGCGGTCGATGATGCCCTGCGGATGTTCGATGCGAAATCCCAACGAAAACGGCTTCGCCTGCATGAAGACGCCGCGCGCGTGCAGCATCGCAAATGTGTCGCGGGCGCTGTGGCCCAGGGCCAGAACGACATGGTCGCTGCGCCATTGCATACCGCCGGCGGTGGTCACCCCACGCATCTGACCGTCTTCGAGCAGCACATCGGTGACACGCTGCTGGAAGTGAACCTCGCCGCCCAGCGATTCAATCTCGGCTCGCATCTTCTCCACCACGCCGACGAGCCGAAACGTACCGATGTGCGGCTTGGCGACGAAGAGAATTTCCTCGGGCGCGCCGGCTTTGACGAATTCGGTGAGCACCTTGCGCGACAAGTGGCGTGGATCGCTCACCTGGCTCCACAGTTTTCCGTCGGAAAATGTGCCCGCGCCGCCTTCGCCGAACTGCACGTTGGATTCGGGGTCGAGCACGCGCTTGCGCCACAGGCCCCAGGTGTCCTGGGTGCGTTCGCGAACGCGCTTGCCGCGTTCCAGAACGATCGGCGCCAGCCCCATCTGCGCCAGCACGAGCGCGGCAAACAGGCCGCACGGGCCGAAGCCGATCACGAGCGGGCGATGCGCCGCGCCGGCGCGCCCCGCCGCGCGCGGATCACCGGACTTCGCGACAAAGTGGTAGCGCGTGTCGGGTGAGCGACGCAATTGCGGGTCCGCGCCGGCCCGCGCGAGGATCTCGGCTTCGTCATCGACTTCGCAGTCGAGCGTGTAGACGAGCTGGATCGCACTGCGCTTGCGCGCGTCATAGCCGCGGCGAAATACCGTGAATGCGCGCAGCCGCGCATCGGCGATACGCAGCCGCACCAGAATCGCCTTGCGCAGCGCCGCTTCGCCATGGTCCAGCGGCAGGCGCAATTCGGTGAGGCGCAGCACGGCTCAGTAAAACGCCACGCTGCGCTGCACGCCCATCAGCGGTTCCAGCAAACCGGCCAACGGCCGCAGCGGCGCATAGCGGACTGCCACCTTGTGCGCATAGTTGAAGAAGCGCGGCAGGTCTTCGCTGTATTTGGGTTTGGCGTCGCGGTGTTTCAGGCGGCAGAAGATACCGAGCACTTTCATGTGGCGCTGCAGGCCCATCCACTCGAGTTGACGCCAGAACTCGCCGAAATCGTCGCTCAATGGCACACCGGCCTTGCGCGCCGCTTCCCAGTAGCGCACCGCCCAATCGAGCTCACGCGCTTCGTCCCAGGAAATGAAAGCGTCGCGCAGCAGGCAGGCGGGGTCATAGCTTGCCGGGCCGCAGACCGCGTCCTGGAAGTCGAGGATGCCCGGGTTTTGCGTACACACCATCAGGTTGCGCGGCATGTAGTCGCGGTGCACTGCCACTTGTGGCTGCGCCAGGGCACTGGCGACGAGGGCGTCGCAGACGCTGGCCCAGATGCGCTGTTGCGCCTGGCTCCACGTGACGCCAAACTCGCGCTGCACGCACCATTCGGGAAACAGCGCGAGCTCGCGGCGCAGCAAGGCGTCGTCGTACAGCGGCAGCCCGGCCGCGTCGCCACGGCGCTGCCACGTCACCAGGGCGGCGATGGCGTCTCGCATCAAGGCGGTGATCGTCGCCTCGTCGCTCGCCGTTTGCGCCGACAGCAGTTCGTTCAGGTACAAGCTTGTGCCCAGGTCGCTCAGGAGCAGGAAGCCATTCGCGGTGTCCTGTTCGACGATGCGCGGCGCGTTCAGCCCGGCGCGGATCAGGCGCGACGCGATGTCGACAAACGGGTGCACGTCTTCCTGCGGCGGTGGCGCGTCCATCACGACATGGCTCGTGCCGCTGCCGGCGTCGACCCGGAAGTAGCGACGAAAGCTCGCGTCGCTGGAGGCCGGTCGCAGGCTGGGCGCCAGCAGGCCGTGGCGTACGGCAACCGATCCGAACCAGCATGCGAATGCCTGTTCGCGCGCTGGGTCAGCCCAAACGATGCCGGGCAAGGCAGGGGTTGTATTCAATGGATCTTGTTCTATGGTTGGCGCAGTTCGCGCTGAGGTCGATGCTCTCAATCCGCTGTGGTGTCTTGCGTGATGTGTAGGCGCAGGTCGGCCGAGAGGGAGCCGACCTGCCCGGCCTCAGGGCTCGTGGATAATTGATTCTACAAACCACCCTGCTTTCCGCGCAGGCGCTGGCTGCCGATCCGCTGCGCGACTGGTCAGTGGCCGCGCGCTGCCCCGCCTGCCTTGCCGAAGAAACCGTCCCCCTTGCCTGCGGAGAAGTCCCGCCCTGCACTGCGACTGCTGGGTGCAGCCGCGCTGCTGCTTGGCGCCGCGGCCGGCCACGCCCAAGACGCACCGGGCGAACCCTTGACGCTGCGCCTGTCGCCCCAGCTGCAGCTGCCAGCACGCGCGCAGTTTGGTGGGCGCGCGCCGATCACGCTGCGTTCGCGCGAGTTCCGTGGCAGGCCCGACCTCGAGACGGTGGCTGAAGGCGACGTGGAACTGCGCAGCGCCGGCCTCGTGGTGCGCGCCGACAGCCTGAGCTATGACCAGGCCGAGGATCTGGCGGTGGCGCGGGGCAATGTGCGCGTCAGCCGCGACGGCAATGTTTACACCGGTCCGGAGCTGCAGTTGCGGCTGCAGCGTTACGAGGGCTTCTTCATCAGCCCGACCTACCTCTTTGCGCGCAATGGCGCAGGCGGCACCGCGCGGCGCATCGACTTTCTCGACGACGAGCGCATCATCGCCACCGGCGCCAACTACTCGAGCTGTCCGAGCGACGGCTCCGGCGGGCCGGCCTGGCAGCTCGCCACCGACAGCATCAAGCTCGACTTCGCTGCCAACGAAGGTATCGCCGAGAACGCAGTGTTGCGTTTTTACGGTGTGCCGATCCTGGCCGCGCCAGTGCTCAGCTTTCCCCTGACCGATGAGCGCAAGTCGGGCTGGTTGCCTCCGGGAATCAACCTGGACAGCAAGAGCGGCTTGCAGGTCGCGGTGCCGTACTACTGGAACATCGCGCCCCAGCGCGACGCGACCCTGACGCCGGTGATCAGCGCCAAGCGCGGCGTCGGCATGGAAACCGAGTTCCGCTATCTCGAGCCGAAGCACCTGGGCGACATCGACCTGCACTACTTGCCCAACGACCGGCTCACGAGTGCGTCGCGGTTTGCGATCAGCGCGGCGGCTGACGCCTCGCTGCCGCTGGACATCCAGGCGCGCGGACGCTGGCTGCGCGTCTCGGACGACGCTTACTGGAAGGACTTTTCGCGCGGCGTGAAGAGCTTGACACCGCGGCTGCTCAGCTCGGAGCTGGCGTTGAACACGTCGCTCAGCGATTGGGCGTTTTACGCCCGCGTCCGGCGCTGGCAGGTGCTGCAAGACCCCGCCAGCGCGATCGAGGCGCCGTATGAGCGCCTGCCCCAACTGGGCCTGAGCTATGCCAAGCGCATTGAATCCGGGCCTGAGACCGGCGTCGAATTCGAGCTGAACCGCTTCTCCGACCCGACGAACGGCGTGAGCGTGGCGCGCGCCACCGGTGCGCGCGCGCATTCGCTGGGTTGGCTCGCCTGGCCGGTGCTCACGCCCGGCTGGACGCTCACGCCCAAGATTTCGTACAACGCCGCGGCGTATGCGCTGGATCGCCCGGTCACCGATCCGATCACCGGGCTGCCAGTCGATGGCCGGCGCAGCATGGCGCGGGTGGTGCCCACACTGAGCCTGGACAGCGCCTGGCTGCTGGAGCGCGACGCCGTCTGGTTTGGAAAATCGACGCGGCAGACCCTCGAGCCGCGTTTGCTCTACGTGAACACTCCGTATCGGCGCCAAGACCGACTGCCGAACTTCGACTCCGCGGCGAAAGACTTCAACTTCGACTCGATCTTCACCGAGAACGCCTTTGCCGGCGTCGACCGCGTGTCCGACGCGCACCAACTGACAGCCGGCGTGACGACGCGCATCCTAGACGCGCAAACCGGCGCGGAAGCGATGCGCCTGGGCCTGGTGCAACGCTATCTGTTTCGCGACCAGCTTGTCACGCCCGACGGCACGCCCCTGACGCAGCGCTTTTCCGACGTGCTGCTGCTCGGCTCGACGACGCTTGTGCCGAATTGGAGGCTTGATGCGTCGGTGCAGTACAACCCCGACACCAACCGCGCGGTGCGCTCCGTCGTCGGTGCGCGTTTTTCACCCGGGCCGTTTCGCACCGTTTCGACCACCTACCGCTTGGCCCTCGGCGCGAGCGAACAGGTCGAGCTGGCATGGCAGTGGCCGCTGTTCGGCGCGACGCCGGGTGCGGCCGGGTCTCGCTCGGGCCTGGGCTCAGGCTCCAGCAGCTCGGGCAACGCATGCGCCGGAAGCTGGTACAGCGTTGGGCGGGCCACCTACAGCACCCGTGACCGCCGCGTCACCGACTCTATCCTGGGCCTGGAGTACGACGCGGGATGCTGGATCGGGCGCGTCGTCGCCGAGCGCCAATCCACCGGCCTCAGTGAAGCGACGACGCGCCTGCTGCTTCAGCTCGAGTTGGTGGGCTTGTCAAGGCTCGGAACGAACCCGCTGCAGGTCTTGAAGGACAATATCCCGGGATACAGGCTGCTGCGCGACCAGCGCACGCCGATCGATCCGCTCAAAGCGTATGAATGAGAATGAATGAGGCCTCGGGCTTGAGACACGTTGCGGCAATCTTTCTTGGCGCCCCCAGGCCGACGATCTACGTCGTCCGCCCCAAGGGCCCCGAAGGGGCCCCTTCGTGGCCCTTGGGGATGAACAAGGTGGCAAAGCCGCAACTGCTCACAAGGAAATGTGGCTTCGCCACTTTCCTTGTTCCCCTCGGGGGACGGCCGGCTTCGGCCGGCCTTGGGGCGCTCATGAGCACGGCCGTCGCGATCACGCTTGCGCTGACGGCTGCACCGGGCGCAGCTCAAGGGCGAGGTGAGTCGCGAATTGGCGACTACATCGTCGCCGTGGTGAACCAGGAGCTGGTCACGGCGGGCGAGTTGCAATTGCGCCTGGCGCGACTGCGCGACAACGCCACCCGCAGCGGCAGCGCCTTGCCCCCAGCCGATCAGCTGCGCCAGCAGGTGCTGGACGCGCTCATCGACGAGCGCGTGCAGGTTACCCACGCCCGCGAAAGTGGCCAACGCCTGGACGACGCCGAACTCGACCGGGCCGTGGCCAACGTGGCGCAGCAGAACCAAATCACGATGGCGCAGTTGCGCGAGCGGCTGCGCGCCGAAGGCATCGATTTCGCGCGCTTTCGCAGCAACATTCGCGACCAGATGCTGTCAGAGCGGGTGCGCGAGCGCGAGGTGCTGGGGCGGATTCGCATCAGCGACAGTGAAATCGACGCATTTCTCGAGAAACGACGCGAGGTGTCGCGCGGCGCCAACCAATACAACATTGCGCAGATTCTGGTCACGGTGCCGGAGGGCGCAGACGAAGCCACGCTGCTCCAACGCCGCTCGCGCGCCGAAGCGGCGTTGAAGCGCGTGCGCGGCGGCGAGGCCTTCGAAGCCGTGGCGCGCGAAGTCTCGGAAGACGGCAACCGGGCCCAGGGCGGGGTGATCGGCATGCGCTCTGCCGACCGGCTGCCCGACTTGTTCGTCGACGCCGTGCGCTCGTTCCAGGCGGGCGAAGTGGGTGCAGCCTTGGTGCGCAGCGGCGCCGGGTTTCATGTGCTCAAACTCGTCGACAAGCGTGACGGTTCCGGGGCGACAGTTCAGCAAACCCGTGCCCGGCACATCCTGTTGCGTCCGTCGCCCCAGCTTCCTCAGGAGGCAGCGCTGCGCCGGCTAGCCGGCTTGAAACGCGACATCGCTGCAGGGTCGAAGACGTTCGAACAACTCGCGATCGACAACTCGGAAGACGGCAGCGCAGCGCAGGGTGGCGACCTCGGCTGGTCGTCACCTGGCGGCCTGGTTCCGGAGTTCGAGGAGGCGATGAACGCATTGGCACCGGGTGGCGTGTCAGACCCCGTCGTGTCGCGCTTTGGCGTTCACTTGATTCAAGTGATCGATCGCCGCGAGGTCACGCTGGAGCCCAAGCAGCTTCGCGAGCAGGCGCGCAACATCTTGCGCGAGCAGAAGTTCGAGGACGCCTACGTCGAGTGGATGCGCGAGCTGCGCGCGCGCGCCTATGTCGAATTGCGCGAGCCTCCGCTGTAGGAGACTGCCCGCTCTCAGGCGCCGTGAAACACATCGCCCGCAAGCGCTTCGGCCAGCATTTTCTGACCGACCGCGACATCATCGAACGCATCGTCCAGGCGATCGATCCGCTGCCCGGCCAGGCACTCGTCGAGATCGGCCCCGGCCTGGGCGCGCTGACCCAGCCTCTGGTCGAGCGCTCCGGCAAACTCTGTGTGATCGAACTCGACCGCGACCTCGCCGCGACGCTGCGGCGTCGTGCCGAACTGGAGGTGATCGAGGCCAACGTGCTGACGGTGGACTTCGCGGCGCTGGCGCAGTCACGCGACAAACTGCGGGTCGTGGGCAACCTGCCGTACAACATCTCCTCGCCGATCCTGTTTCACCTGCTCGACTCCGTGAGCCACATTGCCGATCAGCATTTCATGCTGCAGGCCGAAGTGGTGCAACGCATGGCGGCTTCGCCCGCCACCAAAGCGTATGGCAGGCTCAGCGTCATGCTGCAATGGCGCTACGCCATCGAACACTTGTTCGACGTGGCGCCGACATCATTCGAGCCGCCGCCCCAGGTCAACTCCGCCGTCGTGCGAATGCAGCCGCTGCGCGACTTCGCGGCGGTCCCGGCAGCACACTTGAGCGAGCTCGTGCGGGTGGCTTTTTCGCAGCGTCGCAAGCTGTTGCGTCACACCTTGGGCCGCTGGTTGGAGGCGCGCCAGTTTGCTGGCCACTTCGACGTGCAGCGCCGCGCCGAGGAGGTGCCGGTCGCCGAATTTCTGGACCTGGCCAGCGCAACCGCCGCCTGACGCACCGGCGTATCAAGGTGGCGGTCGCACACCGAAATGAAAACGGCGGTCCGAGGACCGCCGTTTCGCACTGTCGATCGGCCAGCGCTACGCCGCGCTAAGCCACATCGACGTGTCGAAGGCGCTGCTCATCAACGGCATGTTCATGCCGAAACTCGCACTCGTCGAACTCTTCGCGACGCCCTTGACTGGCTTCGGCGCGACGTTCTGGGCCACCTCGGTAGCCCGCTCCCATGACCCGAATTCCTGGGAGCGGGCTACTGAAAAGAATAGAAACATCGGAACGGTACTTTGCGCTCCGCCCAATAGTCGGCCGCGTCGCGAAAGACATCGAGCAACTGTTCGCGCGCCTCGCGGTCGAATTTCGGGTTGTCGGGCAATTGCTCCAACACCACCACGAAGCCGGGCTGCGAGCCCGACTTGTGCACCAGGTCGGTCATGCAGTCATACAAGGCGTCGAGGTTCTTGCCGAAGTGCGACGGGAACATGAACGCCTCGGCAATGCCCTCCAGAACATCCTGTTTGGATTGCGCCGCGGTCAGGTTGGCATACAAGAAGTGCTGGCCCACACCCTGCGCGGCCTGCAGCAAGTCGTCAGCGCGATAGGCGCGTATAGACTGAACGATATTGGGTCGGACTGTCTGCAAGAGCATGGTCGCGATCCTCCTTTGGTCAATGAAAATTCTTCTCGGGGCAACTCACTGCACGATGCGCTTGAAGCTCGCGTAGTGGTCTGCCGTGTAAAAACAAGCGTCGGGCTGCGTCGGTTGACTCCCTCCACAAACAATGCGTCGCGCCCCTCGGTTCCGCGCGCCAGGCGTTTGCACGGTGTACTCGCGGTAATGACCGCGGGGGTGCGCCGGCAATGCACGTTCCCGGTTTCCGAACGTTGTGCCATCTTTCGCGTACGGGAACGGCCCTCCCGAGCGAATCAACTTTTCCGTCATCTGTGCTTCGGGCGGAAGTAACGACCTGGACACAACACCGAGTTCCTGCCTGGCCTCCTTCGCCTGCATTGACACCGCAGGCACAGCGAAAATTGCCGCCGTGGTGAGAGCGAGCCCCAACTTTCTTATTGCTCGCTGGAAGCCCAGCTGGCCAACCAAAAACACGGGTAATCCCTGAAACGCGAAGCGCGAATGGTACAGAAAACGCTCTCAAAGCTCAAGCGCATGCCTCTTTATCGGGCATCTGGTGGCCCTTAATAGCGTGCGCACACATCCTGAAATGCCTTTCAGATTCTTAGATTCACAGCCGAAACTTGATTGTCACGACTGATCTTGGGACATACCGCGATTGACAGTTGTCCCCTCAAGAGCCCGGGCCATTGGGCGAGTCGATGGCGAGCGCACAGCCCGGCGCAAGGCCAGCCCCGTCGAACCGCACGCCGCCAGGTCAGCGGCGCGCGGCGTTCGCGTCAGCCACCGTCACGGCCGCCATGTTGACGATGCGGCGCACCGTCGCCGACGGCGTGAGAATGTGCACCGGCTTGGCCGCGCCGAGCAGCACTGGCCCGATCGCGATGCCCCCGCCGGCCGCTGACTTGAGCAGGTTGTAGGCGATGTTTGCCGCGTCGATGTTCGGCAGCACGAGCAGGTTCGCTTCTCCACTCAAGGTGCTGAACGGCATCAGCTCAGCGCGGTAGGCGGCGTCCAGTGCAGCGTCGCCGTGCATCTCGCCATCCACTTCCAGCCACGGCGCGCGCGCCCGCAAGAGCGCCAATGCATCCCGCATCTTCACCGCCGAGGGTTGGTTGCTCGAGCCGAAATTGCTGTGCGACAGCAGCGCCGCCTTCGGGCGCAAGCCGAAGCGCAGCATTTCTTCGGCTGCCATCACCGTCAGCTCGGCGAGTTGCTCGGCGCTCGGGTCGTAGTTCACATGCGTGTCCACCAGCATCACCATGCGTCCGGGCAGCAGCAGGCCGTTCATGCAGCCGTAGGTCTTGACGCCCTCGCGCAGGCCGATCACCTGGTCGATGTAGTGCAGATGCAGACCCGTCGTGCCCCACGTGCCGCACAACAAACCATCGACCTCGTCGCTCTTGAGCAGCATCGCGCCGATCAGCGTCAGGCGCCGCCGCATTTCGATCTTCGCCAGCTGCGCCGTCACGCCCTTGCGTGCCGTCATCTCGTGGTAGCTGCGCCAATAGTCGCGAAAGCGATGGTCGTTTTCCGTATTGACGAGGTCGTAGTCGCGATTCATCGTCAGGCGCAGTCCGAATTTTTCGATGCGCTGCGCCAGGATCTCGGGCCGGCCGATCAGCGTGGGCCGTGCCAGGCCTTCGTCGACGATCACCTGCACCGCCCGCAGCACACGCTCTTCCTCGCCCTCGGCGAAGGCGACCCGCTTGCGCTGCGCGCGTTTGGCCAGATTGAAGATCGGCTTCATCGTCGTGCCCGACGCGTAGACGAAGCTGAGCAGCTTCTCGCGATACGCGTCGAGGTCCTGCACCGGACGCAGCGCCACCCCCGACGCCGCCGCTGCCTGCGCCACCGCGGGCGCGATGCGAATCATCAGGCGCGGATCGAAGGGCTTGGGGATCAGGTATTCCGCACCGAAGCTCAGCGTCGCGCCGGCGTAGGCCGCTGCCACCACCTCGCTTTGCTCGGCCTGCGCCAGCTCGGCGATCGCGTGCACTGCGGCGATCTCCATCTCGATACTGATCGTCGTCGCCCCGCAATCCAGTGCCCCGCGAAAGATGTACGGGAAGCACAAGACGTTGTTGATCTGATTCGGGTAGTCGGTGCGGCCGGTGGCGATGATCGCGTCGCTGCGCACCTCTTTCACCTCCTCGGGCAGGATCTCGGGCGTAGGGTTGGCCAGCGCGAAGATCACCGGATTCGGATTCATGCGCGCGACCATGTCTTTCTTCAGCACACCGCCCGCCGACAAACCGAGAAAGATGTCGGCCCCGGTGATGGCTTCACCGAGACTGCGCTGGTGCGTGGGTTGGGCGAACACGACCTTGTCGTCGTCCATCAGCTCCTGGCGGCCTTGATAGACGAGTCCCGCCAGGTCGGTGACCCAGATGTTGCGCCGCGGCATCCCGATCTTCACGAGCAGCCCCAGGCACGCCAGCGCCGCCGCACCGGCGCCGGATGCCACGAGCTTGACCTCGTCGATCTTCTTGCCGGCCACCTTCAGCCCGTTGAGCAAGGCCGCACCGACGACGATGGCGGTGCCGTGCTGGTCGTCGTGAAAAACAGGGATCTTCATGCGCTCGCGCAGCTTGCGCTCGACATAGAAGCAATCGGGTGCCTTGATGTCCTCCAGGTTGATGCCGCCGAAGGTCGGCTCCAGCGCGGCGATGACATCGATCAGTTTGTCCAGGTTGTTCTCGGCGATCTCGAGGTCGAAGACATCGATGCCGGCGAACTTCTTGAACAGCACCGCCTTGCCTTCCATCACCGGCTTGGCCGCCAGCGGACCGATATTGCCCAGGCCCAGCACCGCGGTGCCGTTGGTGACGACGGCCACCAGGTTGCCGCGTGCGGTGTAGCGGAAGGCATTGGCCGGGTCTTCGACGATCGCTTCACAGGCGAAG
>JANNKM010000131.1:0-2936 GCA_031396305.1 Rhizobacter sp.
CTGCCGCATTCAGCAACCGCTCACCCAGGCCCTGCCGGCGCGCGCGACGGTGCACGAGCATCTTTGCCAGATCGGCGCGGTGTGGCTGGTTCTCCGGTTGATTCAGCAGCAACTGAACGGTGCCGACGATGCCATCGGCACCTTCAGCCACCAGCAGGGCGCGTTCGCCGCGCGCTGCCGCATCAGCCACGCCGCGCCAGAATCCGAGCGCCTTCGCGCGCGCCAAGGGATGCATGAAACTCACCGACGCGCCGCCATCGACACAATCGATCAGCAGGTCGGCCAACCCCTGCAATTGCGCATCGCTCACGCTGCGTAGAAGTTGAACGTCGTGGTGTGGGGGTGAGGCAAGGCTGGGCATGTCATCTCCGGGCCGATCACGCGACTGCGGACAGCTACACTGAACCGGCAAGCCTACGATAACGACGACATGATGGCTTGCGTGGGCGCTCAGCGGTGCGCTGACGGCACGAGCCGGTTCGAAGGGTCGACCTTTGCCTCGCTCTCCAGCTCGATCGCCACCTGCGTGCAGACCGCGCGGCACAGCGTGGCGACGCGTTCGCTTTGCAGCCGGTAGTACATCTGCGTGCCCTCGCGCCGCTTGGCGAGCACGCCGCTGCGGTACAGCATGCCCAGGTGCTGCGACATGTTCGGCTGGGTTGTGTCGATCTCTTGCAGCAGCTCGGAAACGTTCTTCTCGCCCTGGCACACGGCGCTGATGATCTTCAGGCGTATCGGCGTGGAGAGCACGCCAAACAATTCGGCGACGGAGTCGAAAACCTGGTCGGCAGTGCTCGTCGTGGCCATGGGTCAACCCGGGTGATGCGAATGCCTGCGATTGTATTCGCAAGCACCAATATTTGAACAGCCGGCAGCGCGCGTCGTTCTTTCGATGCCTCACTTGAAACGGCAGTGGTCCCGGTTCAGCACCGCCGCGATCGCCGTCACCTCTTCGGGAAACAGGCCGAGGTTCAGTTCCAGGTTGCACTGCTGGCGGTCGCCACGAACTTGATTCTCGCCGACATGACGACAATCACGCCATGAGTGAAATCGAACCCGCCGCTTTGACCACCCGCGTGCTGTGGGCCGCATTTGCACTCGCGGCAATCTTCGGCGCGATCGCGCAGCGCACCCATTTCTGCACGATGGGCGCGGTGGCCGACGTCGTCAACATGGGCGACTGGACGCGCGCCCGCATGTGGGCGCTGGCGATCGCCACGGCCACGCTGGGCTTCAATGCGATGGTCGCCGCAGGCTGGGTCGCCGCCAGCAACACGATCTACGCCGCGCCGCAGTTGCTGTGGCTGTCCAGCATCGTCGGCGGCACGATGTTTGGCTTCGGCATGGTGCTCGCGTCGGGCTGCGGCAGCAAGAGCCTGGTGCGCCTGGGCGGGGGCAACCTGAAGTCACTCGTCGTGTTGCTCGTGCTCGGCATCTCGGCGTTCGCCACGATGCGCGGCATCACGGCGGTGCTGCGCGTGAACACGCTCGAGCGCGCAGCGGTCGAGCTGCCGGCCGGGCAGGACTTGCCCTCCCTTTTGGCTCCCTTGCTGGCGCCCGCCACCGGGCTGGCCACACCCGTGCTCGCTGCGCTGCTGGGCGGCACTGTGTCCCTGCTGCTCGTCGCGTGGGTGCTGCGCGACGCGCAAGGCCGCACGCGCGACGTGTGGCTCGGCGGCGTGGGCATCGGCGCCGTGATCGCTGCAACATGGTGGGTGTCGGGGCGTGCTGGGGCATCTGGCCGAGGACCCGAACACGCTGGAAGAAGCTTTCCTCGCGACCAATTCGAAGCGCATGGAGTCGCTGAGCATGGTGGCGCCGGTGGGCTATGCGCTGGACTGGTTGATGTTCTTCAGCGACAAGACCAAGCTGCTCACGCTGGGCATCGTCAGCGTTGCGGGCGTGGTGCTGGGCTCTGCAGGTTCGGCCCTGGCGGCGCGCGAATTTCGCTGGGAAGGATTCGCGAGCACCGAAGACATGGTGAACCACCTCGTGGGTGGCACGTTGATGGGCGTGGGCGGCATCGCCGCGCTCGGCTGCACCGTCGGCCAGGGGCTGTCGGGGGTGTCGACGCTGTCGATCGGAAGTTTTCTGGCGCTGGCCGCCATCGTCGGTGGGGCGGTGCTGGCGTTGCGGTATCAGGTGTGGCGGACGTAGGCAATGGGGTCAGGCATCAATAATGTTCGGTTGGACGAATCCGGCTGGATGCCAACGGCATGCGGATCCCACCCGGCCGGCAAAAGCCGAGCCTATAATCCCGCCTTTGCCGAAAACCGGCTTTCTTGGCTATCAGGACCCAGCAGCTACATGACTACGATTCGCGTCAAAGAAAACGAGCCCTTCGATGTCGCCCTGCGACGCTTCAAGCGCACCATCGAGAAAATCGGCCTGCTCACTGACCTGCGGGCACGCGAGTTCTACGAAAAGCCCACCGCCGAGCGCAAGCGCAAGAAGGCAGCTGCCGTGAAGCGCCATTTCAAGCGCGTTCGCAGCATGATGCTGCCCAAGAAGCTGTTTTGAAGCACTAGCGCCGCGGCGCCGCCCTTCTCCCCACCCAGCCCGCAGCCGCGGGCTGTGTCATTTCCGAGGTCGCCATGACACTCAAAGACCGCATCACGGAAGACATGAAAACGGCGATGCGCGCGAAAGACGCGCCGCGGCTGCTCACGATCCGCGGCCTGCTCGCCGCGCTGAAGCAGCGTGAGGTCGACGAGCGCATCGTGCTCACCGACGCCGACGTGATCGCCATCGTCGACAAGCTCATCAAGCAGCGCAAGGACTCGATCAGCCAGTTCGCCGCCGCGGCGCGCACCGACCTGGTCGACAAGGAAACGGCCGAGCTGAAGGTACTCGAGGGTTATCTGCCCCAGCGCCTGTCGGCCGATGAAGTCGCTGCCGCAGTGGCTGGCATCGTCGCCGAACTCGGTGCCGCCGGG
>JANNKM010000141.1:0-1567 GCA_031396305.1 Rhizobacter sp.
GGTTGTTGAAACCGCACTGGAACAGATTCGTGTCCACAGGCTCCAGCTTGAAGCCGGCATTGAGCACGTCGACCGAGGTGTAGAAAGGCGGCGTGTGTTCCATCCATTCAAGCCGAAACCAGCGCTCGATCGCCGGCAGCGACTCGAGGATGCGCTGCTCGAGTTCGTTGATCGGTCCGGTGAGCGCGGTGACGAGATGCGGAACCATGGCGTTGAGCCCGAGGGAGGGCGTGGCAGGCGAAGATTCTAGGCATTTGGGGCCGATTGCCGGCCAGGCAAGGGCAAGCGCCACGCGCGATCCGGGGCGCAGGCGAGCAAAGGGCCACTCAAGAGTGGCCCTTTTTCATGAAGGTCGTGAAGCGTCAGTTGTGGTACGCAGTTTCCCCGTGCGACGTGATGTCCAGGCCTTCGCGCTCCTCGTCCTCCGCGACGCGCAGACCGACCACCAGATCGACGATCTTGTACGCCACCAACGACACGACACCCGACCAGACGACGGTGAGGAGTACCGCCTTCAGCTGGATCCAGACCTGCGCTGCCATCTCGCTGTTGCCCATCGTCGCCGTGACCCAGTCGGTCACGATGCCGGGGCCGCCGAGGGCCTGGTTGTTGAATACTCCGGTGAGCAACGCACCGACGATGCCCCCGACGCCGTGCACGCCGAAGACGTCGAGCGAGTCGTCAGCGCGCAGCATTTTCTTCAGAGCGTTGACGCCCCACAGGCAGGCGAAGCCGGCAACGAACCCGATGACGATCGCCCCCATCAGGCCGACGTTGCCGCAGGCCGGCGTGATCGCCACCAGTCCGGCGACCGCGCCCGAGGCCGCGCCCAGCATCGACGCCTTGCCCTTGGCCAGCGTCTCGCCGATGCACCACGCCAGTACCGCGGCAGCCGTGGCCGAGAAGGTGTTGACGAACGCCAGCACCGCTGAATTTCCCGCCTCCAGCGCAGAACCTGCGTTGAACCCGAACCAGCCGACCCACAGCAGCGCCGCGCCGACCATCGTGAGCGTCAACGAATGCGGCGTGAACGCTTCCTTGCCATAGCCGACACGCTTGCCCACCATGTAGGCGCCCACCAGGCCGGCCACCGCGGCGTTGATGTGCACGACGGTGCCACCGGCGAAGTCGAGCGCGCCCATCTGCCAAAGGTATCCGGCCTTGGCGTTCATCTCATCGACGACTTCCTTGCTGGCATAAGCGTCCGGGCCCATCCAGTACCACACCATGTGGGCGATCGGCGCATAGCTGAAGGTGAACCACAGCGCCAAGAACATCAGCGCGGCCGAGAACTTGATGCGCTCGGCAAAGGCGCCAATGATCAAGCAAGCGGTGATGCCGGCAAAAGTGGCCTGGAAGGCGGCAAAGACGATCTCGGGAATGACCACACCCTTGCTGAAGGTGGCCGCATTGGCGAAGGTGCCGGCCGCGTTGTCCCAGAGGCCCTTCATGAACAAGCGGTCGGTGCCGCCGATAAAAGCATTGCCTTCGGTGAACGCAAAGCTATAGCCATACAGCACCCACAGCACGACGATCATCGAGAACGCCACCATCACCTGCATCAGCA
>JANNKM010000147.1:0-20055 GCA_031396305.1 Rhizobacter sp.
ACAAGCTGATGAGCAAGCTGGGCGTGCGCAACCTGGCCGGGTACAACAAGAAGATTGGCGAAGCTGCCGAGCGCGGCGAAACCCTGGGCAACCCCTTCAGCCTGACGCCGGAAGCGCCCGAGCCTCTCGAACGGCTGCCGAACATCGTGGTGCTGATCGACGAACTTGCCGACCTGATGATGGTCGTGGGCAAGAAGATCGAAGAGTTGATTGCGCGCCTCGCGCAAAAGGCGCGCGCTTCGGGTCGATCAGGATCATGCGCACGTCGCGCGCTTCGGCCTTGTACAGCAGGCTCAGGATCATCGCGTTGATGCCCACCGACTTGCCCGAGCCGGTGGTGCACGCGACCAGGCAGTGCGGCATCTTGCCGAGATCCGCCACGACCGGCGCGCCGATGATGTCCTTGCCCAGGCCCATCGTGAGCAGCGACTGGGCGTCGTTGTAGACCTGCGAGCCGAGGATCTCCGACAGGCGGATCGTCTGGCGTTTCGCGTTGGGCAACTCCAGCGCCATCGTCGTCTTGCCGGGAATGATTTCGACGACGCGGATGCTCACCAAGCTGAGCGAGCGCGCCAGGTCTTTCGCGAGGTTCACGACCTGCGAGCCCTTCACGCCCGTCGCAGGCTCGATCTCGTAGCGTGTGATCACCGGGCCGGGTGAGGCGGCGACGACGCGCACTTCGACGCCGAAGTCGCGCAGCTTCTTCTCGATCAGTCGCGACGTCATCTCCAGCGAGTCGCTGGAGATCGTCTCCAAACGCGCCGTCGAAGCATCGAGCAGATCGACCTGGGGCAGTTTGGTGTCGGCGAGTTCCATGAACAGAGGTTGCTGGCGCTCCTTCTCAACGCGGGCCGACTTCACCACGTCGACAACCGCCGGCTGGATCAGGATCGGGTCATGGTCTTCGAGCAACGCCTGTTCAGCTTCGACGATGTGCTCGCGCTCGCGCAAGGCCACCTCGCCCAGGCGCTGGTCTTCGATGCGGTCGATGCGCTGCGCCCGGCGCTCGCGCAAGCCCTCGACCCACGCGCCGATGCGCTCGGCCAGGTGCAACCATGAGAAGCCGAAAGCAAGCGCGACGCCGGCCACCCCTGCGGCAATCCAGAAAACCCCCGACCCGGCAAAGCCAAGCAGCGTTGTGCTGGTCGTGCCCAATGTATAGCCCAGCGCACCGCCGGCACGTCCCCCCGCGACCAGGCTTTCCCACTGGTACAGGCGTGTCCACTCGAGAGCCGTGCTCGCGCACAGCAGCAACCCGAGGCCCGGCCAGATGGCCCAGCGCGACGAGGTTGAGCCGCCCTGCGGCGCAGCGGATGCGCCGCGCAACTTGCTTGCCAGCGCCGCGAGCCAGGCCCGGGCAGCCACCGCGACCACCCACCACGCCGAATAACCGAGGCAAACGTAGGCCAGGTCGGAGGCCCAGGCACCGAGCACACCCACGAGATTGCGCGTGGCCTCGCCGCTGCCCGACGTGCTGAAGGCGGCGTCGGCAGAGTTGTGGCTCGCCATCGCAAGCACGGCCAGCAGCCACAGCACGGCGCTGAGCGCGAGCCACGCGCTGGCCGCGAGCCGAACCTTGCCGCGCCACGGCCGAGGAGGCATGGACGCCACGCCGTCCGACGCACCGCCGGACATGCCATGCGGCATGCCGCCCTCAGTGCGTAACGAACCCAATGGAAAAGTCATGCGCCGATTGTCGGCGATCGGGCCGAACGCCCCGGCGAGCCGGGAACACGCGCCAGCCGCCGATCAGCGGTTCGCCAGTTCCTTGATGATGACGGAGCCGTTTTCCTGGGTTTGCACCATGCCGCGCTCTTCCAGGTCTTTCATGACACGGCTGACCATCTCGCGCGATGCGCCGACGATCTTCGCCAGATCCTGGCGCGAAACCTTGTTGCGGATGATGCGCTGTTCGCCGTCTTGTTCGGCCATCTCGAGCAGGGTGCGCGCGACGCGGCCATACACGACCAGCAGGGCCAGCGACTCGATTTGCCGGTCGGCGCTGCGCAGGCGGTGCACCAGCCCACGCATGATGGCGTACGACAGGCTCGAGTTCTCCGGCAGGCAGCGCGCGAACTCGGCGCGGCCGAGGATCAGCATGTCGGTCTGCACTTCGGCGCGCACCGTCGCCGAATGCGGCTCGTTGTCGATCAGGCTCATCTCGCCCACATAGTCGCCGGGTTGGAGCACCGCCAGAATCACTTCGCGGCCGCGCGAATCGGCGGTCAGCACACGGGCGCGCCCGGTGAGCAAGATGAACAAGGCATTCGATTTCTTGCCGAACTCGACGATGATTTCACTGCGCCGGTAGCGCCGCTTGACGACGGCGTCGGCGATTCCTTGCGCCTGGTCGTTGGTGAGCAACGAGAACAGAGGGACACGACGGATCAAGTCGAGATTGGAGAGCATCGCCATACGGAATCGCCTTTCGTTATTGGGGTATTGATCTCACTCAATATGCCGCGGCCACGGCGATTGTTAACATTCAAGCCCACGTCGAACCGCGCAACACTGGCCCGAGCACCTGCCCTTGCAGGCCCGGCAGCGACCAAAGTGGGCAATCTTACGGCGCCTTGGCGCACTCACCAAGAACTTCCGCAGCCTGTGTTGACGCCCTGCCACTCCACTCGAACTCAGTTTTGTCCATGAGCAACCCCCTCCAGCACGCCAAAGTTCTGATCCTCGGCTCGGGCCCCGCAGGCTACAGCGCGGCCGTCTACGCGGCTCGCGCCAACCTTGCGCCGGTGCTGATCACTGGCATCGCGCAGGGCGGGCAGCTGATGACGACCACCGACGTTGACAACTGGCCGGCCGACGTCGAAGGCGTGCAGGGCCCGGAACTGATGGAGCGTTTTCAGAAGCACGCCGAGCGCTTCAACACCAAGATCGTGTTCGACCACATCAACCGCGTCGACCTGGGCAAGCGCCCGTTCACCCTGAGCGGCGATTCGGGCGAATACAGCTGCGATGCCCTGGTGATTGCCACCGGCGCCTCAGCAAAGTACCTGGGTCTGCCCTCGGAGCAGGCGTTCATGGGGCGCGGCGTGAGCGGCTGCGCCACCTGCGACGGTTTCTTCTACCGCGGCGAGGACGTGTGCGTGGTCGGCGGTGGCAACACCGCGGTGGAGGAAGCGCTGTACCTGTCGAACATCGCGCGCAAAGTGCACCTGGTGCATCGGCGCGACAAGTTCCGCGCCGAGGCAATCCTGATCGACAAGCTGATGGACAAGGTGGCCAGCGGCAAGATGGAGTTGCACCTCTGGCACACGCTGGAAGAAGTGCTGGGCGATTCAAGCGGCGTGACCGGCGTGCGCCTGAAAAGCACGCGCGGCCCCGAAGCGAAGGATCTCACGCTCAAAGGCTGCTTCATCGCCATCGGCCATCAACCGAATACCGACATCTTCAAAGGGCAGGTGGAGATGAAGGACGGCTACATCATCACGCGCAGCGGCTTGGCCGGCATGGCGACAATGACCAGCATTCCCGGCGTGTTTGCTGCCGGCGACGTGCAAGACCATGTGTACCGGCAGGCGATCACCAGCGCCGGGACCGGCTGCATGGCCGCCCTGGACGCGCAGCGTTTCCTGGAGCAGAACGCGCCCTGATTGGCGCGGCCGCGTTCAACGGCCCCGCAAACCCCGCTATACTGCGCGGCTTCGCATGGCCGAGCCCGGCCATGCTTCACACGCATTCGAACAGCTACGGAACAGTCATGGCACGCGTCTGTCAAGTCACGGGCAAGCGCCCAATGGTGGGGAACAACGTGTCCCATGCCAACAACCGCACCAAGCGGCGTTTTCTGCCGAACCTGCACTACCGCCGGTTCTTCCTCGAAACCGAAAACCGCTGGGTGCGGCTGCGCATCTCGAACGCTGCTCTGCGCCTGATCGACAAGGTCGGGATCGAGCAGGTCGTGGCCGACTTGCGCGCGCGCGGTGAAATCTAAGCGCGCGAACTCAAGGAGATCCTCAAATGGCTAAAGGCGGACGCGAAAAGATCAAGCTGCAATCGTCGGCGGGAACCGGTCACTTCTACACGACCGACAAGAACAAGAAGACCACGCCCGAGAAGCTGGAGATCATGAAGTTCGATCCGAAGGCGCGCAAGCATGTGATGTACAAGGAAGCGAAGATCAAGTAAGCCGCGAGGGCGGCTTCGGCAGCGCTTCGAAAACGCTTCGCGCAATGGAAAAGGGTCGCCACGGCGACCCTTTTTTTGCGGCTACCTGCCGCAGCGGTGCCGGCCTACGCGCGCGCCGCCCTGAGCTTGAGCGCGAACTCTTGCAGCGCGGCGATGCCGCTTTCTTCAGCTTTACGGCACCACGCCTGCAGATCGACGACGAGCTGTTCCACCGACACGTTGGTGCGGGTCCAGAGCTGGCGTAGCTCTTCGCGCATCGCGACCAGCTTCGCCAGACTCGGGGAGTTCGCCACGGCCAGGGCCAGTTGCGCCTTCACGCCCTTGGGAATCTTGTCTTCGTCGCGGTGCAGCCAGCGCTTGGCCAGTTCCATGCTCGCCAGCTTGGCGTGCCCGGCAGCGCCCTCCAGCTTGAGCCGGTCCACCTCGGCGCGGCAGGCGCGGCGCAGGTTGCCGGCGTACTTGGCCATCACTTCGTAGCGGTTGGAGATGATCGCTTCCAGCGTCTGCGAATCGGCCACTGCCTTGATCGCGCCCAGCTTGAGCAGCGGCGGGGTCTTGCGCACCGTCGCCAGGCCCATGAGTTCGAGAATGCGGATGTAGAGCCAGCCGATGTCGAACTCATACGGCTTCACCGAGAGCTTGGCCGACGTGGGGTAGGTGTGGTGGTTGTTGTGCAACTCCTCGCCGCCGATGATGATGCCCCAGGGCGAGATGTTCGTCGACGCGTCAGGGGCTTCGAAATTGCGGTAGCCCCACCAGTGGCCCAGGCCGTTGATGATGCCTGCCGCCGTGACCGGGATCCAGACCATCTGAATCGCCCACACCGTGGCGCCAACGGCGCCGAACAGCATCAGGTCGATCGCGAGCATCACGCCCACACCTTGCCAGCTGTAGCGCGCGTACAGGTTGCGCTCGAGCCAATCGTCCGGCGTGCCGCGACCATACTTTTCCTGGGTCTCGACGTTTTTCGCCTCGACCCGGTACAACTCGGTGCCACGCAGCAGCACCGTCTTGATGCCTCGCGTCTGCGGACTGTGCGGATCCTCAATGGTTTCGCACTTCGCATGGTGCTTGCGGTGCACCGCGACCCACTCCTTGGTTTCCTGGCCGGTTCCGAGCCACAACCAGAAGCGGAAGAAGTGCGAGGGAATCGCGTGCAGGTCCAGCGCCCGGTGCGCCTGGGCGCGGTGCAGGAAGATCGTGACACCGGCAATCGTGATGTGCGTCGTCACCAGCGTGAACAGGACGATCTGCCACCAACTGGCGTCGAGCAGGCCGTGCGCCAACCAAGCCACCAAGCCGTCTCCGAGGGATGCAAGCAGATTCATTCGTATGTCCTAGAACCAAACCACTGATTGGAACGGGCATTGTAGGTTCGGTTCAATGCGGCGAACCCTGAGAGAAATGAGGGGAATTGCCCGGTCAACTCCGGAGACTTGTACCGTTTCGAGGCAAATCAAGTGCGGGTCCATGCGGCTGCAAAGAATCCGTCGGTACTGTGGCGGTGCGGCCACAGTCTGAGGAATTGGCCGTCTACCAGGTTATGAGCTTGCTCCACATGAGCTTCGGACAAAGCGGTCCGTGCCGACAGGGACGTGAACGCGCTGGCGTTCGCTGCGCTGAATTGGCTGGCGATAGCGTGGTTTTCCGCGTTCAACAGGCTGCAAGTGGCATAAACGAGCCGTCCGCCGGGTTTGAGCAGCCGCGCCGCGCCGTTCAGGATCAGCAACTGCTGCGCCTGCAAGGCCTGCACGGTCTGCGGCGACTGGCGCCACTTCAGGTCGGGATTGCGCCGCAGCGTCCCCAAACCCGAGCACGGCGCATCGACGAGCACCCGGTCGATCTTGCCGGCCAGGCGTTTGATGCGCTCATCCCGTTCATGTGCAATCTGCACCGGATGCACGTTGGACAAGCCGCTTCGCGCCAGGCGCGGTTTCAGCGCGGCAAGCCGGTGGCCGGAGACGTCGAATGCGTAGAGCCGCCCGGTATTGCGCATCGCCGCGCCGAGCGCCAGGGTCTTGCCTCCCGCTCCAGCGCAAAAATCGACGACCATTTCGCCGCGCCGTGGGTCGAGCAACAGCGCCAGCAACTGGCTGCCTTCGTCTTGTACCTCGATCTCGCCGCTTTGAAAGATCTCCAGCTTTTGCAGTGCGGGCTTGCCGGCGATGCGCAAGCCCATCGGCGAATAGGGCGTGGGCGCCGCCTCGATGCCGTCGGCGCGGAGCTTCGCCACCGCAGCTTCGCGTTTGATCTTGAACGTGTTGACGCGCAGATCGAGCGGCGCGGCGCGATCGATCGCCGCGACCAAGGGCCAGAACTCGTCACCCAGTTCGGCTTGCAGGGCCTGCGCCATCCAGGGTGGCAGGTTGTGGCGCAGCGGTTCGGGCAGGGTCGACCGATCGACAGCGGCCACTTGCTCCTGCCAGCGCGCCTCGGTGTCGCTCAGCGCCGCGCGCAACACGCCTGCAGCGCCTTGCCAGCCGATGATCGCAAGGCGCCGCTCGAGTGGACCGCTGCCGGATTGGGCGAGATGCCGATCGCTCGGCAACCGGCGAATCACGTCGTACGTCGTCTCCGCCAGCGCGTGGCGCTCGCGTGGCCCCAGTCCCCGGTGCTGGCGAAAGAAGTTCGAGACCAGCACGTCGGCGGGATGCTGGAATTTCAAGACTTCGCTGAGCAGCTCGGTCGCGAGGTCCAGCAGGTTTTTCGGGCGCTGAGTCAATTGAGCAACTGCCCCTCGCCGGTGATGACGCTCACCCGGCCGTTGTCGATGCGCAGTGAATCACGCACCATCCAGCTCACGGCCAGCGGATACAGCACGTGTTCGCGCTCCAGCACGCGCTGCGCCAGCGCGGCCTCCGTGTCGCCCGGCAGAACGGGGACGACCGCTTGCGCGATGATGGGCCCGTGGTCGAGTTCGGATGTCACGAAGTGCACCGTCGCCCCCGCGAGCTTGCAGCCAGTCTCGATGGCGCGGCGGTGCGTGTGCAGCCCGGTGAAGGCCGGCAGCAGTGAAGGATGAATGTTGACGATGCGCCCGGCAAAGCGCTGCACGAACTCAACGCCGAGGATGCGCATGAAGCCGGCAAGCGCCACGATGTCGGGCGTGTAGCTGGCAATGGTGTCAGCAAGGGCGCGGTCAAAGTCGGCCCGCGTCGCGAATTCGCGGTGGTTCACGATCCTCGTGGCGAAGCCGCGTTCGTGCGCGAATTCGAGCCCCGCCGCATCGGGCCGGTTGCTGATCACCGCGGCGATCTTCGCGTCCCAGGCCTGCGCTTCGCACGCCTGAACCAGCGAGCGCATGTTGCTGCCGCGGCCGGAGATCAGGATGACGATGGTTTTCATGGGCTGCGCAGTGTACGGGGCGGGCTGCGTGCAACGCACCCGCCCCTACAATTCGCGCCTCCCACGAATGCCACCCCGATGAAGCAACGCGTTCTCTCCGGCATGCGCCCCACCGGCGCCCTGCACCTGGGCCACTACCACGGCGCGCTGAAGAACTGGGTGCGCCTGCAGGCCCAGTACGAGTGCTTCTACTTCGTCGCCGACTGGCACGCATTGACGACGCACTACGAAGAACGCGCTGTCATCGAGAAGTCGGTCTACGACATGGTGATCGACTGGATCGCCGCCGGCCTGGACCCAGACCGCTGCACGATCTTCATTCAAAGCCGCCTGCCCGAACACGCCGAGCTGTTCACCCTGCTTGCGATGGGAACGCCGCTGGGCTGGCTGGAACGCGTGCCGACCTACAAAGACCAGATCGAAAAGCTCAAGGACCGCGATCTTGCGACCTACGGCTTTCTCGGCTACCCGCTGCTGCAAGCGGCCGACATCCTGATCTACAAGGCGGCGTTCGTGCCGGTGGGTGAGGACCAGGCCTCGCATGTCGAGCTGACGCGCGAAGTCGCCAGGCGCTTCAACCACTTGTACGGCCGCTCGCCACAGTTCGACGCGCAGGCCGCGACGGCACTGGCCAAACTCAACAAGGACGATGCACGCTACTTCGAGAAGCAACGCAAGGCTTTCGGCGAAACCGGTGCGGGCGAGGCCTTGGCCAAGGGCGAAGCAATCCTGACCAAGGCCACTGCCTCGATCGCCGGTTGGACGGCAGATGAGAGCGAACTGCTCGCAGGCCGCCTGCGTGGCTCGGGCAAGACCATCCTGACCGAACCGCAGGCGCTGCACACCGAAGTCACCAAGCTGCCCGGCCTGGACGGCGGCAAGATGAGCAAGAGCTACGGCAACACGATCGCGATGCGAGAAGAACCGGCCGAGGTGGAGCGCAAGATCAAGCGCATGCCCACCGACCCGCAGCGCGTGCGCCGCAGCGACAAGGGCGACCCGCAGCGCTGCCCGGTGTGGCAGTTCCATCTGGTGTACAGCGACGCGCCGACGCAGGCCTGGGTCCAGGCGGGCTGCACCAGCGCCGGCATCGGCTGCCTGGAGTGCAAGCAGCCGGTCATCGAAGCAATCTTGCGTGAGCAGCAACCGTGGCGCGAGCGAGCCGAGCCCTACCTCAGCAACCCGAAGAAGGTGCACTGGATCGTCGAAGTCGGCACCGAACGCGCACGCGTTGTGGCGCGCGAGACGATGCGCGACGTGCGCGGGGCGATGGGGTTGAATTACTGAGCCTGAGCGGCCCCCAGGCCCCGCACGGAACGCACTTGGGGCCTGCCGAGCTTTGGGTCAGGCGACCTATTGCGCAGTCAGGAGCGGGACCAGCTCGCGCACATCGGCCAGCGTCGTCAGCGAATCCAGCATCTGTAGAAACGTCTCGGTCTGCGCGATCGAGGGCGGATGCGGCGCGTAGGCCAGGCAGTCCTTGAAGCGGGTCAGGTGCTGCGCGTCGTCGAGTTCGGCGCCGGGGAAACCGGGCGGCGTGTCGAGCTGGCGCAAATGCCTACGGCCGTCAGTCGTGGTCAGCGTCAGGTCCACCGCCGCGTGCCCGCGCGCATCCAACGCCGGGTCGGCGATGACGCTGACCCGGCCGATCATCTCGTGCACGACGGGGTCGTGCACTTGCGCAGGCGCGAAATGCTGCAGGCGCGAAGACTGCCGGATCAGCGCGTTGGCCACACAGTACGCCGCGCTGAACTGCGCGTCGACGCGCGGATTCGCGCCCAACTGAAAAGGGTGCCCCACAAGCCGGTGCGCATAGGGCGGCAGGCGCACCTGCGCCGCCTGGACGTCCGACGGCTGCAGGCGCAGCTCCGCCACCAGCGCCAGCGTGAGCTCGGTCACGCCTTGGGTCACGCCGCAGCTCGGGTACTTCTTGAAGACCACGTTGTGCAGTTTCCAGGTGTCTCCGAGGCCGCGCGTCACGTTCTGCGGTTCGAGCGTGTCGCGCCCGTACAAGTGCGCAAAGCCGTAGTGCCCCGCGAGGAAGTTGACCGGGCCGGTGATGCCCCGGCGCGCCATCTGCGCGCATTGCACTCCCGCCTGCGCCACCCAACCCTGGACGATGCGCACGCCGAGCGACCCATCGACGTGGCTCTGGAAGCTTGCCCCACAGCGATTGAAGGCCAGGGCGAGCGCGTGCAGCGTCTGCCCGGGTGTCAGCCGCAAGATGCGCGATGCAGCGGCGGCGGCGGAGAACACGACGACGATGCCGGTCGGGTCGAATCCGTTGTACTGCGCCTCGCTCAGGTTGAAGCGCGAGCTGAGCTCCGCACCGGCCACCAGGGCGGCCATGAATTCGGCCCCGCTGCAACCGCCGGCCAGTTCTGCCGCGGCCAGTGCCGCCGGAAACAGCGCGGCTCCGATGTGCGGACCCGGCGCCATCGCGTCGCAGAAATCGAGCGCGCGGCACATCGTGGCGTTGAACTGGGCCGCCGCGTGCGCGGGCAGCCGGTCGCCGTAGACCAAGGTCGTGGCCTGAGCGGCGCCGCCCGTTTCGCGCAGGAGTTCGCGCAGCGCCGGTACGCCGTCCTCGGCAGCGCCGGCGAAGCCGGTGCCGACGACGGCCAGTACGATGCGGCGCAGCACGCGCTGCGCGTCGGGCGGCACGGCGTCGATCTGCAGGCCGACGACGAAATCGGCGAGCGTCTGTTCAAGCTGGCCCATGGCTTGCCTTGGTCTTCGGCTCGTCGGCGCTGCCGGGGGTGATCTCGATTCCGTTTTGCATTTCCACCCAGCGCACCAGTTCGCTGATGCTCGCGCCCGGCCCGGCGGCACGCGAAGCCGCTTGCCAGAGCCGCTTGCCAGAGCTGCTGCCCGAGCGCGCTCAGCGGCGCGGAAATCTTGCCTTCGCGCGCGAGCGCGTTCGCAATGCCCATGTCCTTGAGCATCAACTCCAGCTTGAACGGGTCGTCGAACTTGCGGCTGAGGATTCGGCTTTCGATGTGCGTCTGGCTGATCCAGGACATCGACGTCGAAGCATTCATCACCTGCAGCATCGCCTGCGGGTCCAGGCCGAACGCCTTGCCCATCACCAGGCCCTCGGCGGTGGCACTCAGGGTGATCGCGGTCACCAGGTTGTTGATGCACTTCATCGCGTGCCCGGCGCCCTGTGGCCCGAGGTGGAAGATCGACTTGCCCATGCAGCCGAGCAACGGGCGCGCGCGCGCGAGATCTTCGGCGCTGCCTCCGACCATGAAGACGAGGTTCGCCGCCTCGGCGCCCCACTGCGCACCGGAGACCGGTGCGTCAAGCATGGTCACGCCCTGCTCGGCGAGCCGGCTCGCCGTCTGCCGCGTCAGCCACGGCTCGGACGACGAGGTGTCGAGCAACAACGCGCCGCGCTTGAAGCCCGCGGCCAACCCGACCTCGCCGAACACGACACGCTGCACGACTTCGCCGTTGGGCAGCATCGTGATCACCACGTCGCTGCGGCGCGCCACCTCCAGGGGCGACTCCACTGCGGCGGCACCTTCACCGAGGCGTTTCGCCAGAGCACGCGCGGCAATCATGTCCAGGTCATGCAGCGTCACCCGGTGCCCACCCTGGTGCAAGTGGGTGCTCATCGGAGTGCCCATGACACCCAACCCGATGAAACCGACCGCAAGGCCGTTGTGCTGTTGCTTCATTGTCATTCCCGCTTCACGAACCCCAGAGTTCAGCCATCGTGTCCTTGAATCTCGCGGCGATTCGTGGCGCGGCGCTGTGCCGGCCCTGCTGCACCACCGCGTTCCCTGCCACGTACACCGAATCGATCGCCGCGGCGTCGCTGGCGAAGACCAGCGCATCGAGCCGTTGTTCAGCAGGAATGCCCAGCAATCCCGCAGCCTCATGGTCGAGCACGAGCGCATCGGCACGAGCGCCCCGCTTCAGCCCCCAGGTCGCCTGGCCCGCAGCGCGCGCCCCGGCGGTCAGCGCCAGGCTGAACAAACGTGCCGCCGTCGATGGCTCGGCCTGCGATGGCGCCGCGGCGACGTTGCGCCGGCGCAGCACCAGGCGTTGCGCGTATTCGAGCCAGCGCAACTCCTCCACCCAGTTGCGCGTGACCTGACTGTCCGAGCCCAGCGCGATCGGCACACCGGCGCTCAGCCAACCCGGCAGGTCGGGCACACCATCGCCAAGATTCGCTTCCGTGCTCGGGCAAATCACGATCCCCGCGCCGCTCTTCGCAACGCTCTCGATCTCGTCGGCGCTCGCGTGGGTGGCGTGCACCAGTTGCCAGCGCGAGTCGAGCGCGGCGTGCCGGGCGAGCCATTGCAACGGCCGCAGGCCCGTGGCGGCGAGACACTCGTCGACTTCACGCGTCTGTTCGGCGACGTGGATGTGCAGCGGCACGTCGTCACTGCCGATGCGCTGCAGCAGACGCTGAATCGCCTCGGGCGAAGCGGCCCGCAAGGAATGGATCGCGACGCCGGCATTGGTCAGCGGCCGACGTGCCGCGTTGAGCGTTTGCATCAGCGCGTGAACTGACGCAGATGTCGTCGCAAAGCGCCGCTGATCGGTGCGCAGCGCCGCCTGGCCGAAGCCCGCGCGTTCGTAGAGCACCGGCAAGACGGTCAGGCCGATGCCTGCGTCGCAGGCGGCATCGGCCAGCGCGAAGCTCAATGTCGCTGCGTCGTCGTAGGCACGCCCGTCACCCTGGTGCTGCAGGTAGTGGAATTCGCAGACCTGCGTGTAGCCGCCTTGCAGCAATTCGACGAACAACTGCGCCGCGATCGCGCGCAATTGCGCCGGCGTGATGCGCAGTGCCACGCCGTACATTCGGTCGCGCCAGGACCAGAAGTCGTCCGAGTCCTTCTCTCGCCGCTCCGCCAGGCCGGAAAAGGCGCGCTGGAAGGCGTGGCTGTGCGCGTTCACCAAACCCGGCAGCACCGGCCCGGCAAGCGCAATCGCGCCCTCGGGGACCTGATGAACGCCGGTCGCGACTTCGCTCCAGCAACCGTCCGCGCCGATTCGCAGCACCACGCCCTTGTGCCATTGCCCGCCAATCCAGGCGTGCGCCGCCCACAACATCGTCGCCGCGCCCCCGGGGCTCGGCGAGTCGAGCCCGCCCCCAGGGCCCGGGCCGGGCCCCTTCGTGGCCCGGGGGGTCAGGGAAACTTGGGAGCGGCCCGGCTTTTCCCTGCGCGCTCGAGAGTCAGTCACCCGGTCTCCAATCGAGCATCGCTCCCAGCAGCGACTTCAATACCGGCTGCACACGCGCGGCGCGTTCGGCGTCATAGGGCCATGGCGGGTCTTCACGCATGTAGCACGACCAGCACATCTCGAGCTGCACCGCGTGGATGCCCTGCGCCGGCCGGCCGTAGTGGCGCGTGATGTGGCCGCCCTTGAAGCGCCCGTCGACGACCTGGGTGAACAGGGGCTGCAATTCGAGCACCGCGGCCAGCGCTTCGCGCAGTTCGGGCGCGCAGCTCGTGCCGCCCACCGTGCCCAGGTTCAGATCGCTCAAGCGCCCTTCGAACAGCCAGGGCAGTTCCGACCTGATGCTGTGCGCGTCGAACAGCACGGCATGGCCATGCCACTCCTTCAGACGCGCGAGTTCGAGCACCAGTGCTGCGTGATAGGGGCGCCAGTACTTGTCGACGCGCCGTGCGACTTCCGCCTGACTGGGCGCTGCCCCCTCGCGATAGAGTGAGTCGCCGCTGAAAAACCGCGTCGGGCACAGCTCCGTATTGTTCGCGTTCGCGTACATCGGCTTGTTGTCGGGCGGCCGGTTCAAGTCGATCACATAGCGCGAGAAACGCGGCACGATCAGACTCGCGCCGAGTTTCTTGACGAAGGCATAGAGCCGCTCCAGGTGCCAATCGGTGTCTTCCACGGCGAGTGCGCGTGGCACCAGCGAGGCGTGTTGCCCTTCAGGAATTTCCGTGCCTGCATGCGGCACGCTGACGAGCAACGGCGTCGTGCCGCGGTGCAGAGTAAAAACGGCCGATTCCATCGTCACGACAGCGGCGCCTGCTCTGGCGACCAGCCGAGCCACCAGCCGTAGTTGCCGGTCTGACCTGAATTTGCGACCGAGCGTGGCTCGAACCGGCATGGGCCCGGACTGACAAACCACACCAGGGTGAATGCGACGAGCGCCAGTGCCTCGCCGCCCGCGCAGTGAAGTGTGCCTTCGCCGTGGGCGAACAAGCCACGCTCGCGATATGGCGCGTCCCACGCGGCATTGCCTTGCACCCGGGACATGTGCGCGTTGCCGCTTCGCAGCATCAGGTTCAAGTCCCGCGTCGGTCCGTCGAGCAAGTGACAGTCGGGCGCTGCGGCGCCGTCGAAATGCAGCGCGGGCGAATCGGCGCTGAGCCGGCGCACGTCTTGGCCGAAGCGCAGCGAGACACCTGACCCTGCCACCACGCCGAACCAGCGCTGCGTGCCGGGAAACGCCGAGAACGGGCCGTCACGGTCGATATCAGCCAGGCTGATCCGCAAGTGCCACTCGCCCTGTCGCGGGCGCGTCAGCAGCTCGCGCGTGCGGCCTCCGCCGTTGCGCCAGGGTGCGGGCGCAACGTCGTCGCTGCGCACTTGAACCAGATCGGGCAGCGTGCTCATCACCGTTGCCCGTCGGGCCTCTGCTCCCACAGCAGCGGAAACAGCGCATGCTCCATCGGCGCGCCTGCGCCGAGTTGCTCAGGCAGGCCGGGAAATTCTGGCGACGTCGCCCAGCGCCGGGGTGCGTGCCGCATGTCGTCGCCGAGAAAGCGAACTGAAAACACGCGCCTGCGCCGGCCGGCATCGACACCCGCGGCCGCGTGCAGCGCGAGCATGTGAAAACACACCACGTCACCCGGCGCGAGTTCCCAGCCGAGGATGCGATACCGGTCACGCTGCGCGTCCACGTCGGGCAGGTCGGCCAGGCTTCCTTCAGGGAACCACTTGGCCTGCTTGTCCATGAACGAACGCGGCATCAGCCACGGCCCGCGATGCGAGCCGGCCACGAACTCCAGCGTCGAGTGCCGCGCCACCGGGTCGACGGGGATCCACATGCTGCAGTTCTGGAAACCCTCGACGTTGTAGTAGGGCTGGTCCTGGTGCCACGGCGTGCGCTGACGCGTGCCCGGCTCCTTGGTCAGCATGTGATCGTGGTACAGGCGCGAGCTGCGGCTTTGCATCAGCAGCGCCGCGGTCTGGGCCAACGGCGTCTCGAAAATCGCACGCCGGTAGTGCGGGTTGTCGGGCCAGCAGCAAAAGTCTTCGATGAACAGGCCGGGATCGTCGGCGCGGCTCGCGACCTTGGCGCGTGGGCTCGGCGCGGCCAGATTCATCTCGATGCCCGCGCGCAGCGTCTGCACTTCATCCGGGGTCAACAGCCCGCGGATGCACGCCGCGCCGTCTTGCTGGTAGGCCTGCACGCTGGCTTTCCCGACACATGCGCGCACGCGCGCCGACGCCGCCTGGCGCAGGGCCAAGGTGCGCGATGCAAGTGCAGTGGCGTCGATCACGGCTTGAATTCTCCCTGCAAAACGTAGCGTGTTCCCGGGTGCACGAGCCGGGCCAATGTGATCGGCACGCCGCGGCTCATCGTGCGGCGCACGACCACCAGGCAGGGCTCACAGGGGGACACGCCAAGCAGCTTCGCTTCCTGCGGTGTCGGCACATCCGCCTCGATCGAGTACTGCGCCTCCCACAGCGGCGCGACCTGGAGCAGGTAGTGCGTCGGCGTGATGCGCGTGAAGTCATTGTTCAGGTAGTCGGGCGCCCAGGCCGGATTGACGTAGCGGTCTTCACATTGCAGCGGCACGCCGCTCTCGAGGTGCACGATCAAGGTATGGAAAAGTGGCGCGCCGACAGGAACACCGAGCTGCGCCGCAAGCGCCGACGGCGCGGCCTCCTCACGCACCAGATGCACCTGGGCCTCATGGTGATGGCCGCGCTCTACGATCTCTTCATGCAGGTCGCGGATCGTCAGCGACGCCGAGACACGGTGCAGCGGCGCGGCGAACGTGCCCAGGCCCTGCACCCGATGCACCAGCCCTTCGCCCTGCAGTTCACGCAATGCGCGGTTCACCGTCATGCGGCTGACTTCGAACTGCGCCACCAACTCGGCCTCGGAAGGCATCAGCGCGTCGGGCGGCCAGCGGCCGCTGGCCAGCTCCTGCTTCAAGTACTGCTTGACCCTCGCATAGGGCGGCAATGGGGCGGGCTTCAGCGTCCGGCGCGAGGCCGATTCGGCCTCGCGAGCCGGCTCGCCGAAACCGCTGCGCGAGTTGGTGGAAACCATGAGTCGAGCTTACTTGACTAGACTTGTCTAGACAAGTAAAGTTTACCCGGAGTTCACAATCCATAGCCGCCAGCCTGGCCCCCCGCCATGGCGCTGGCAGCCCGGATGGAGACCGCGATGACCGACCTGTCCAACGCCACACACCTCGCCGCACCACGCCCGGTGCGCGCCCCGCGCGGAACCCAGTTGACCTGCAAGAACTGGCTCATCGAAGCGGCCTTCCGCATGATCCAGAACAACCTCGACCCCGAGGTCGCCGAGAACCCGGACGCACTCGTCGTTTACGGCGGCATCGGCAAGGCCGCGCGCAACTGGGAGTGTTTCGAGGCCATCCTGCGAGCGCTGCGCGACCTGCGCGAAGACGAATCGCTGCTCATCCAGTCGGGCAAGCCGGTGGGTGTGTTTCGCACCCATGTCGATGCGCCGCGCGTGCTGATCGCGAATTCGAACCTCGTACCCAAATGGTCGACGTGGGAGCACTTCCACGAACTCGACCGCAAGGGCCTGATGATGTACGGCCAGATGACGGCCGGCTCGTGGATCTACATCGGCAGCCAGGGCATCGTGCAGGGCACGTATGAGACCTTCGTCGAGGCCGGTCGCCAGCACTATGCAGGAGACCTGAGCGGCCGCTGGTTCCTGACCGCCGGCCTGGGCGGGATGGGCGGCGCGCAGCCGCTGGCGGCCACATTTGCCGGCGCGTCTTCACTGAACATCGAATGCCAGCAAAGCCGCATCGACTTTCGCCTGCGCTCGCGCTACCTCGACGAGCAGGCGCACAACCTCGACGACGCGCTCGCCCGAATCGCGAAGTACACCGCCGAAAAGCGCGCCGTCTCGATCGGCCTGCTCGGCAACGCCGCCGAGCTTCTGCCGGAACTGCTGAAACGCGCGAAACTGCCCAGTTCGGCCGGCGGCATCAGGCCCGATCTCGTGACCGACCAGACATCGGCGCACGACTTGGTAAATGGCTATCTGCCCGCGGGCTGGACCGTGGAGCGCTGGCGCGGCGCTCAAGCCGATTCATCCCAGCACCCTGCACTGCGCAGCGCCGCAGCGCGCAGTTGTGCGGTGCACGTGCAGGCCATGCTCGACTTTCAGGGACTTGGCATTCCGACCGTCGACTACGGCAACAACATTCGCCAGGTCGCATTCGACGAGGGAGTCAAGGATGCGTTCGCCTTCCCCGGCTTCGTGCCGGCGTACATCCGCCCGCTGTTCTGCCGCGGCAAGGGGCCGTTCCGGTGGGTCGCGCTGTCGGGCGACCCCGAAGACATTCACAAGACCGACCGCAAGATGAAGGAGCTGTTCCCGCAAGACGCGCACCTGCACCGCTGGCTCGACATGGCAAGCGATCGCATCGCGTTCCAGGGGTTGCCGGCGCGCATCTGCTGGATCGGCCTGGGCGAGCGCCACCGCGCGGGCCTGGCGTTCAACGAAATGGTGAAATCGGGCGAACTCAAGGCGCCGATCGCCATCGGCCGCGACCACCTCGATTCCGGCTCGGTGGCATCACCGAACCGCGAAACCGAAGCGATGCGCGACGGCAGCGACGCCGTTTCCGACTGGCCGCTGCTCAACGCGCTGCTCAACACCGCCAGCGGCGCCACTTGGGTGAGTTTTCACCACGGCGGCGGCGTCGGCATGGGCTACTCGCAGCACGCCGGCGTCGTGATCGTCTGCGATGGCAGCGCCGCCGCGGCCAAGCGCATCGAGCGGGTGCTGTGGAATGACCCCGGCACGGGCGTGATGCGCCACGCCGACGCGGGCTATGACTCGGCGATGGCGTGCGCGCGCGAGCAGGGCCTGAACCTGCCGATGCTTTGACGCCGATGCTGCTTCGACCCGGCCGATTCAGCCTTGAGGACTTGCTGGCGATTCACGCCCGCGGCACGGCGCTGCAACTCGACCCCGCCGCGCATGCGGGAATCGCCGCGTCCGCTGCGGTGGTACAGCGCGCCGCTGCGGGTGACACGCCGGTCTATGGCGTGAACATGGGCTTCGGCAAGCTCGCCTCGACGCGCATCGGCGAAGGGGATCTCGCGACGCTGCAAGTCAACTTGATCCGTTCGCATTCGGTCGGCGTCGGCGAGCCGCTTGCGCCTGCGGTGGTGCGGCTCATGCTCGCATTGAAAGCAGCCAGCCTCGCGCGTGGCGCCTCCGGTGTACGGCGCGTCGTCATCGACACGCTGCTCTCTGCGTACAACGCCGGCCTGGTTCCCTACGTGCCGTGTCAGGGGTCGGTGGGCGCATCGGGGGATCTGGCGCCACTGTCGCACATGACGCTCGCGCTGACCGGCGAGGGTGAGTTTCTTGTAGACGGCGCGCGCCGCCCGGCCGCGGCTGTGCTGCAAGGGGCCGGCATCGCGCCGCTCGCACTCGCGGCGAAGGAAGGTCTCGCGCTGATCAACGGCACCCAGGTGTCCACGGCACTGGCGCTGCACGCGCTGTTCAGCTTCGAGCCGGTGCTCGAATCCGCGCTCGTGATCGGCGCGCTGACCGTCGACGCGGCACGCGGCAGCGACGGCCCGTTCGACCCGCGCATCCACGCGCTGCGCGGCCAGCCGGGGCAGATCGACGTGGCCCAGTACTACCGCGCCTTGCTCGCTGGCAGCGCGATCCGCCTGTCCCATCTGGAAGGCGACGACCGCGTGCAGGACCCCTACTGCCTGCGCTGCCAGCCGCAAGTGGTGGGTGCCTGCCTGGACCAATTGCGCCATGTCGCGCGCGTGCTGCTGTGCGAGGCGAACGCCGTCACTGACAACCCGCTCGTGCTGGCCGACACCGGCGAGATGGTCTCGGGAGGCAACTTCCACGCCGAACCGGTGGCGCTTGCGGCCGACGGCTGCGCACTGGCGATCGCCGAAGTCGGCGCGATCGCCGAGCGGCGCATCGCGATGCTGATCGACGCCAGCGTCTCGCGCCTGCCGCCGTTCCTGACGCGCGACGCCGGCCTGAACAGCGGCCTGATGATCGCCCACGTCACCGCGGCGGCGCTCGCGTCGGAAAACAAGTCGCTCGCGCACCCGGCGAGCGTGGATTCGCTGCCCACGTCGGCGAACCAGGAAGACCATGTGTCCATGGCCACGTTCGCGGCGCGGCGCCTGCAGCCGATGATCGCGAACACGGCGCACATCCTGGGTATCGAGTTGCTGGCCGCGGCGCAGGGCATCGACTTCCTGCGGCCTTTGCGCAGCAGCGTGCCGCTCGAACAGGCACACGCCTTGCTTCGTGCACTGTGTCCGATGATCGAGCGCGACCGTTATCTGGCCCCGGACATCGAACACGCGACGACGCTCGTCACGCAAGGCGCGCTGTCGCGGGTGTTTCGCTCATTGCCGGGTTTGCCCGCGCTGTGGATTGCAGCCTGATGGAGCGATCATTGCGCATGCCCGCGCCATCCCGGCGAAAGCGTCGCCCCGTGCTCGACACGGGGCCGGGCCCCACTGTCTCCCCACCATCCACTGAAAGAACGAGCATGAAGATTTTCGCGATAACGCTGGCCATCGTCGCCAGCGCCTTCTTGGCCGCCACCGCGCAAGCGCAGGACACCAAAGTCACACTTGCGATGTCGGGCTGGACCGGCTTCGCGCCGCTCACGCTGGCGCGCGACGCCGGCCTGTTCAAGAAACACGGCCTGGACGTGACGATCAAGAAGATTCCGCAGAAGGACCGGCATCTGGCGATCGCCTCGGGCGACGTGCAGTGCGCCGCGACGACGGTGGAAACCTGGATCGTATGGAACGCGAACGGCGTGGCGACGACGCAGATTTTCCAGCTCGACAAGAGCTTCGGCGCCGACGGCATGGTCGTCAAACCCGGCATCACGAAGATCACTGATCTCAAAGGCAAGACCGTCGCCGCCAGCGCGCCCGGCACCGCGCCCTACTTCACGCTCGCGTGGATGCTGAAGAAAAACGGCATGTCGGTGAAAGACGTAAGAGTCGTGAACCTCGAGCCGCAAGCCGCCGCGAACGCGATGATCGCCGGCACCGACGGTGTGGACGCGGCGATGACCTACGAGCCCTACCTCGGCGCGGTGCGCGCCAAGCCGGAGGCAGGCAAGATCATCGCGACGACGCTCGACTACCCGATGATCATGGACACCTTCGGCTGCACGCCAAAGTTCCTGGCCGACAACGGACGCGCCGCGAAAGCGCTCGCCGATGCCTACTTCGATGCGGTGGCGATGATCAAGGCCGAACCTGCCAGGAGCTTCGAGATCATGGGCGCAGACGTGAAGCAGACCGCCGAGGCGTTCGAGAAAAGCCAGGCCTACCTTCGCTGGCAGGACCGCGACG
>JANNKM010000303.1:0-19472 GCA_031396305.1 Rhizobacter sp.
ATCCGCGGCGTCCGCTTGATTTGCTATGGCTGCGTGCGGCCTACTCGGCGCGATTCGCGCGCAAGCGTTCCAGCTTCGCGGCGTAGCGCTCGTTGAGCGTGCGTGTCGGGCTGTATTCCCGGGCGAGCAGCATGTGGTGCGCGGCGGATTCAGTCTGCCCCATGCCGAACAATGCCACGGCGCGCCAGAAATGGAACTCGTGGTGGTAGGCGTCACGCTCGATTTCGCGGGCGAACCAGTCGCTGGCGCTGCGGGCGTCGCCCGCATCGAGCGCGGCACGGCCGAGGTTGTAGAAGTGAAACGGCGGGTACGGCTCGATCTGCGCGAGCCGCGCGGCGATTCGCGCCGCGTCCTGCGTGCGGCCTCGCGCTTGCAGCACATGCGTGAGGTTTGACAGGGCCTGCGCATTGTTCGGCTCGCGCGCCAGCACATGCTCCAGGGCCTGCTGCGCTTGCGGCAGGCTGCCATGGCGCAGGTAGGTCACGCCCAGCGTATTCACGCTGCGCAGAAAGTCGGGCGCTTGCGCGATCGCCTCGCGCGCCCACCAATAGGCGTCGTCGAGTTGCCCACGCGCCAGCGCTTCGGCGGCGCGGTTGTTCATGTACATCGCAACAATCGTCTGTTCCGACACATCGCGCGTGCGGTGCCCACGCACGTCTTGCGCCGGCAGGAAGTCGATCGTCAGCAGGTGGCTCGCGTCAAAGCCGACGCGCGCATCGCTCGGGCGCTTGGCCAGGCTCAGGTTGACGTGGCTGCTGGCAAAGTAGAGGTCGCGTTCCCGGCTCCAGGTGGGGTCGATCAGCACACTCTGGTAGCGCACCGGCATGCCCAGATGCTTGGCGAACGCCGCCGTCATGATGACGAGCGACAGGCAGTTTCCGGCGCGAGCGTCGAATGCCTGGGCCGCGTTGCGCGTCAAGGCCGCGTCGTATTCGAGCTTGAGCTGGCCGCGTGTGTACAGGGCATCGACGAGCCCCTGCTGCATGCCGCGCAACCGCAGCAACGGCGCCATCTGGACGGCGTAGTCGCGCATCGCGGTGCTCATCGCAAAGACCGCGCCGGCATCGATGCGCTGCGAGGGCGCAGCGAACAGCTCATCGGCCAGCAGGTGGTCCGGACTTGGCGCAGGCGGCGCGCTTGCACACGCGCCAAGAACCATGCACAAGGCCAGGGATGTCCAGTGCTTCATGGTTCGGGCTCCAGGTCGCGTCTGGCGCGATCCTAAGACGATTCCTGCGCACCTGGTTCGGATTTCGCGCGGGCCACGGAACCATGTGTCGCCGTGGCTCCGTCCATCGAACACAATTCGTCCCATGCACTGCACAGGGATCGGACTGACACGCGGCCGCGCGCACCCACGCGCGCGCGCAACGTTGCACCAGGGGATGGCGTTGCTGCTCGGCCTTGCGACGGCGACGCTGGCCTGCGCCCAGATCGCGACGCGCCCGGTGCCTGGCGGCGTTGTCGCTCTGGATCTCGGGCCCGCGCCGGAACGCCCGCGCGTCACCTACGGCAAGGTGCCCGCTCTGGTGATGGGCGACCCGAACGGCTGGCGCGCGGTGATCGGCATTGCGCTTGCCACACCCGTTGGGCCCGCGTCGGTGGAAGTCATCGACGCGGCGCACGGCAAGACCAGGCGCATCGGCTTCGACGTGGGCGCCGCGGCCTACGCGGAGCAACACCTCAAGGTCGCGCCGGGCCATGTGGACCTGTCAAAGGAAAACCAGGCCCGCTATGAGCGCGAGCGAACCCAGCAGGCCGTGACGATCGCCACGTTCAGCGAGACAGTTCCGCAGAGCTTGAGCATGCGCTCGCCGGTGGCCGGGCCGCGCTCGAGTTCGTTCGGCTTGCGCCGCGTGTTCAACGGGCAGGCGCGCAACCCGCACAGCGGAATGGACATCGCTGCGCCGGTGGGAACGCCGATCGTTGCGCCCGCCCCGGGGCGAGTCATCGATGTGGGCGACTACTTCTTCAACGGCAAGACGGTGTGGCTCGACCATGGTTCGGGCTTGCTGACGATGCTGTGCCACCTGAGCACAGTGCACGTCAAGGTGGGAGACCGGCTCGGAGCCGGCGACCCGCTCGGTGAAGTGGGTGCCACCGGGCGCGTGACAGGCCCGCATCTGCATTGGTCAGTGAGCTTGAACCGGGCCATGGTCGACCCGGCGCTGTTTCTTGCGCCAGAGGAGATCGAGAAGGTCGACGCGGGAGCGACGACGAAGCGCTGACAAGGGTCAGCGACTGGCGCTCATTCGTCCGGAACGACGGTGTTTCCCAGGCCGAGCAATTCTCGGGCGCGGTGCAGGCTGAGCATTTCCTTGCGCGGGTAGCGCGTGTCGGCCAGGTGGCGCTCGATGGCCCAGACGATATCGATCAAGTCATCACGCGTGGTCGATTCGCGCAGCCGCAGCAACATGCGTGCGCCGAACACTGGTGAGTCGATGCGCAGGGTTTCTTGCAGCAGTGTGCGGATTCGCTCCAGCTTCTGGCTTTCCGACTCATTCGGGGGCTGGCGCACGCCCAGCGCAGGCGCCGCCGCCATGCCAAGAACTTCATCGCGAATCGACAGGGGTGGTACCGGCGCGTCGGGCGCGCTGCGCGCCGCCGGATTCGGCAGGTGTTGGGGCTGCGGCGCGGGTCTCGCGCTCACCGTGGGCGCGGCTGCGGGCGGACGACGCCGCGGCGCCGGGGCCTCACGCCGAGCTTCACGCTGGGCATGCCGCTGGGGTTGGGGCTCGGACTCCCGCGTAACCCGCCGTGCCACCGGCTCGGGGGCCGGTGCAACAGCCGGTGCAACGGGCGGCGCAACAGCCGGCGCAACAGCCGGTGCAACAGGCGGCGCCTGCGGGTGGCGCGAAGGAACAACCTCGCCAGTGCCTTCGGCGCCGTTGCCACTGTCAGGCAGGTCCATCCACACCGAAGAGGCTGGTACTGATTGAGATGACCGCCGCTCCCGACCTGCACCTTGGCTGGAGGGCTCAGGGTCGGGCTCGCGGCGACTCGACGACGCCACGGAAGGCCATGCTGAACCGGCCGTCGAGGAAAATGAGGAACTTGTCGGGCCGGTTTCGGGCCGCGGCACCGGTTCGGAACGCGCGACCTCGGGTATCGCCACCATGCCCATGCGGAGCAAGTCTTCGAAATGGCTGGCCTGGGCGCCGGCCTGCTGCGCCAGGCTGACCACCTCGTTGATCGAACGACGCCCGTCCACCAGCAACAGCACGGTGCGATGCCGCTGGCCCAGGGTGCGCGAGCGGCCGCGCAACTCGTCCGCGCCGAGCGCTGTCTTGATGGGCGCCGGGGACCTTGCCACTACGACATTCCTCCGGGTTCGGCAGCGCCTTCGCCGGGCGTGGGGTGCGATCCGTTCATTTCAATTGCGCCGTCCATTCGAAGCGAAGCTTTGCATCAATGCGGCTTGCGCGGATCTCGAAACGCCTGCGGATGGTAGACGTTGCCTTCTCGCCGAACGTCGGCGGCGGCAGTCGCACTGGCCGCACTGGCGCGCCGGATCGCGTCGCGCGCTGCCAGGGCGGCATCGCGGCGGTTCGAACGCCAGCGCGATGCGCGCCGCCAGGTGGAAACCGTCCAAGCCCACGCTCCCAGCAGCCGCGCATCGAACGCGCGGCGCCGCGCTGCACCCATGACGAGACGCAACAACATCACGAGACACACCGCGAGCATCAAGGCGGCCGGGACTCTTTCGATCATGTTCGGTTCGAAGTTTGCCGAAAAGTTAAGGGATTGCGTTGGCGCCATTGTCAGTCCTGAGCGGGCGAGTGGCGAACGACGGCACTTTAACCAGGGGGGATGCAAAACGTCAACGTAGTCACGCAGCGCGCTACCCACCCCCGCGATCGCGGCATAGTTTGGACGTTCATCGGCGCCTACGCTCAGTGCAAGGAACACCGCAATGCGCAACTTCGGAGCAAGCACCATGCATGATTCGACCCCAGCCGCCCGCAACGCCGCCTACGAACTGCGCTTCAAGTCGCTGTTCGACGAGGGCCGAGCGTATTCGTTTCCCTGCGACGCATCCGGGCAAGTGAACATAGACGCCTTGAGCGATCGGGCCAGGACCAACTACTTGTACGCTCGCGCCGTTGTTGGGCGCGAACTCTCCGTGCCCGCCGTACAGCGCACAGACCATTGAATGAGATCCGGTTTCGGCGATTACATCGCCGAGGGCCGCTCATGCGCCGCCGGCGTTCTTCCTCGACGCCCTGGCGCGTTTGAACCCGGCCACTGCGGCCAGCGCCAACGCACCGGCCAACACACCCAGGAGCGCATCCAACAAGGCCGAGACAACGGTCTGCAGAACGGCCTGAGTGGCGCTGGCCGACGCCGCAGTTGGAACAAGTGAAGCCAGCCAGTGGTGCAAGAACGGCAGACCATGCATCAGGATCCCACCCCCCACCAGGAACATCGCCGCGGTTCCCGCGACTGACAAGAACTTCATCAGCAGCGGCGCCGCGCGCAGGATCGCGCCGCCGATGCTGCGACGAAACCGACCCCAGGCGCTACCGGCCCCGCTGCGGCTCAGGTGCAGGCCGAGATCGTCGAGCTTGACGATGCCCGCGACGAAACCGTACACCCCGACTGTCATCAGTGCCGCGACGACAACCAGCACGCCCAGTTGCGTGAGGAAGGACGTGCCAGCCACGGCACCCAAGGTGATTGCGACGATTTCCGCCGACAGAACGAGATCAGTGCGAATCGCGCCTTTGATTTTTTCTGCCTCGAAGGCCACCAGGTCCACTTTCGGATCGCTGAGCGCTTCGAGCAGTTGACGATGTTTGTCGGCGTCCTGCGTGCCACGGTGCGTCCAGCGGTGCGCGAGCTTCTCGAACCCCTCAAAGCACAAGAACAGGCCGCCGAGCATCAACAGCGGCGTCACCGCCCAAGGTGCAAAGGCACTGATCGCCAGCGCGGCGGGCACCAGGATGACCTTGTTCAGGGCGCTGCCCTTGGCGACGGCCCAGACCACCGGAAGCTCGCGATCCGCGCTGACGCCAGCAACTTGCTGTGCATTCAGCGCCAGGTCGTCGCCGAGCACGCCCGCGGTCTTTTTCGCTGCGACCTTGGTCAAGATCGCCACGTCGTCGAGCACGGTCGCGATGTCGTCGATCAGCGCGAGCAAACTTGAGGTGGCCATGGTTGAATGAAGTTGCGAATTGGGTTGAACCGGCAGTTCAGCCGACGACGCTATTGCGCCACCTGCTGCAGGATTTTTTCGAGGCGCTTCACGCTGACGGGCTGCGCGGTTCGCAACTCCTGCGCGAACAGGCCGACGCGAAGTTCCTCCAGTTGCCAGCGAAGTTCGTCGAGTCGCGCATCGGCCTTGCCCTTGCGCTGCGCGCGCAGTCGCTGGTAGGCCTGCTCCAGGGGTTGAATCTGCGCCGCCAGGCGTGCGTCGCGCGCCGGATCGGTGCGCAGCTTGTCCAGGCGCATCACGATCGCCTTCAGGTAGCGCGGCAGGTGTCCGAGTTGCGCCCACGGAGTCGAGACGACGAAGCTTTTGCACACGAGCCGCGCCAGTTGCGCCGTGATGTCGTCGGCGGCGCTCTTGCTGGGGCGTGCGTCGCGCAATTTGCGCGTGGCGCTGGCGTATTCCGCCAAAACGACGGAACAGGCGCGCGCCACTTCACCGGCGATCAGGTTCAGGCGGGAGCGCCCCTCATCGATCCTGCGCATGAACTCTTGGCGATCGGTCGGCCAGGGTTCGCCCAGAAAGGCGCGGTCGAGCGCGGCTTCGACGATCTGCTCGCGCAGCTCGTCGCAGCTTCCCAAGGCCATGTAACCCACGGACATGCGCTGCAGGTCGGGAATGTTCTTCGCAAGATACTTCAGTGCATCGCTCAGTTGCAACATGACGAGGCGACGCAACCCGGCACGATGCTGGCTGGATGCCACCTCGGGTTCATCAAAGACCTCGATTTCGACATGCGTCAGCTTGTCGATCAGCGCCGGGAAGCCCACCAGAACCTGGTCGCCACGGCGCACTTCCATCAGTTCCGGCAGGGTGCCGAAACTCCAGTCGACGTGGCGTGCAGGCACGGACACCGCCGCAGGCGCAGCAGCTCGCGGCGCGGCGTCGCGCGCTGGCGCGCCGCCCGAGTTCGGCGGCGTCGGTTGGCGTGCATCGGCGCCGGGCGCGCCAGTCGATGCAGGCAACCTGAGCACCCCCCGGGCCGGGCCAGCCCGGCCCGCCCCCCGCGGGGGTTCAAGTAAAGTGGCAAAGCCACATTCACTTGAGAGCGCGGCCAGCGCCTGAAACGCCGAGCGCGCCTTGCCGCCCAGCTCGGCCTTCAGCGCTGCGAGGTTTCGGCCCGCGCCGAGTTGGCGGCCGTGCTCATCGACAACGCGAAAATTCATCGACAGGTGGGTGGGCATCTGCTCGAGTTTGAAGTCGGCCCGCCGCACCTCCAATTGCGTGCGTTCGCGAATATCGGCGACAAGCACGTCGAGCAGGTTGCCTTGCGCGAACTCGGCTTTCGCGAGGAAATCGGCCACGCTCTGCGCCAGGGGCATCAGGCGTGAGCGTGGCCGTTGCGGCAAGGTCTTGAGCAATGCCAGCACCTTGTCGGCCAACATTCCCGGCACCAGCCAGTCGCAGCGGTCCTCAACGACCTGGTTCAGGCCATAGATCGGCAACGTGACCGTCAAGCCGTCATGCGCGTCGCCGGGGTCGTGCAAATAGGTGGCTGCGCAGTCGACGCCTCCCAGGCGCAGCATGCGGGGGTAGGCGGCACTCGTAATGCCTGCGGCCTCGTGGCGCATCAACTCTTCGCGCGTCAGCTGCAGCAGCGTCGGATTCGTCTTCGACTCCTGCCGGTACCAGCGCTCCAGCGTGGCACCGCTGCACACGTCGGGCGGCAGGTGCTGGTCGTAGAACGCATGGATGATTTCGTCGTCGACCAGAACGTCCTGGCGCCGCGCCTTGTGTTCAAGTTCCTGCACTTGCGCGATCAGTTTGCGGTTCGCGGCGATGAACGGCAGGCGTGTCTCCCAGTCGCCCGCGACCAGCGCCTCGCGAATGAAGTGCTCGCGCGCCGCGACGGGATCGACGCCGCCGAAGTTGACGCGCCGGTTGCTGTAGATGACGATGCCATACAGCGTGGCGCGCTCCAGTGCGATCACCTCCGCCGCTTTCTTCTCCCAGTGCGGCTCCAACAACTGTTTTTTCAGCACATGCGCCGCGATGTCGGGCAGCCATTGGGGCTCGATGGCGGCGATGCCGCGGCCGTACAGGCGCGTCGTCTCCACCAGTTCGGCGGCAACGATCCAGCGCCCCGGCTTCTTCGACAGGTTCGCGCCCGGATGACGGTAGAAACGAATTCCGCGCGCACCCAGGTACCACTCGTCGTCGTCGCTCTTGCAGCCGATGTTGCCCAGCAGGCCCGCGAGCATCGACAAGTGCAGTTGTTCGTAGGTCGCTGGCGTCTGATTCAGGCGCCAGCCGTGTTCCGCAACCACGGTGTGCAGCTGCGAATACAAGTCACGCCATTCGCGCACACGCCGCGGCGACAGAAAGTTCTCGCGCAGCAACTGCTCTTGCTTGCGCGCAGAGAGTTTCGGGGTCGCGCTGGGCGCGTCCTGCACCACCCCAGCCACCGCGCCGTCGCCCGGCGCACCGCCCTGCGCGCCGCGGGTCGCCTCCAGCCAGCGCCAGAGTTTCAGGTCACCCAGAAATTCGCTGCGCTCGTCATCGAACTTCTTGTGTGCGTTGTCAGCGGCTTGGCTGTGTTCGAGCGGGCGATCGCGCACGTCCTGCACGCTGAAGGCGCTGGCGAGCACCAGAACTTCCGTCAGGGCATTGCGCTGGCGCGCTTCGATGATCATGCGGCCCACGCGCGGATCGAGCGGCAGCTTGGTCAACTCCCAGCCGATGGGCGTGAGTTGATTCGCCTCGTCGGTCGCGCCGAGTTCGGCGAGCAACTGATAACCGTCGGCAATCGCCCGGCGCGGCGGTGCCTCCAGAAAGGGAAAGTCCTCGACGTCGCCGAGCTTGAGCGCCTTCATGCGCAGAATTACACCGGCCAGCGACGAGCGCAGGATTTCCGGGTCGGTGAATGGCGGCCGCGCGGCGAATTCCTTTTCGTCGTACAGGCGGATGCAGATGCCGTCGCTCACCCGTCCGCAACGCCCGGCGCGCTGGTTCGCCGCAGCCTGGCTGGTGGGCTCGATCAGCAATTGCTCGATCTTGTTGCGAAAGCTGTAGCGTTTCACGCGCGCGGTGCCGGCGTCCACCACGTAGCGGATGCCGGGCACGGTGAGCGAGGTTTCGGCGACGTTTGTCGCCAGCACGATGCGCGGCGCGCCGTGCGGCTCGAACACACGGTCCTGTTCGGCCTGGCTCAGGCGCGCGAACAACGGTAAGACGTCCACCCCCGGCGGGTGATGATTGCGAAGGTGCTCGGCGGCGTCGCGAATCTCGCGCTCGCCGGGCAGGAACACGAGCACGTCGCCTGGGCCCTCGCGCCAGAGTTCGTCCACCGCGTCGGCGATCGCGTGGTTCAGGTCGTAGTCGCGGCTGTCTTCGAAAGGCCGCCAGCGCTGCTCGACCGGGAACATGCGGCCCGATACCTGGATCACCGGTGCCGGGCCGTCGCTGCCTGCAAAGTGGCGCGCAAAGCGGTCTGCGTCGATCGTCGCTGACGTGACGATCACTTTCAGGTCCGGCCGCTGCGGCAGGATGCGGCGCAAATAGCCGAGCAGGAAGTCGATGTTCAAGCTGCGCTCATGGGCTTCGTCGATGATGAGCGTGTCATAGCGTCGAAGCAGCGGGTCGCCCTGGGTCTCGGCGAGCAAGATGCCGTCGGTCATCAGCTTGATCGACGCACCGCTCTGGATCCGGTCCTGAAATCGCACTTTGAAGCCCACGACCTCACCCAGCGCTGAATTCAATTCCTGGGCGATGCGTTTGGCGACGCTGGACGCAGCGATGCGGCGCGGCTGGGTGTGGCCGATCAGGCCACTTCCTCCGGCGCCCAGGCCACGCCCGAGCGTGAGCGCGATCTTCGGCAATTGCGTCGTCTTGCCGGATCCGGTTTCGCCGCAAACGATGACCAATTGGTGCGCCTGGATGGCGCGCGCGATCTCGTCGCGTCGGCCCGACACCGGTAACGACTCGGGAAACGTGATGCGGGGTAAGGGATGCGGCGCTGCGGTCGTGGCCGGGCGCGCTGGCCGCGAGGGTACTTGGGTGGGTGGGCTCACTGGGCGCGAATTATCGGGGACGCCATGCGCTGCTGGCAGGCGCTGGGCTGCGCATCGGGCCGGGGCGCGGCACGCTGGGGCAGAATCGAGCCGCTGCGACCCAACCTGCATGAGCCTCGTCTTCCCCCATACCTTTGTCCCGTGGTTTCGCGCGGTCGCGCCGCACATTCACGCCTACCGCGGCAAGACCTTCGTCGTCGCTGTTGCCGGAGAGCTGATTGCCGCGGGGCGCTTGAACCCGTTCGCACAAGACCTTGCCATTCTTTGGGCAATGGGCATCAAGCTCGTGCTCGTGCATGGCTTTCGCCCGCAGGTGAACGAACAGTTGAAAGCGAAGGGCCATGAGTCGCGTTTCCATCTGGGCCAGCGCATCACCGATGCCGTGGCACTGGACTGTGCCCAAGAGGCCGCCGGGCAATTGCGCTTCGAGATCGAGGCCGCTTTCTCGCAGGGCTTGCCAAATACGCCGATGGCCAATGCGACAGTTCGCGTGGTGTCGGGAAACTTCCTGACGGCGCAACCGGTGGGAATCGTCGATGGCGTGAATTTCATGCACAGCGGCGTGGTACGCCGCGTCGATGGTGCGGCGATCCGCCGTTCGATGGACACAGGGGCGATGGTGCTGCTATCGCCCTTCGGTTTTTCGCCAACCGGTGAAGCGTTCAACCTGACAATGGAAGACGTGGCCACGAGCACGGCGATCGCGCTTCGCGCCGACAAGTTGCTCTTCGTCACGGAGACCGACGGCATTCGCGAAGTGCAGGACGACCCGGACAGCCGCATCGACACCGAACTTGCGCTGGCGGACGCCGAGCGGCTGCTGGCCAGCCTGCCCACCCCGTTGCTGCCCACCGACACCGCGTTCTACCTGCGCCACTGCGTCAAGGCGTGCCGGGATGGCGTTGAGCGCTCGCACATCCTGCCGTTCGCCGTGGACGGCTCGATCCTGATGGAAGTGTTCACGCACGACGGCATCGGCACGATGGTTGTCGATGAGAAGCTGGAGAGCCTGCGCGAAGCGACGGCCGACGACATCGGCGGCATCCTGCAGTTGATCGAACCGTTCGAGCGCGACGGCACGCTGGTCAAGCGCGATCGCACGGAGATCGAGCGCGACATCGGGCACTACTCGGTGATCGAACACGACGGCGTGATTTTCGGCTGCGCCGCGCTCTACCCCTACGCCGAGGCGCAAACCGCGGAAATGGCTGCACTCACGGTGTCGCCAGACGTACAGGGACAAGGCGATGGCGAGCGCATCTTGAAGCGCATCGAGCAGCGCGCGAAGTCGATGGGACTCGCGTCCCTGTTCGTGCTCAGCACGCGAACCATGCACTGGTTCATCAAGCGCGGCTTCGAGCAGGTCGACCCCGAGTGGTTGCCCGAAGCTCGCAAGCGCAAGTACAACTGGGATCGGCGCTCTCAAGTGCTCGTGAAGAAGCTCGTGTAAGGAGCCCGTTCGCAGCGACGCAGCGCATTGCTGCGGGCAGGCGCTACAGTGCTGGCAACACGACCCCCGACACCATGACACCAGGAGAACGGCAATGGCCCGCGTCATTCAATGTGCACATCTGAAGAAGGAAGCCGAGGGCCTGGATTACGCGCCCTACCCAGGTGATCTGGGAAAGCGCATCTACAGCCAGATCAGCAAGGAGGCGTGGCAGCTCTGGATGAAGCATCAGACGATGTTGGTCAACGAAAACCGCCTGAATCTGGCCGACCAGCGTGCCCGCCAGTACCTGGCGCGGCAAATGGAGTTGTTTCTGTTCGCCGAAGGCGACGCGGACAAGCCGGCAGGCTACGTCCCGCCGACCCCGTGAACCGGCGTCAATGATATTGAGAACGATTCGCATTTGCAGTTAAACTTCCTGGCATTGCTCAATGCCAAGGGGTTTCTCATGCTTCACCGTGTCCTTTCGCTGCTGATCGCGCTGAGCGCAGCCACATCCGTGGCAAGCGCGCAGCAGCTGAATCTCTATTCGGCCCGCCACTACCAGACTGATGAGGCGCTGTACGACGGGTTCACGCGTGCCACCGGAATTCGCATCAACCGCGTCGACGCCGACGACGCGGGAATCCTCGCCAGATTGCGAAGTGAAGGCAGTTCGAGCCCGGCCGACGTCATCTTGCTGGTCGACGCTGCACGGTTGTGGCGCGCCGAGGTGGATGGCTTGTTTCAGCCAGTGCGTTCGCCCGTGCTGGCCTCACGCATACCTGAGAACTTGCGCGGAAAAGACTCGGGCGAGGGCCCTTTATGGTTTGGGCTTTCCACACGCGCTCGAGTAATCGTCTACAACAGGCAAACTGTTCAGCCGAGTGATGTGGACACGTACGAGAAACTCGCTGACGCCAAGAACAAAGGCAAGGTCTGCACGCGCTCGGGATCGCATCCGTACAATTTATCGCTGTTCGGTGCGGTATTGGAGCGCCTCGGACCGTCGGAAACAGAAGCGTGGCTGAAAGGATTGGTAGCCAACATGGCGCGCTCGCCTAAGGGGGGCGACACTGATCAGATCATGGCGGTGGCCAGCGGCGAATGCCAAATCGCGCTGAGCAATACCTACTATCTGGCACGGCTGATGCGCTCGGACAAACCCGGCGACCGCAGCGCCATGCAGCGCATCGCAGTCAGCTTCCCGAATCAGCTGTCCTGGGGTACGCACGTCAATGTCGCCGGCGCCGCGGTGGCACGATCAGCACCCCACCGTGACGCTGCGGTGAAGTTCATCGAGTATCTGGCGAGCGACAAGGCACAGCTCTATTTCGCCGACGGAAACAACGAGTGGCCCGCCGTCAATATCAAGCCATCGAATCCAGCGCTCGAATCATTCGGTCCTTTCAAGGCAGATCCGATTTCTGTATCGATCATCGGCATGAATCAAGTCAAGGTGCAGCAAATGCTCGATCGGGTCGGCTACAAATAGGACTGAATAGCACTTTGCGTGCGCCTAGAATGCATCAGGCCTTACCCGGGCGACGAATTTGAACTGACAAAAGGGAAATGCTTCATGGCCACGCTGAACGAACTCCTCGCGCAGAAAGAAGCACTCGACAAGGAAATTGAGAGCACCAAGAAACAGGCCAGATCGCAGGCCATTGCCCAAGTTCGAGCGCTGATGTCGGAATATGGTTTGACCGCAGCCGACCTGAGTTCGAAAGGGCCGGCGAAGAAAGGTGGAGCGCGATCGGGCGGGAAAGTGGCCGTCAAGTACCGCAACGCGGCCACGGGAGACACCTGGAGCGGGCGCGGGCTGCGACCGAACTGGCTCAAGGCGGCTCTGGCCTCCGGGCGCAAGATTGAGGACTTCGCGGTCTGATCGACGCGGTCGTACCACGGCGCCCCATGCTTCAGCTCGGCGAACAGGTTGTTGCGGCAGCGGGCCATGCCCCGCCCCTGGGTCGCGGGGCACGCGCCTGTGAATTCGCGAAGTACGCACTGATTTCTCGTACAGTCGAAATCGGTGCCCGTAACCTTAAGATTCCCCGTGCCCAACGCTCCATCGAACCCGAAAACGGCAGTTCCCGATGCACCGGGCGACACGATGCGCTGGCGGCGGCTGCTTGGCCTCGCGCCGCAATGGGTCACGGGTCTTCTGCCGCGGCGGTCGCGCCGCACACCGGCATGGAGCCTGGCGCTGCAGGCCTCAGGCCTGGGTCACGCGACATGGGTCCTGCACAAGTCGACGCTCCAGATGTCGCCACTTTGGCTAGACATGCTGGGCTTGGACGAACGCGGCTTTGACGGAACGATCGAGTCTTTCTGGGCCCTCATCCATCCGCAAGACCTGAGCAGCACTCAACTTGCGTTTGAATCGTTGCTCAGTTCGGGCCCGGCGCCACGCCGGTTCGAGAGCCGCATGCTGCACGATGACGGGCGCTGGATACCGCTCGAATTCAACGCCATCGTCTCCGCGCGACGTTTCCTCGGTCAGCCGCGCGCCGTGCTGTGCACGGCTCGGGACCTGAGCGAGGCGCAGCTGGCGCGCGAACGCCATAAGCTCGCGCAAAGCCTGTTTGCAAACCTTCACGAGGGTCTGCTCATCACCGACGCGGCCCATCGCGTCGTCGACGTCAACCCGATGTACTGCGAGATCACGGGGCATTCGCGCGAGGAAACGCTCGGAACCGTGCCGGCGCTGCTGAGGCAAGCTCAGCACGGTGCTGACGAAGCGGAACCACCGCTGACGATACGTTCCAAGCTGGACTCCGGTGCCTCGTGGCGAGGCGAGATCTTCCAGCAGCGCCGCGGTGGCGAGCATTGCACGCTGCAAGTGGCCGCGACCGTCGTCCGAAACGAGGCGGGAGAGGTGAAAAACCATGTCCTGGCGTTTTCCGACACCACGCAGGCCACGCAGCAGATTGAACAGTTGCGCCGCCAGGCCCACTACGACGAACTGACGGGCTTGCCGAACCGCGTCAGGCTGACCCAGATCCTCATGCAGGCACTGGTGAGCTGCGAGCGCGACGGCACCTTGCTCACGCTGTGCTTCCTCGACCTCGACTACTTCAAACCTGTCAATGACCAGTTCGGCCACCATGCGGGCGACCAACTCCTGGTCAAGCTCGCCGAGCGGCTGCGCCGGTCGCTGAGAACGCGTGCGAGCGGCGACGACCTCGTGGCACGCATCGGCGGCGACGAATTCGTGCTGCTGCTTCGTACCGCCACGCTGGAGGAGAGCCGGCTGGCGGTGGAGCGCATGCTGCGCCAGGTGCATTTGCCGTTTGCGCTCGATGCGAGCGAGGCGCCGGTCTATATCACCGCCAGCATCGGGGCCACGGTCTACCCATTCGACCAGGCCGATGCCGAGACCCTGCTGCGCCACGCCGATCACGCGATGTACGGCGCAAAACAGGCCGGTCGCAACGGCTACCAGTTCTTTGACGCGGAGCACGACCGCCGTACCGAGGCGCGGTTCGTCGCCTTGGGCCGGGTGCAGGACGCACTTGATGCGGATGAGCTTTGCCTTTACTTCCAGCCCAAGGTCGACATGCGCGACGGCAGCGTCGTCGGCGTCGAGGCCTTGCTGCGCTGGAACCATCCTGAACAGGGCATGCTCTTGCCGGGGCAGTTCCTGCCGCTGATCGAACACACGGACCTGGCCGTCAGCGTCGGCAACTGGGTCTTGCAGCGCGGCATCGAGCAACTCGCGAAGTGGCAGAGCAAGGGGTTAGACCTGACGGTGAGCGTCAACGTCTCGGCGCGCCACCTCCAAGAGCCCAACTTCGCCCGGCACCTGGCGATGCTCTTGGCGCAACAAGGCACCCCCGTCGCTGACCGGTTGGTGATCGAAATCCTGGAGACCACGGCGCTGGCCGACGTCGACTTCACCTGTGATCTGATGCAGGAGTGCCGCGCACTCGGCGTGCGCTTCGCGCTCGACGACTTTGGTACGGGTTATTCAACGTTGACGTACCTGAAGCGCCTGCCGCTGGACATGCTCAAGATCTACCGCTCGTTTGTCATCAACATGCTCAACGACCGGCACGACCTGGCGATTGTCGAGGGCGTGATCGGGTTGTCGGAGACCTTCGGTTGCAGCGTTGTCGCCGAAGGCGTGGACACGCTGGAACAAGCGCAGCGGCTGATCGAAATCGGCTGCGACATCGGCCAGGGCAACGGCATCGCCCCGCCGATGCCCGCTGTCGAAGTGGCAACGTGGATACGCAACTTCAACGGCATCTCCACGCTCGCCGTACCGCTCATCGACTAGAGTGTGTGCGTCGTCGGCGGTTGCCGGCGTTTCAGACTCAGGCAAGCCGGTCCCGATGATTCCACCCACCTTCCTCCAGGACCTTCTGGCGCGCGTCGACATCGTCGAGGTGGTGGGACGCCACGTGCAGTTGAAGAAGAACGGCGCCAATCTGTCGGGCCTGTGTCCGTTCCACGCCGAGAAGTCACCAAGCTTCACCGTCAGCCCAAGCAAGCAGTTCTATCACTGTTTCGGCTGTGGCGCCAACGGCAACGCCATCAGCTTCTTGATGGAATACACCGGCTCGGGCTTTCGCGAAGCGGTGGAGGATCTGGCGCAGCAACTGGGGCTGCGCATTCCCGACGACGATGCTTCGCCCGCCGATCGCGAGCGCGCCCAGGCACTCAAGCAACACCGCCAGACCCTCGCTGACCTGCTGAGTCAGGCAGCGGATTTCTACCGCACCCAGCTCAAGGGCAACGCACGCGCAGTCGAATATCTCAAGCAGCGCGGCCTGACAGGCGAAGTCGCGGCGCAGTTCGGCATCGGCTACGCGCCCGACGGCTGGCGCGGCCTGGCGAACGCGTTCGAGAACTACGACGACCCGCGGCTCGAAGAAAGCGGGATGGTGATTTCCACGCCCGCAGCCTCCGAATCTGCCGATTCGAGTGAGCGCACCGAACGCAAGCGCTACGACCGCTTCCGCGATCGAATCATGTTTCCGATCCGATCGGTGCAAGGCGACGTCATCGGTTTCGGCGGCCGCGTGCTCGACCGTGGCAAGCCCAAATACCTCAACTCACCCGAAACCCCGCTGTTCAGCAAGGGCCGCGAATTGTACGGCCTGTTCGAGGCGCGTACCGCCTTGCGCGAGCGCGGCTACGCCTTGGTGGTCGAAGGATACATGGACGTGGTGGCTCTCACGCAGATGGGGTTTGCCAATGCCGTGGCCACGTTGGGCACAGCGTGCACGCCGGAACACGTGCAGAAGCTGTTTCGCTTCACGGAGTCGATCGTCTTCAGCTTCGACGGCGACGCCGCCGGGCGCCGCGCCGCGCTGCGGGCCATGGAAGCCAGCCTGCCGCACGCGCAACCCGCGCGCAGCATCAAGTTCCTGTTCCTCCCCGCCGAGCACGACCCCGACAGCTACGTGCGCGAATTCGGCGGTACGGCGTTCGAGACCTGCATTGCGCAAGCCGTCCCACTGTCCCGGCAGCTGATCGAAGCTGCCGAAATCGGCTGCGCACTCGATACCGCAGAAGGCCGGGCACGCTTCCTCGCCAACGCCAGGCCGTATTGGTCGGCATTGCCCGAAGGCGCGCTGAAACTGCAGATGCTCGGCGAGTTGGCGACGAACGCGCGCCTTGAGAGCGCGGAGCTGCTGGGCCTTTGGCAAACCACCGGCACCGCGCGCGCCCCTGCGGCCGCCGCGCTGTCCGCGCCGATCCGCGCGCCGCTGCGCTTGAACAAGCGGCTCAGCCGCGGCACGCCGACGCTGCTGGACCGCGCTCTGTGGCTGCTGTTGCATCGCTGCGAGCTCTGGACGGCGCTGGACAGCGAGGCCCACGACATGCTGGCCCAGCAAGCCGCGCCCTATGGATTGCTGTTCGGCGCGTTCGAGCAGATCCTGCTGGACCACGGCCCCCTGAACTGCGCCGCCTACCTGGAGGAGCTGCGCGCCAGTGCCGCCCCCGGCAACGGCCAGGAGGTATTGACCCGAATCTCCGACTTTCAGGAGCCCGATTCGGCAATGGACTTCGAGCGCGAGTTGCGCCTGGTCGTGGATCGCATGCGCTTGCAGGTTGTAGAAGACGAACTGAAACAGCTGTTCGAGTCAGGTACCCTTTCGCTCGACGCACAGCAGCGAAGTCGGCACCTGATGATCCTTCGCGCGCACCTCAAGGCCCAATTCGCGGCATCCGTGCCCTGACTTGTGAACTCGGGAAGTTATAATTGTAGGTTCCCATATTCGCAGCCCCTGGCGGCAGGCTGATCCTGACTGAGGGCCGCGGCGTCGGCAACCCACTCACCGCCCCGCTGTCGGATTTGCGTCAGGCCGAAATGCCCGTCGCGGCCGTGCCGGCCACGAGCGCTGCGCGCCGGCGGCCCCAATACTTCAAGGAATTGCATGACTGCAAAAAAGAGCGCTCCGGCAAAGGTTGCCAAACCGTCCGCCCCTGCGGCAAAGAGCGGCAAGCCAGCGAAGGCGGGCAGCGCCGCGGGTGATGAAAAGAAAGTCAAGCCAGGAGCCAAGGCACCCCCAGTCAAGGTGCCCGTGAAGATCCCCGCTAAACCTCAAGCGAAAGCCGGCAAGGCGGCGCCCGAGTCCGCCAAAGGCAAGCCTGCACGCGGCAAAGGCAAGGTGGACGAAAAGTCCAAACCCGGCGAAGACGCTGAAATCGACCTGTCCGACCTGGAAGCCGACCTCGAAGGCGAGCCGGTCGTCGACGCAGGAGCCAAGGCCAAGCCCTTGCGCATGAAGGTTTCGCGCGCCAAGGAGCGTGCGCTGATGCGCGAGTTCGGCCTGGACGAAACTGCGCTGACCGAAGAGGAAGTCGCCAAGCGCCGGCAGGAGCTGAAGATCCTCATCAAGATGGGGAAGACACGCGGCTTCCTCACGCATCAGGAAATCAACGACCACCTGCCAGAAAAGCTGGTGGACAACGAGATCCTCGAGGCCATCGTCTCGATGCTCAACGACATGGGAATCGCCGTGTATGAGCAGGCGCCCGATGCGGCCACGCTGCTGATCGCCGGTGGAGGCACCACCACCGCGACGGAAGAAGAAGCCGAAGAGGCGGCGGAAGCTGCGCTGTCCACGGTGGATTCCGAATTCGGCCGCACCACCGACCCGGTGCGCATGTACATGCGCGAAATGGGCACGGTCGAGTTGCTCACCCGCGAAGGTGAAATCGAGATCGCCAAGCGCATCGAAGGCGGTCTGCAGGCCATGATGCTGGCCATCAGCGCCTCGCCGACAACGATCGCGGAACTGCTGACCTACGCCGACCGCATCGCCAGCGGCGACATGAAGATTTCCGAAGTCGTCGACGGCTTCGTCTCGGAAGACGAAGCGGACGACTACGTTGCCGAGGAAGATGTCGATTTCTTCGACGAAGACGACGACGACGGTCAAGGCGGCAGCAAGGCGCTCACGAAGAAGCTCGAGGAGATGAAGGCCTCGGCGCTGGTCAGGTTTGACAGCCTGCGCATCAACTTCGAGAAAATGCGCAGGGCCTTCGAGAAAGACGGCTATCAATCCGCGCCCTACAACAAGGCCCAGCTCGCGATCAGCACCGAGCTGATGACGATCCGATTCACCGTCAAGACGATCGAGAAACTCTGCGGCATCCTGCGCTCGCAGGTGGACGATGTGCGCCGCTATGAACGCGAGTTGCGCAAGATCCTGGTCGACAAGTGCGGCATGCCGCAGGAATACTTCATCAAGAACTTCCCTTCCAACTCGCTGAACCTGAAATGGGCCGAGAAGGAAGTCGCCAGCGCCAAGTCTTACAGCAACATCCTGGCGCGCAACCTGCCCGCCGTGCAGGAACTGCAGAAGAAGCTCACCGACCAGCAGGCCCGTGCCGTGGTACCGCTGGAAGACCTGAAGAAGATCAACAAGCGCATGAACGAAGGCGAGAAGTCGTCGCGCGACGCGAAGAAGGAGATGATCGAAGCCAACCTGCGCCTGGTGATCTCGATCGCGAAGAAGTACACCAACCGCGGCTTGCAGTTCCTTGACCTCATCCAGGAAGGCAACATCGGCCTGATGAAGGCCGTCGACAAGTTCGAATACCGCCGCGGCTACAAGTTTTCGACTTACGCCACCTGGTGGATCCGCCAGGCCATCACACGCTCGATCGCCGACCAGGCGCGCACCATCCGCATCCCGGTGCACATGATCGAGACCATCAACAAGATGAACCGCATCTCGCGCCAGCATTTGCAGGAGTTCGGCTACGAGCCCGACGCGCCGACCTTGGCCGAGAAGATGGAGATCCCCGAGGACAAGATCCGCAAGATCATGAAGATCGCCAAGGAGCCGATTTCGATGGAAACACCCATCGGCGACGACGACGATTCGCACCTGGGGGACTTCATCGAGGACACGAACAATACCGCACCGATCGAGGCCGCGATGCAGGCCGGCCTGCGCGACGTGGTGAAGGATATTCTGGACTCGCTCACGCCGCGCGAAGAGAAGGTGCTGCGCATGCGCTTCGGCATCGAAATGTCGACCGACCACACGCTTGAAGAGGTTGGCAAGCAGTTCGATGTCACACGTGAGCGGATCCGCCAGATCGAGGCCAAGGCGATACGCAAGCTCAAGCACCCGAGCCGCTCAGACAAACTGCGCACGTACCTGGACAATCTTTGATTGGACTGGGACATACCGCCGCGGGCGGTGGCAGTCGCGTCAGCGGCTGTGCCCAGCGCGCGCTGCGCGCACAAGCTGCGCACCTGCCTCGATAAGGTCGAAGCTGGTGCGGGCCGACGGCGATCGTCAAGCCTGCCGGCGAATTCCGCCGCGGCGTGCTCGCGCTGCGTGATAATTCCGCC
>JANNKM010000173.1:0-7122 GCA_031396305.1 Rhizobacter sp.
TCGGCGAAGGCCCGGCGGCGCGCTCGATCAAACTCGATCTGCAGCCGTTCACGCTCGTCGGCGCGACGACGCGCGCCGGCATGCTGACGAATCCGCTGCGCGACCGCTTTGGCATCGTCACGCGGCTGGAGTTCTATACGGCTGAAGAGCTGGCGCGCATCGTGAAGCGCTCTGCGGGCTTGTTGAAGGTAGACACCGATGTGGAGGGCGTGTTCGAGATCGCACGCCGCTCGCGCGGAACACCGCGCATCGCGAACCGGCTGCTGCGCCGCGTGCGCGACTACGCCGATGTGAAAGGCAACGGCAGCATCGACAAGAGTGTCGCCGACAAGGCCCTGGTAATGCTCGACGTCGACCCGCAGGGCCTGGACGTGATGGACCGCAAGCTGCTGGAGGCCGTGATCCACCGTTTCGACGGCGGGCCGGTGGGCCTGGACAATGTGGCCGCGGCGATCGGCGAAGAGCGCGACACGATCGAAGACGTGATCGAGCCGTTCCTCATCCAGCAGGGCTACTTGCAGCGCACGCCGCGCGGCCGCGTGGCCACGCTCGCGGCGTACCGGCACCTCGGGCTGAACGTGCCCAAGAGCCTGGGTGAAGACTTGTTCAGCGCCTGAACTGCACCGCCGTTTCCAGGGCGCTCAGCCTGGTCGCTCGTATGGCGCCGAGGCCTTCGTCAGCTGCAAGGCCTATTGCGGGCCCTTGCGCGCGGACTCAGTCTTTCCTGCTCAGCAGCGAAAGGAACTCGCGTCGCAAGGTCGGATTTTCCAGGAACGCGCCGTGCATGACGCTGTTCGTCATCATCGCGCCGTCGTCTTTCACGCCGCGCCAATGCATGCAGAAGTGGTCGGCCTCCATCACGATCGCCAGACCATCGGGCTTGACGCGCTCCTGCAGCTCGTCGGCCAGCATCTTCACTGCCTCTTCCTGAATTTGCGGGCGACTCATGATCCAGTCGCAGATGCGCGCGTACTTTGACAGGCCGATCAGGTTCGAGTCCTGGTTCGGCAAGATGCCGATCCACACCTTGCCCATGATCGGGCACAGGTGGTGCGAGCACGCGCTCCGCACCTTGATCGGCCCGACGATCATCAACTCGTTCAGGCGCGCCACGTTCGGAAACTCGGTCACCGCAGGCATCGGCTGGTAGCGCCCGCTGAACACCTCGTTGACGAACATCTTCGCGACGCGCCTGGCCGTCTCCTGCGTGTTGTGGTCGCCTTGCGTGTCGATCACCAGTGCATGCAGGACCTCCTGCATCCTCACCTCGACTTCGGCGCGCAGTTCATCGAGCTCGCCGTTGCGGATGAACTCTGCAATGTTGTCGTTGGCGTGGTAGCGCGACTGCGCACCCACGAGCCGATAGCGAATCCGGTCCGACGCCGGCAGGCGGGACAACTCCTCTTCACTGCGGAATATCCGGGTCGGCACTTCGCGTGACATCACGTCCCCTCGATTGCAAAACTGGACGGAGCGTACCCCAGGCGGGACAACCGTAGACTGCGTGCGGTGAAAACCCCCGCGATTCAATCACCGCACGACGTTCCAGGCCCGGCCTGCCCGCCCTCGCTCCCGCTGGCCACGCTGCTCCAGCATTGCGCCGCCGCAGTGCAGGCGGTACGCGCCGGGGAGTCGCTGAATGCGGCGCTGGAGCGCTGCCCGCCTCATGCCCGGCCTGGCACACAGGCCTTGAGTTTTCATGCGCTGCGATGGCTCGGCTCGGCGCAAGCGGTGCGCGCCTTGCTGGCGCCGCGAACGCCGGCACCGGATGTTGACGCGCTGCTGCTCAGCGCGATTTCACTGTTGTGGCCGGGCGCACCAGCGTCGTATGCGGAACATACCGTCGTGGATCAGGCGGTCGCCTGTGCGAACCGAAAGTTGCCGCGCAGCGCGGCTTTCGTCAATGCCGTGCTGCGGCGTTTCCTGCGCGAACGCGACGCCCTGTGCGCGGCGACGCAGGGCGACGCCGTGGCGTGCTGGAATCATCCGGCGTGGTGGATCGAGCGCCTGGCCACGGATTGGCCAGCGCAATCGCAGGCGATTCTGCAGGCCGCGAACCAGCACCCGCCGATGGACCTGCGCGTGAACGCACGGCGCATGACGGCTCGGGCCTACGTCGCTCGACTGGCGGAACAAGGCATTGCCGCAACGGCTCGCGATGGCGCGTGCGTGACGCTCAGCGCCCCCTGTCCGGTGTCGCGCCTGCCGGGCTTTGCATCGGGCGATGTGTCAGTGCAGGATGCAGCGGCGCAACTCGCCGCGCCGTTGCTCCTGGGCCAAGGCCTACCCGTCGGCGCCCGCGTTCTCGACGCCTGCGCCGCGCCAGGCGGCAAGACGGCGCATCTGCTCGAATTGGCAGACCTTCACGTGACGGCGCTTGACCACGACGCGGCACGCCTGCAGCGCATCACGCAATCGCTGACACGGCTGGGCCTGCACGCGCAAATTGTGTGCGCCGACGCCACCGACCCCGCAGCGTGGTGGGACGGCGTGCCGTTTGACGCGATCCTGCTTGACGCCCCGTGCAGCGCATCCGGCATCGTGCGCCGCCACCCCGACGTGCGCTGGCTGCGCCGCGCGTCTGACATCGATGCATTGGCCTTGACGCAAACGCGCCTGCTCGAGGCCCTTTGGCCATTGCTCAAACCAGGAAGCCGATTGCTCTATTGCACCTGTTCCGTCTTCAAGAGCGAAGGCCAGGCCCGGATCGACGCTTTTATGCAACGCCGACAAGACGCGATGAACGTGCACGAGCCCGCTTCCCCGGGTCACCTGCTGCCGCTGTCCGACAATGGTTCGATACCCATCCGCCGCGCTGGCGCCCACGCGGCAGCCTCCCCTGGCGACGGTTTCTTCTACGCCCTGATCGAGAAACGCCCGGTTTGACTCGCCCGACTCCGCCCGCCGCGTCATTGCCGCCTGCCGCGCACCGCATTTCGGCCGGTCGCGCGGGCGCCGCTACGCCGTTGTCGCGCCGCGGCCTGCTGCTGGCCGGCGCGACACTTTGGTTCCCTCGGCCGACCCGCGCCAGCACGGCCGCCGCGCTGACATTCTTCGAGGTCATCCGCGACGACAACGCTGTCGCGCTCAGCTACGCCATCGACTTCGATCTCGGCGCCGCTGCAGTGGACGCGCTGAACAAAGGCGTGCCGCTGCACTTCGTCGCCGAGGTCGAGGTGTTTCGCAGTCGTTGGTACTGGCGCGACCAGCGCATCGCGCAGGCCGCTCGCACCTGGCGCATCGTGTTTCAGCCGCTCACAGCCAACTACCGCGTCAGCTTCGGTGGCTTGAGTCGCACCTACTCAAACCGAGAGGAAGCGCTCGGCGCAGTGCGGCGCAGCGTCGGCTGGCGCATCGCCGAACCAGGCCAGATCGAGAGCGACATCCGGCACTACCTCGAATTCAGATTTCGCCTGGACACGAAGCAATTGCCTCGGCCAATTCAGATTGGCATCAGCGGCCAAGCCGACTGGGCACTCGAAGTCGAGCGCACGCAGGCGTTCAACTGAACCCGCCCGCCATGATCAAAGCCACCCGCTGGGCCTGGATCGTCTCTCTGGTTGCCGTGACGGGCGCGGCACTCGTGCTCGCGTTCCTGCTGTCGTTCGCGACGAATTCTCCCGCTCTGTACGAGCGCCATTACCTGTGGCTGTTCTGGCTCAACGTCGCGGTCGCGGCGTTGCTGGCGCTGGTCATCGTCATCGCCTCGGCGCGCCTGGTCGCGCGTCTGCGTCGGCGCAAGTTCGGCAGCCGGTTGCTGCTCAAGCTGGCGGCGATTTTCGCCACAGTCGGCGTGATTCCGGGCGTGCTCATCTACACCGTGAGTTTTCAGTTCGTCTCGCGCAGCATCGAAAGCTGGTTCGACGTTCGCGTCGAAGGCGCGCTTGACGCCGGCCTGAACCTGGGGCGCGCGACGCTGGACGCGCGGGTCAAGGAACTCGGCGAGCGCACCCGCGCCGTCGCCGAGCAACTCGCCGAGCCCGGCGCGATTCGTCCGCTGGCGCTGGAGCGGCTGCGCGAGCGGCTCGATGCGCGAGACGTCGCGATCACCGGCTCGGCTGGCCAGACGCTCGTCGCGGCAGGCGGGTCCGCGGCCACGTTCTTGCCCGACCGACCGACACCGACGATGCTGCGCCAGGCACGCCTGGCGCGGGTGATCAGCCAGCTCGAAGGTCTGGACGAGGACAACCCCGCCGCGGCCTTGAGTGCGCGCGTGCGCGCGCTGGCGTTGATTCCGAGCCGTGATTTCGGCTTGGGTGATCAAGAACGGTTCCTGCTCGTCACGCAGGCCCTGCCACCCGACCTGGCGGCGAATGCGCTGGCAGTGCAGTCGGCGTATCGAGAGTATCAGCAGCGCGCCCTGGCGCGCGACGGGCTGCGCCGCATGTACATCGGCACGCTGACCCTGGCCCTCGTGCTCGCCGTGTTCGCCGCGGTGTTGCTCGCCGCACTGCTGGGCAACCAGCTCGCGCGGCCGCTGCTGCTGCTTGCCGAGGGCGTGCGCCAGGTGGCGCGCGGCGACTTGAGCGCCAAACCCGTGTTTGCGTCGCGCGACGAGCTCGGCGGCCTGACTCGCTCCTTCGCCGAGATGACGCAGCAGCTCGCCGATGCGCGTGGTCTGGTGCAGCGCAGCGTGGTCCAGGTCGAAGGCGCGCGCGCTGAGCTGCAGACGATCCTCGACAACCTCAGCACCGGTGTTGTCGTGTTCGACAGCAAGGGCCGGATCGACACCGTCAACCCGGCTGCGACGCGCATCTTGCGCTTGCCGCTCGCGGCGTACCGGCGGGGCCGCCTGGACGAAGTGCCTGGTCTGGCCGAGTTTGGCAAGTCGATCGAACAACGCTTCGACCTGCACGCTGGCAGCGCCGAAGCAGGCGAGCAATCCCACTGGCAGGATTCGTTCGAGCTCGCCGCGCCGGGCGCGCAAGACTCGAGCGCTGCGGCAGCCACCGAGCCGCGCAACCGCATGACCCTTCTGGTGCGCGGCGCGCCGATGCCGCAAGGCGCGCGCCTGCTCGTATTCGACGACATCAGCGAGGTCGTCTCGGCACAGCGCAGCCTGGCCTGGAGTGAAGTGGCACGGCGCCTGGCGCATGAAATCAAGAACCCGCTGACGCCGATCCAGCTTTCCGCCGAGCGGCTTCAGCTCAAGCTGGAGTCCAAACTGAGCGCCGCCGACCAGGCCATGTTGAACCGCTCCGTGAGCACCATCGTCAACCAGGTCCAGGCGATGAAGACGCTGGTCAATGAATTTCGCGACTATGCGCGCCTGCCCGCCGCAGTGATGGTGCCGCTCGACTTGAATGCCCTGGTCAGCGAGGTTCTCGCGCTGTACTCGACCGCGCAAGACGCCGACCGCTTGCACGCCGACCTCGACGCAGGGCTGCCCGCGATCCTGGGCGACAGCACGCAATTGCGCCAGATCATCCACAACCTCGTGCAAAACGCCCTCGAGGCCGTGGCGGACCGTGGCGATGGCCGCGTGCGGGTCAACACCGAAACTTCGCGTAACGAACTCGGCGAGCCGCGCGCGGTGCGCCTTCAAGTCATCGACAATGGCCCAGGATTTCCGGAAAAGGTCTTGCAACGTGCATTCGAACCCTACGTCACGACCAAGAGCAAGGGCACTGGCCTGGGCCTGGCCGTGGTGAAAAAGATCGCCGACGAGCACGGCGCGCGCGTGCGAATTGCCAACCTGGGCCAGGCCAGCGCAGGCGCTGCCGAGCCCGGCACGACGCATGGCGCGCAAGTTTCGCTATCATTTTCCAAACTCGCGCCGGGCGACGGCTCCGCGGCCGTGGCGGCCATCGCCGCGGCTCACCGTGCGCACTGAGAATCCATGGCCACCATTCTTGTAGTTGACGACGAACTGGGCATTCGCGCCCTGCTCTCGGAAATCCTGACCGATGAAGGCCATAGCGTCGAAGTGGCGGAAAACGCCGCTGAAGCGCGCGCCTGTCGCCAGCGATTCCGCCCGGACCTGGTCCTGCTCGACATCTGGATGCCCGACGTCGACGGCATCACCTTGCTCAAGGAATGGGGTGCCGCCTCGTTGCTCACGATGCCCGTCATCATGATGAGCGGCCACGGCACGATCGACACCGCCGTCGAGGCCATCAAGTTCGGCGCGCTGGCCTTCCTCGAAAAGCCGGTGACGTTGCAAAAGCTCCTGCGCGCTGTCGAGCAAGGGCTGAGCAAGCCCGGCGCCGGCCATGCCGTTGCGGACCGTTCGATGCAAACGGCACCTGGCTCCGGCAGCGGCGTGCCAGTGGCGAGCAACGCGATGCTGCCGCTGGCGCCGTTGCTGCTCGGCCCGCAATCCGAGCAAAGCTTCGACCTGGACCGGCCGCTGCGCGAGGCGCGCGATGCCTTCGAGAAGAGCTACTTCGAGTTCCACCTCGCTCAGGAAAACGGCAGCATGACGCGCGTGGCCGAGAAGACCGGCCTGGAGCGCACCCACCTGTACCGCAAGCTCAAGCAACTCGGCGTGGACCTCACGCGCAACAAACGCGCGAGCACGGTGTAGGGTCGTTATGTCAGCAGTTCGCTGCGCGACCCTCGGCTAGAATGCGCGGCTCACGGCCAGGTAGCTCAGTTGGTAGAGCAGCGGACTGAAAATCCGCGTGTCGGTGGTTCGATTCCGCCCCTGGCCACCAAGGAATTCAAAGGCTTGCATGTGATCCCACACTGCAAGCCTTTGCGCTTTGTGTAGTTCCTGTGTAGTCGCGCCAGAGAAAGCGAGTCAGCGCGGCGCGCGCCCTGCTGGACGCCGTCGGCCGATCTTGGCGCGATTCGGCAATACTTGAGGACACCGCAGCCCGCCAACAGAACAACGAATGGCATCAGACCTCGTCGCCGTAGAAAACCGCCTCTGGGCCACCGCCGACCAGCTCTGGGCCAACACCGGCCTGAAGCCATCCGAGTTCTCCACGCCGGTGCTGGGCCTGATCTTCCTACGCTACGCCGACAAGCGCTTCTCGGACATTGCAACCGTTCTGCATGCCAAGGGCATCCCCGCCGACGAGCGCGAGCCGATGGACTACCAGGCCGAGGGCGTGCTCTACCTGCCCAACGCGGCCCGGTTCGGCAACCTGGTGTCGATGACCGAGGGCGCCAACCTGG
>JANNKM010000177.1:0-7033 GCA_031396305.1 Rhizobacter sp.
AGCTGATGAACAACCCGCGCCTGTACGCGACCTTCCTGCTCTTGATGCTCTCGGAACTGTTCGAGCAATTGCCCGAGGTGGGAGACCTGGAAAAACCCAAGCTCGTGTTCTTCTTCGACGAAGCGCATCTGCTGTTCAAGGACGCACCGGCGGCGCTCACCGAGCGCATCGAGCTCGTCGTGCGCCTCGTGCGCAGCAAGGGCGTCGGCGTGTATTTCGTGACGCAGAACCCGCTCGACATCCCGGACAGCGTGCTCGCGCAACTGGGGAATCGCGTGCAGCATGCATTGCGCGCCTTCACGCCTCGCGACCAGAAAGCGGTGAAGGCCGCGGCGAGCACGATGCGCGCCAACCCCAAGCTCGATGTGGAAACCGCGATCACCGAGCTCGCCGTGGGCGAGGCGCTGGTGAGTTTTCTCGACACGAAGGGGCGGCCGAGCGTTACCGAACGCGTTTTCGTGCTGCCGCCGGGCAGCCAGATCGGGCCGATCACGCCGGAGCAGCGCAAGGCGCTGATCGGCAGCTCGCTCGTGGCGGGCGTCTACGAGAAGACCGTCGATCGCGAGTCAGCGTATGAGCGGCTCAAAGGTCGTGTCGAGACGGGCGTTGCGCAAGGCAATGGCGGCGCGGGTGCGAGCGGCGCACCCGGCCGTTCGAACCCGGCTGGATCGTCCTCGCCGACGCCGGCCCGCCCCGGCCAGGCGCCGCCGCCGGCGGCTGAATCCGGCATGCTGGGCGGGTTGAAAGACGTGCTCTTCGGCAGCACCGGCCCGCGTGGCGGCAAGAACGAAGGGCTGGCCGAGGCGGCAGCGCGATCAGCGGTGCGCAGCATCGGCTCGGCAGTCGGCCGCGAGATCATTCGCGGCGTGCTGGGCAGCCTCATCGGCGGCGGTGGAAGACGTCGCTGAGATCGGACACAAACAGTCCTGAGGACTGCCAAGCTAGGGGGATTGCACTTCAAACTAGGGGCAGGCAGCCCGTTCTTAAGAAGTAGTTAAGACCACTGAAGACACTGGGCGTGTACCGGTTCGGTTGTCCGAGCCCACCAAGAGGTCAAGCCCATGCACACTTCCGTCCTGGTCGCCGATCACCACTGCCTGCTGCGCCAGGGACTGCGGTCGCTGCTGAACAACCACGGCGAGTTCCGCGTCATCGGCGAGGCCCGTGACTCGGCCGAGGCGCTCGAGTTCATCGCCGCAGGCTCGCCCGATCTGCTGTTGATCGACTCGAACCTGCCCAGCCTGGGTGGCACCCAGACCGCGATGCTGATGAAGCGCCGCGTGCCAAGAACTCGGATCGTGATGCTGAACGGCTTCATGACGGAAGACTGGCCGCGCAATACACCTCGCACCTCGGCCGAAGGCTGCGTTTCAAGAGACGCAAGCTTCGAAGAGCTTCTGACCGCGCTGCGTCTCGCGGTGTCGGTGCAGGATTGTTCGGCCGCACGATGCGCAATGAAAGGCACTTTGTCGCGCGCGGCGCGCGCCCCCAGCATTCAAGCGTTCTTAGGTTTCTTAGTAAGCCCCGTGGCAGCGCTTAAGGCAATGCGGTCATGCGCCAGTCAGGCCGAGCCGTCACGCGCGCCACGCCACTTAAGGCGTTTAAGACGCGGTGCGCCGCGTAGCTGTACAGCGTATCGGGTTCGAGCGCGGCCAGCACCAGATTGGCCAGGGGTTGGTCGAGCGAGACGTAATAGCTGCCCGCGGCCGCGTCGACCAGCGAAGGCACGGTGTCGACCTCGACGCGCAGCAGCGTCTCGGCAACGCCGCCCTGCGCATCGGCGCGCGTCACGACCTCGCGCACGGTCTCCTGGTACACCTCGCCGCGCACGACGCCGTTTTGCTGCACCTGCTGCACCGCCACGCCCAGGCCGCGCAGGCGCAGCACGGCGTCGATCTGCGCTTCGCCGAGCCAATAGCCGCAGGGCCGCGAACGTGCCTTGCGTACCTCGAGCTCCAGCGCTGAATCCCACGCCACACTGAGCTTGCGGTCAGCGCCAGTGACGGGGTCGAGCATCGTCAGGTTGTATTCGCTCGGTGACGGCGCGGCAGCCACCGCGGCCTGGCCGCGGCAGGCCAACGCCGCCACTTCGGCGTCGACGAACCTGCGCAGTCGGGTCAGCTCGGCAGCGCGCTTGGCGGTGCTCTCCAGCACGCTCTTGATCGCCACGACATGCGTGTGCACGCGCCGCGCGAAGTGCATGCGGCCCAGGCCGACGCCGCGCGTCTCGATCAGGAAGCTGATCGAATTGCGCAGGCCGTTCGCATTGCGCGCGGTGTCGGGTTGCACGCTGCCCATCGTCATCTTCTTGTCAGTGGTGTCGTTCGACGCGGTATAGAACCACTCCGCGCTCAGCCCCTGGACGCTCAGGCTCGTGAGCATGGGTTGGCGAAACCATTCTTCCGCGCCCTTGGTGACGAACTCCGGCAGATTGGCGACGGTCGCGTACTGCACGAGTGCGTCGAAGCGCTGCACGGCGCCGAACTTCTCGAGATAGGGCTTGATCACCGCGTATTCGTGCGCATCGATCACGACGCTCGGGCGGTAGTCACGCGCCAGTTGCGCCATCGCCTGGGCTTCGGACGTGCGCAACAGCAGGTGGTCGCGGTTTGCATCGATGCCGCCGATCGTCATGCGGCTGGCCGTCTGCGCGCCGTCCGGATTGGCGCGCGGCAAGAGCACGACGTTGATCTGCTCGAGCAAACGCGCCAGCGGGCCCTGGGCCAGCTCTTGCGCGATCACGAGCAAAGCCTCGGCGCCGGCGGGCTCGTCGCCATGTTGTTGGCCGATCAGCAGCACCGTGGGCCGGCCCGAGCGCTGCAATGCGGCGGGTGTGCCCTCGGCAACCCGCGTGAACAACAGCGCTTCGAGCGGCACGCCGCCCTGCGAAGTGCCGACCGTCAGCAAGCGGATCGACGGGCGGCCCGGCGCCGACGGACCCTCGCGCAGCAGCGCGCGCAGGGCAGCCGCGAGTTCGCCATTGCTGGTGTAGGTTCGGCGCCCTGCTTCGAAGGCTGGGGTGCGGTACTGCACCGCGGGCTCGGGAAAGCGCGATGCGACTGCGTTGCCATAGGGCGGCGCCGGTTCAGCGGGCACTTCGGCCGGGATCGGAATAGTCGGAGCGGTCGCGCCGGGTGCGGCTGGCGCACCTGATACGGCAACGTCGGGCGACGCTGGCGCGTCCGTTCCTTTCGGTTGATAGGGTGGCAGAGGCGTCGAGCAGCCCGCCAGGAGCAGGCAGGCGATGGCGTATCGGCCTGGGAGCGCGCCCAAACCAGAAAATTTCAGTGAAAGCAGCATCTACGGACTCCGAACCCATGCGAAACACGCAGGACGCCGAATATAGCGAGCCGTTCAATGCCTTCGGCGCGCGCACAATGCGCACCGGACGAGGCAACGAGAACTGGGTTACGCAATCATGCTGATGAAGAGTCTGATCTGGGGCTTCGGGGCACTTGCCGTCTTGGCCGTGCTATTGGTCATTGCCGGTCAACTCGGCCTGCTCAAGGGCACGTCGCCTGGCAGCATCGGCGTGCGCGACGGCAAGTTCAAACCGCCGTCACGCACCGAGAACAGTGTCAGCAGCCAGGCAAATCTGTACCCCGACCATCCCATGCGCGAATACGCGCAGATCGCGCCGCTGGCGCTGCGCGGCGACGGCACCGAAACGCTGGCGCGGCTGCGTTCTGCCATCGAAGGAATGCCCGGCGCGAAAATCGTGACGAGCCAGCCCGACTACCTGTGCGCGCAGTTCGCGACGCGCTGGCTGGGCTTCGTCGACGATGCCGAGTTCTGGTTCGATCCGGCGGCCGGCGTGATCCAGGTGCGCTCGGCGTCGCGCCTGGGCCGCAAGGACCTCGGCGTGAACCGCGCGCGCATCGAAGCGATACGCACCGGGTTGAACGCCGCGGGCTGAGTCCGCGCGCAAGGGCCCGGAAGGGGCCTTGCGGCCGACGAAGGCCTGGACGCCATACGAGCGGCCAGGCTGACCGCGCCGGCGTTGCGTCACAGCTTGAACTCAAGCCGCAACTGCACGTTGCGGTAGGTGGGTGCGACGGTCTGCGAAGACTCGCGGGTGTCAGCCAACAAGTCGTCAAAGCTCGTGCCGGTGGTGTAGCGCCGCGGGTCGACGTTGCTTGCCGTGAGCCGAACCTGCAGCGATGGGTTGACGGTCCACACCGCAAAGGCGTCGCCGACGCGCTTGCCGTTCACGCTCGACGTTTGCTCGGCACTCACGCGCGTCGCGTAGCCCGGCGTCAGGTTCACGCTGCCGCCCAATGCCACCGGTGTTCCCGGCAGACGATAGTCGGCGCCAAAGTTGGCCGTCCAGCCGGGCTGCTGGTCGATGCGGTTGTCCGGGCCGGGCACGCCTTGCACGCTGGAGCGAAACACGCTCGCGTTGGCGCGCAGGTCCAGGTGCGGCGCGTCTGCGACGAGGGCGCTAAGGCGGAACTTGGCTTCGAGTTCAAGGCCGCGCGTGACCGCGTTGCCGACATTCTGCTGACGTGCGACAAAACGCTGCGTGCCATTGCCCCATGACGGAAACTCCGGCGCGATCTCGCTGCGCATGTAGTCGCGGATCTTGCGCTGAAACAGGTTCGCGCTGAGCAGGCCACTCGCGGGCAGATAGTGTTCGACGGCCAGGTCGATGCCGGTCGCAAGCTCAGGCCGCAGATTCGGATTGCCGGCGCGGTCGGGTTGCGTGGCGGTGTTTGGCGTACCGATGGGGTAACGCCGGCCGATGCTCGGCCGAGCCACCAGGCTGCTGAGCGCGGGCGAGCGATAGCTGCGCGTCAGGCTCGCACGCAGCTGATCGCGGCCCACCGGGTCGGGTTTCCACAGCAGGTGCAGCAACGGGCTCCAGACCCGGCTGTGATTCACCACTTCGGCTTCACTGGGCGTGGCGCCGCCGCGCGTGGCAATGCCTTCCCAGCGCAGGCCGCCGTGCGCCGCCAGTTGCGGCGACACGCTCCACTCGTCTTGCGCGTACAGCGCGACGCGCTGCACGCGCGCCGAAATTTCTTCGCCGAATTCCGGAAGGACCGGCACGCCATCGTCGAGCGTGGTGCGCGCTTCAATGCGCCGGTTCGCCTCGACCTCGGCGCCCGCCACGACGGAATGCGCGCCGTCGCCGAGCAGTCTTGTCCACTTCCCGCCCATGTTCAACGAGCGCTCGGTGTTGCTGGTGTCGTCGTCGATTCGGTCCGGGGCAGTGCCCCCCGTTTCCAGTCGCACGGTGCGGCTCGTGAAGCGCGTCTGTCCGGCGCCGCCGCGCCACTCCATCCGGCTGCCTTCGTCGGTGCGCTGCATCCACTGCGCGTTCAGGCGCAGCAAACTGAAACGCCGGGCCGAGTCGCTGTGCGCGCTATCGAAGGTCGACGCCGGCGCGAGCGCACTGCCGGACAACCGCGCATCGCGCGTCGTGGTGCCACGCGAATCGATGATGAGCGGCATCAGCATCGCGCTTTGCCCGGCGTCGCCGCGCCACTGCACCCGGCCCGAGGCGTGCACGCCATGGCGCTGCTCGCGCTCGAGGTCGCTTTCGACCTGCTGCCACACCCGGGCGTCGCTGCTCAGCGTGCGTTGCTGCGTCGTCGTGACGCTGTCGCTGCGCTTGTCGTTGCGGAACAGCGTGAGCGAGTAGTTGTAGGCCAGGCCGCCGAGCGTGTCGTTGCGCGTCCAGGCCACCGAGGGTTGCAGCGCGTCGTTCTCGATCGCCGCGCTGACGCGCACGTCATTCAGTCTTTTGCTGAAGCCTTCGCGCGTGATGATGTTGATCGTTCCGGCGATCGCGCGCGCGCCGATCTCCGCTGTGGGCGCACGCTGGATTTCGATGCGCTCGATCTGCTCCGGGCTCAGCGAATCGATCGAAAACCCCGGCGAGACTCGCTCGCCGTCGAGCAGGATCTGCGTGTAGCCGCTGCCCAGGCCACGCATGCGGATGTTGCCGCCACGCCCGGGGCGGCCCTGCACCGTCACGCCCGGCAGGCGCTTGAGCAGGTCGCCCACCGTGCTGTCGCCGAAGCGTTCGATCTCGTCACGGCCGATCGTGATCGTCGCGGCAGTGGACTGACGCCGCAGTTGCGTGTCGTTCAGGTTGCGGCCGCGCACTTCGACCGGGTCGAGCCGGGTCGGCTGATTCGACTGGGGAATCGACGGCGCCGAGGCGGCCGCCGCCGGTGGCTCGGCGGCCGCAGGTGCCGCGGTTTGTGCTGCGGCGCTCTGAGGCACTGCCGCCAGAACGAGCAAGGTCGAGAGGGCTAGAGCATGCGCAAGGCGGAGCTGGGGAGCGTCGATGGGCATGCTGGCGGCAATTATCGAGCAGGCTCCCAGGAGTCCGACAGGCTCCTAGAATCAGGAGCGCCTGTCGCCTCTGTCACGATCCCCCGCTTTCATGCCGCCTCCCGTCGAAGACACCAAAGCCAGCAATTTTCTGCGCCAGATCATCGAACGCGATCTGGCACAAGGCACTTACTCGGGCCGGCATTTCGCCGGCACGCCAGGCGACGCGACACACCACGCCAAGGGCCCGAGCGATCCGGCGCGCATCCGCACGCGTTTTCCGCCCGAGCCCAATGGTTATCTGCACATCGGCCACGCCAAGAGCATTTGCGTGAACTTCGGTCTGGCGCGTGACTACGGCGGCGTGTGCCACATGCGGTTCGACGACACGAACCCCGAGAAAGAAGAACAGGAATTCGTCGACGCCATCCTCGACGCGGTGCGCTGGCTCGGCTTTGACTGGAACGCCAATGGCACCAGCCACTTGTTCCACGCGAGCGACTACTTCGACTTCATGTATCGGGCCGCTGAGTACCTGGTACAGAGCGGCCATGCCTATGTGGATGAGCAGGCGCCCGAGCAGATGCGGCAAAGCCGTGGCGGGCGCCGGACCGGCGAGGGCCTGGAGAATGCCCAGCGAAAGGACGGCGGGCAGAAGAGGCAATCGCAGGGAACGGAGATGCGGCATGAGGAGATCCTCCGGGAATCCGGGTGGCCTGCTGGTGCTGAACGGCCGGCACGAAGGGAATGG
>JANNKM010000188.1:0-8175 GCA_031396305.1 Rhizobacter sp.
GCGACTGCGGAGCGCCCAAGGCCCGCGATGATGACGGGCGCGCTTTGCGGCTCGCTGAGTTCGGCGTGCGTGGCCTTGTCGGTGCGCAGGTGCACCGCCCACCAGCGGTCGGCAAGCACCAGCAACAACGGCGTGAGCAGCATCGAGATCGCGACCGCGGCGACGAGCAGCGAAGCCGCCGTCGCATCGATCGCGCCGGCTCCTGCCGCGCCTTGAAACACGACGAAGCCGAACTCGCCGCCCTGCGCCAGCAGGATCACGAACACCGGGCGCTCTGGGCGGGGGATCGGCATGAGCCGGCACATTGCCCAGAGCACGAGGGCTTTTACCACGAGGAAACCCAGCACCACCGCGGCGATGAGCGCCGGGCTTTGCGACACCACCGCAAAGTCGATGCTCATTCCCACCGCGATGAAGAACAAGCCGAGCAGGAGGCCCTTGAAGGGCTCGAGGTCGGTTTCCAGTTCACGCCGGTATTCGCTCTCCGCCAGCAGCACGCCGGCGAGGAATGCGCCCAGGGCCATCGACAAGCCCACCGCCTGCATCAGCGCCGCCGTGGCGACGACGAGCAGCAGCGCCGCGGCGGTGAAGATTTCCGGTGTCTTGCTGCGCGCGATCCAGCGCAGGGCAGGGCGCAGCAACAGCCGCCCGCCGAGAATGATGGCGCCGATCACGGCAATCGCCTTCGCGGCAGCGAGCCAGCCGCCGCCGCTGGCGTGCACGCTGCTGGCGGCGAGCAAAGGCACGAGGGCGAGGATGGGAATCGCCGCAACGTCCTGCAGCAAGGCGACGCTCAGCACCGCCTGGCCCGACGTGGTGGGCATCAGGTTGCGGTCGGCGAGCACGCCCAGGCCGATCGCAGTGGACGACATCGCCAGGCCAAGCGCCGCAACGATGGCGAGATTCATCGGCGCGCCGAACAACCACACCACAGCCGCGAGCAGCAGCGCGGAGCCGAACAGTTGCGCGCTGCCCCAGCCGAAGATCGGTTTGCGCAGCGCCCACAAGCGGCGCGGTTCGAGCTCCAGGCCGACGAGAAACAGCATCAGCACGACACCGAATTCGGCAAAGTGCAGCATGTCCTGCGCTTCGGTGACGAGGCGCAGCCCCCAGGGCCCGATGGCGATGCCTGCCGCCAGGTAACCGATGATCGAACCCAGACCCAGCGCACGCGCGATCGGCACGGCAAGCACCGCAGCGCCGAGGTAGATCAGGCTGCCGGTCAACCACGAGCTGTGTTCCATCAGGCCTCCTGCGTCGGACGCGCATTCAGCGGCACGGCGCAGGCCGGGCCTTCGTCAAGATCGGCGAGTTCGGGCCAGTCGGGGTAGCTGCGCAGGCGTTGCGCGTAGAGCTGCGCATGGTCCGCGATCTGTTCCTCGGAAGCCCGGTGTGCTCCGTGCAGCAGCAGCGGCGGCAGGAAGCGCATGCCGCACAGCGCGGCGGTCTGCTCGTACGGCGGGAGAAAGGCGTCGAAGAAATAGCGGTTGTAACTGTCGGGCCGGTAAGAGTCTTCGGCGCCGCCGGTGCTGGCGACGAGCCACAAGTCCTTGCCACGCAATGCCGTCCCGCCGGGGCCGTAGGCCCAGCCGAAGGCCAGCACGTCGTCGATCCACAGCTTCATCAGGGGCGGCGCGCTGTACCAATGGATCGGGTGCTGCCAGACGATCAGCTGCGCCTGGGCGAGCGCCGCCTGCTCGGAGGCAATGTCGATCAGGTAGTCGGGGTAGCGCGCGTACAGGTCGTGCACGCGCACCGTGGCCTGCGCCGCGGCGTCCAGCGCCGCGCGATTCACGCGCGACTGTTGCAGGTGCGGATGCGCGGCGACGACCAGGACGGCAGGCGCCGACGCTGCGGGGGATTCAGGCATGGGTTGGGTCTCCGATGGAAGCGAGTTTTCGTGCGCATGCACCACCGGGCGGTGTCTTTACTGGGTATCCGCCATGTTCCAGGTGTGCCGGTCACCGCTAACATAACCCGAATCGCGAAGGGCGGAGGTGGGAGGACGTTATGCCGGTGATCGTGGTGGCGAATCCGAAGGGCGGCGTGGGCAAGTCCACGATTGCCACCAATCTCGCCGGGTACCTGGCGGCGCGCGGCCACGCCGTGATGCTGGGCGACGTGGACCGGCAACAGTCGTCGCGCACCTGGCTCGGCCTGCGCCCAGCCGGCCTGCCGCCGATCCAGAGCTGGGACTCAGGCCAAGGCCACCTGGTGCGCCCGCCGCGCGGCACCACACATGTGGTGCTCGACACGCCCGCCGGCCTGCAAGGCAAGCGCCTGGACGAAGTGCTGAACATCGCCGACAAGATGCTGATCCCGTTGCAGCCGAGCATCTTCGACATTCACGCGACGCACCACTTCATCCAGCTGCTGCGCGTGCACAAACGCGCGCCTTCGATCGACTTTGCGCTGGTCGGAATGCGTACCCGCGAAGGCCTGATCTCGACCGAGCAGTTGCGCAACTTCCTGTCCAGCGTCGACATGCCGCTGCTGGGCTTCCTGCGCGAAACGCAGAACTACGTGCACCTGAGCGCGCACGGCCTGACGCTGTGGGACATGGCGTCGAGCCGCTTCGAGCGCGACCTGGAACAGTGGAAGCCGATCACGGCGTGGCTCAATGACGAGGTGTTCGACGAAGAGTTTGTCGTGGAGAACGGTGAATGAAGACTTATTCGAAGCTGAGCGAGCTGCAAGGCCTGGTGGGCCAGGACCTGGGCCTCAGCGATTGGTTCACGGTGGACCAGGCGCAGATCGATGCCTTCGCCCACGCCACGGGCGACCATCAATGGATACACGTCGATCCGCCGCGCGCCGCGGCCGGCCCGTTCGGCGCAACGGTGGCGCATGGGTTCCTCACGCTGTCGCTGTTGCCTTTGATGGGCGCATCGGCCTTCGAGGTGCTGGACGCACGCATGGGCGTGAACTACGGGCTGAACCGGGTGCGTTTTCCGGCGCCGGTGCCGGTGGGCAGCCGCCTGCGCGGTGTGTTCAAGTTACTCAGTTATGAGCCTCTCGAAGGCGGCGCGCAGTTGACGACACAAGTGACGATGGAGCGTGAGGGCTCCACGAAGCCGGTTTGTGTGGCCGAGTCGGTGGCCCGCCGCTACATTTAAGCTGCTGCGGCCGAAGCACAACTACGCTGCCCCGGAGACCGACCTGATGAAGGTGTTGCTGATCGACGACCACCCGCTGATCCTGTCCGCGCTGCAAGGCGTGATTCAGGAGCTGGGCGACGACGTCACCGTGGTCGGTGCGGCAACGGCACGCATTGGCCGCGAAAAGCTCAAGACGGAAAAGGGTTTCGATCTGATCCTGCTCGATCTGAACCTCGGTGACACCGACGGCATTGACGTGCTGATCGAGTTTCGCGCCGCCTATCCCGAGCTGCCCGTTGTCGTGGTGTCGGCGTCGGACCGCTACAGCGATGTGATACGCGCCATCGATGCGGGGGCGATGGGTTTCGTTCCCAAGCGCTCCAGCACCGCTGAGCTGCACGAGGCGCTGCGCCTGGTGATGTCGGGCGGTATCTTCATTCCCACCGGCGCGCGCGCGCTGATGACGAACCTGCCGCCTACCGTGGGCCCGGTGCCGCACCCGACCACGTTCGCCGAAACGACGCCGATGATCCACCACATCGGTCGGCCGAGCGCGCAAGAGACGGGTTTTCACGGGCTGCCGGAGTTGCCTCCCGCGCCCCCGCTGGCGACGTTGGGGCTCACGCCGCGCCAGAATGAAGTGCTCGCGCTGCTGTTGCAGGGCAAGCCGAACAAGCTGATTGCACGCGAGTTGAACATCTCCGTGGACACCGTCAAGGACCATGTCGCCGCGGTGCTGCGTGCGCTCAACGTCACGACGCGTACCCAGGCCGTGCTCGCGGTGGGCGAGATGAGCCAGCGCGGCGGCTTGTCGGAATGGCGCGCGACCGGGCGCTGAGAGCGTTTTTTCTCCCTCTCCCGCTCGCGGGAGAGGGTCGGGGTGAGGGGCGGTGCACGAGCACCGAGGTCTGCCGCCAGCCCTCACCCCAGCCCTCTCCCTGAGGGAGAGGGAGCAACAAAAGTACCGTCAACCCCTGCGATGAGCGCCGCGCCCGCCTCCGATGTCGAACTCTCGGCGTTGCCCGACGAGGTGCAGGCCGCTTACGACTACTTGCCCGCCACACTGGCCGGCAACGCGGCGGGAGCGGGTGTCGTGGCGTGGCTGTTCTGGGGCCCAACGCTGCAAGCGCGGCTCTGGCCGTGGCTGGCGTGTTTCAGCGCGGTCTGGTTCATCCGTGTGGCGCTCGGCGTGCACTTCCGGCGTTCGGTGCGCAATTCGCTGGCCGACTGGAGCGTCTGGCGGCTCCGCGCCCACGTCGCCACCCTGGCCTCGGGGGCGAACTGGGGCCTGGCCGGTGGGTTGTTCTACGCCGATGGCCAGTCCATCCAGCAGACCGGGCTGATTCTGATCGTCTATACATTCTGCGTCGCGGCGATGCCCATCCTTGCGACGCAGCCGCGCGTTTACGTGGCCTACCTGGCACTCGCGGCGGCGCCGCTCATCGTGCGCATCGCCACGGTGGGCGATGCCGACACCGGCCAACTCGCCGGCCTGTTGACGCTGATCATCGTGTTGACGGCAGTGCTGGGCAGCAACTACCGGCAGGCGATGGCGCGCGTGATCGTGTTGAAGCTGCAATTGAGCGAACTGCTCGTGCAACTGCGCCACGAGAAACAGGTCGCCGAGGACGCGCGACGGGCGGCGGAAACCGCGAACCGCGCGAAGACGCAGTTCTTCGCCGCGGCCAGTCACGACTTGCGCCAGCCGTTGCACGCGATGAGCCTGTTTGCCCAGGCGCTGCGCGAGCGCACGCGTGAGAGCGAAGTGGCGCCGCTCGTGAACAGCATCAATGAATCGGTTGACGCGCTCGAAGGCTTGTTTTCCGAGCTGCTCGACATCACCCGCATCGACAGCGGTGCGGTCGAAGTGAACCCGCGCGATTTCGCGGTGGGTGATGTGCTGCGCCGGTTGCGCCTGCATTTCGAACCGAGCGCCTTCGAGAAGGGTTTGGCGCTGCGCCTGCGCGGGGCGTCGCGCATCGTCTTTGCCGACCCGTTGCTGGTGGAACGCATCGTGCGCAACCTCGTCGCCAACGCGATCCACTACACCGAAGACGGCACCGTGCTCGTGGGGTGCCGCCAGCGCGGCGACAGGGTTCAGTTGCAGGTGTGGGACACCGGCTGCGGCATCGCGCCCGATCAGCAGCTGCGAGTCTTCGACGAGTTCTATCAGGTGCAGGGCACGGAAGGCGCCAGCCCCGGGCAACGCAAGGGCCTCGGCCTGGGTCTGGCGATCGTGAAGCGCTTCGCGGCGTTGATCGACGCGCCGCTGCTGCTGCGCTCGTGGCCCGGGCGTGGCACGGTATTCATGCTCGAGCTTCCTGCCGGCCGGGCGCCATCAGCGCTCAACCCGGTGCAGCCAAGAGGATCGGCGCCGCAGTTGACGCTGCAGGGCCGGCACATCGTGATCGTGGAAGACGATCCCGGCGTGCTGGCCGGAATTGAAGCGCTGCTCAGCGGCTGGGGCGCGCAATTGCACTGCTTCGACAAGGTGGCCGCCTGCGAGGCCTGGGCGCGCGACGGCGCTACCACCGTGCCACCGCCCGATCTGGCGATCGTCGACTATCGCCTCGAAGACGGCCGCGACGGCGTCGCCGCACTGCAGGCCTTGCGCAATCGATTCGGCGCGCTGCTGCCGGCCATCATGATCAGCGGCAGCACGATGAGCCAGGTCGACGTGTCGGCGCAGGAACACAACTTTCACCTGCTGACCAAGCCCGTGCTGCCGAACAAGCTGCGCGCGATGATCGCCTTCAAGCTGCAAGCACGTCAGAAATAGAAGGCGCCCAGCACGCCGATGTGGTTGCCGCTGAAACGCGTGCGGGTGACAGTCTCGGTGTACTTCTGCGAGACGCCGCGCACCTTGAGGCCGAACCATGAGGCGAAGCGGTATTCGCCTTCCACGACCAGGCCGACGCTCGCGTCGAACTTCTGATCGATGTAGCCGGCCGGCCCGGTTCCCTTGAGTGTCGCGCTGTCGATGAAATGCGCGCCGATGCCCAGGCGCAAATTGTCAGTCATCGGCATGTAGGCGATCACGTCGATCGGTGTGCGAGTGAACTCCAGGTCGCCATTGGACGCGTAGCTGCCGTCGACGTGATAGCCGATCGTCGTCTGCAGCGTCACCAGCGTGCCGAGGCGGAATTCTCCCCCGGCGAAGAACATCACGAGGCCACCGCCCTTGAGCGTCTGCGTCGTGCCGTCCGTGTACGTGACGCTGGCCACCTTGTCGCCGCCGCCCGTCAACCCTAGACCAGCAACGAACTTGAACGGCCGGTCACCTGCCTGCGCGTGCGCCGCGGAGCTGAGGATCAAAGCAACGATTGCCAATAGCCGGTTCATGCTGCGCCCTGAAGTTGCGGTGCTCGAATCTTATAGGGGTCGCTTGCCGTTGCCGTTCTTCGCAGGTGCTGGCCGCCAGCGCGTGGCCGCTTCGGTGCAGAAGCTGGCCAGCTGCTCCAGCACCTGTGCGACCGCCTGGTTCGCGGCCGCCACGCCGCCGGCGGGGTTGTCGGTGGCACTTGCCACTCTGGCATGGAACTCGCCCGACGCGAGCACCTGGCGCGAGGAACTGTCGACAAGCGTGGCGCGCAGGCGAAACTGCACCGAGCTCGGCACCCTGTCGAAACCTTGCTGCAATTGCACGATGTCGGTTTCCAGGTTCAACTCTGCCAGCGCGGTGCTGCCTGCCGACAATACGGAGCGCAGGGCGGGGCTGCGTTCCAGTTTGGCCTGAATCAGGGGTGCGAGCATGCGCGCCGGCGTGTCGACCCATTCGCTGTGGGCGAAGTACTCCAGGTGATGCGCCTGGCGCGTGTACAGGATGCGCCGACTGTCCAGGCCGGGTGCAGCGCGCGGAGGGTTGACGCGCAGCGTCGGCGCACCTTCCGCCAGCCCCGGCACGCCGGAGCGAGCCGGCAACGGTAAGCTGTCGGCCTGCGGGCTGCTCAGCGAATAGTAGGCCGGCGGTGGCGTGGTCGTGGGCAGCAGCGAACTGCATCCGCAGGCGAAGCACGCAAACGCCAGCGACGCCACACCGGCGCCTGCGCGCAACAGGCGCGCTGGCGGCTCGAAAACATACCGCGCGAGCCGCCGCAGCGAGCGCGGGAACCGGAAGTTCATCATCGGGCCGGCGCCGCTGGCGTGGTTTCGCCCGGTCCGTTGGGCACGGCAGCGCGCCCGAACAACAGCCCGGCCGGGTTGCGCTCGGTCTGTTCGCTCAAGCGCCGCAGCGAGATCGACAGGTCGTTCATTTCAGCGAGCAGGCGCTGCAGTTCCGGCAGGGTCTGCACGCTGAAGCGCTGCAGCTCGGCGCCGGCCGAAACCGCCGCCTGTCCGGCGGCGGCGCCGGCGAGCTTCACTTCGTTGCCCATCTTTTCCACCGAATCGGCGCCTGCGCCAACGCGTTCCAGCGTCGGGGCAAGCTGAGCCGCAGCCGTCTCGAGCTGGGCCACGACGGGGGCGAGCTGCACCGACAGACGCTCGACGTTTTGAAAGCTGCGCGCCGCGCTGGCGATGCCGGTGTCGATCGTGCCTTTGCGCTGTGCCAGCGTGCGCGACAGCACCGCGATGTCGGCCAGGGCGCTCGTGAAGGCCTGGCGGTTCGCGTCGCTGAGCAGCGCGTTCAGGTTGTTCGAGGTGCTGTCGAGTTTCGCCAGCACGGTGGTGAGCACGTTTTCAAGCCGCGCGCTGAGCGACGCCTTGGTGCGAATCTCCGGGTACTGGCCCGGCCCCGCAGCGCGCAGGGGCGCGGCGTCGCGCGTGCCGCCGGCGAGTTCCACATACGCGATCCCAGTGAGGCCCTGGGTCTTGAGCACCGCCTCTGTGTCGACCTTGATCGGCGTGCCGCGTTCGATGGCGAAGAGCAGGCGCACCAGCTCCGGGTTGTGCGGGTCGAGCTGAATGAACACAACCTTTCCGACATCCACGCCGTTGTACTTGACCGGCGCGTTCAGGTTCAGGCCGGCCACCGACTCCTTTTCGACCGCCAGGTAGATGTCGTATTTCTTCTGCAATGCGCCGCCAGCAGCCAGCCAGAGCGCACCGGCGATCAGCGCCGCGCCGAGCAGCAGCACGA
>JANNKM010000207.1:0-6184 GCA_031396305.1 Rhizobacter sp.
GCTGGCCGGCAAGGTGCAGGACTTCACCGCCAGGATGGAAGTCCTGCCCGCTGGCGTGCGCGTGCAGGACCTGGGCTACCGCTGGGGATCATGCGGCAAGGGCGAGTGGCTGCACTTCCACTGGAAAACCATCCTCTTGCCTGCGCAGATCGCCGAGTACGTCGTGGTGCATGAAATGGCGCACTTGCATGAGCCGCATCACACGCCGGAGTTCTGGCTGCGGGTGGAGCGCGTGATGCCCGACTTTGAACGCAGGAAGACTTGGCTCGCTGAACGCGGCAAGGCGGTTGAGGGACTCTGAGGCGTCACAGTGCGTCTTGGCGTTCCGGCATCTGCAACGGTGAGCCGGCGTGCCGGTTGCGCTCGATTGGAGGCCGATGGCTGGTGTAGTTCCCGTGTAATCCGGCAGGGAAAACTACACAACGCGCGGGAAGTCGCTAGAACGACGCCAGCGCCTGAACCGCGGATCCGACCCAAACAATCAATGACTTGGGAAGTTCTAAGAGTCTGCGGGAACGCTAGCAACCAACACTGAAAATCCGCGTGTCGGTGGTTCGATTCCGCCCCTGGCCACCAGTGCACATTCAGCCCCGCAAGGATGTTCCTTCCGGGGCTTTTCTACGAATTGGCTCGTGACCGAACGATGCAGCAGTTCGTTCTCTCCCCGATACGAAGGACGGCAGCGCGCCTGGCGTTGTAAGCACTCGCAGCGATGGAGGCCCACCGACCCGCCAGCGGGGCCGCCCCCAGCCCGCCCCCTACACTGCGCCCCACCATGAATGAGCCGCGCTACGCCTGGGTTGTCGTGTGGGCGGCATTCGTGAGCCTGGCCGTGATCTTTGGCGTGGCGTATTCGTTCGCGGCGTTCTTTGAGTCGTTCAGCAGCGCGTTCAGTGCGCGCCGCGCCGATGTCTCGCTCGTGTTTGCGTTGTCTGGCGGCGTGTACTTCGTGCTCGGCGCCTTCGGCGGCATGCTGTCGGACCGCTTCGGCCCGCGCGCCGTGTGTTGCACCGGCATGGGCCTGATCGCGCTGGGCCTGCTGCTGAGCAGCGCCGCGGATTCGATGACGACGATCTACGCCGCTTACGGTGTGGGTGTCGGTGTGGGCATCGCGCTCGTCTACACACCGGCCATCGGCTGCGTGCCACCCTGGTTCACGGTGCGCCGCGGTTTCGCTGCGGGGGTGGCGAGCGCCGGCATCGGCGCCGGCACGGTGGTGATTCCGTTGCTCGCGGCTTTCGCCATCGCCCAGCTTGAATGGCGCGCGGCGTTGCGGGCTTTGGCACTGGGCGTTCTGCTCGTCGGCGTCGGCGCGGCGTGGTTGCTGCGGCGCGCACCTCACCCGGCTTCGGCCGGCGCCGTGCCGAACGGCCTGCGCCTGTCCGAGGCACTGCGCAGCCGTCGCTTCTGGTGGTTGTATCTCGGGGTCGTCAGCGCTGCGCCGACGATGTTCATTCCCTTCGCCCATGCATCGGCGGCGGCGCGCGATCTGGGAATCGACGACGCGCGCGCGGTCGGCCTGGTCGGGTTGATCGGCATCGGCAGCCTCGTCGGGCGCTTTGCGATTGGTGCGCTGGCCGACCGCATCGGACGCCTGCGCACGCTGACGCTGCTGCAAGCGTCGATGGCCTTGTCGTATCTGTTGTGGTGGGGCGCGCAGGGATACCTTGCGCTGGCGCTGTTTGCCCTGTGGTTCGGCCTGAGCTACGGCGGCATCGTTTCGCTGTTGCCGGCGCTGTGCATGGACTTGTTCGGCGCGCGCGCCGTGTCGAGCATCATCGGCACGCTGTATACCGGCGCCGCGGTAGGCAACCTGTTCGGGCCGGTGCTGGCCGGCGCGATGTTCGACGCCCGGGGCAGCTATACCTGGGTGATCTTCACCTGCTTGTTTCTGTCGGCGATCGGAACTGCCGCTTCAGCGCGCCTGGCGGCAATGCGCACGCCGGTGTATTGACCAGGGCCTGATCACACTTCTCAGCAGGCCAGGCGGTGCTGCTCCATGCGGATCACCTCGCGCGCCTTGGCCACGGCATACAGGCGCGCCGCCTCGGGTGACGGCCAGCGGTGGCCGCCAGCCAGCATCTCATCGCGATACGCCTCGCGCGGTTTGTCGACATTGCCGCGCACCCGACTGACGACGACGGTGGCGATGAAGCCATCACCGCGCTGACCACCCACCGCACCCGCGTAGATCCGGTAATCGCCTTCAGTTGTCGTCGAGAAACGCATCTCAGTCTCCTTGATGCACGGGTCCAATCGATGCGCTGATCTTCTGCCTGTGCGCCCGCCACTTCCATCCCACAGACATGGGGGCTCGGTGGGCTGCGCAGTGCATTGCGACGCTAAATCGATGCGCTTGGGTCGCGCCCGCCTGCGCCGCTTACGCGGTTTTCTGTCGGTCACGGCGACGGGGTATCGATTGGCCTTTCCGCTGCACAGCCGGGCGCTTTCGAAACTGGATGAAAATACAGCCCCACCGCTCATCGGCGCAACGTGCATCCCCTGCCCCCGACCACGTCATCAGCCCCGACCCGCGAGGCTGCGGTGGCGCTGCGCGACAAGGCATTCGGGCAGCTCAATGCGCAGCAGCGCGACGCGGTCGAACATGGTTTGGCGAATGGCTCGGCGCCGGGCGCGCCGCTGCTCGTCATCGCCGGCGCGGGCAGCGGCAAGACCCTGACGCTCGCGTCGCGCGCCGCAGCTCTGGTGCTGGCCGGCGCTGACCCGCAGCGCCTGCTGATGTTGACGTTCTCGCGCCGCGCGGCGCAGGAAATGCAGCGCCGCGTCGGGCGTGCGCTGCACCAGGCGCTGGGCTGGAGGGCCACGCAAGCCGCGCCGCAACTCGTCTGGGCCGGCACCTTCCACGGCGTCGGCGCGCGACTGCTGCGCGACTATGCGCGCGGCATCGGCTTGGCGGAGTCGTTCACCGTCATCGATCGCGGCGATGCCGAGGACCTGATGAACCTGACCCGGCAAGAGCTGGGTCTGGCCAAGATGCACAAGCGCTTTCCGCAAAAGGCGACGTGTCTGGCGATCTATTCGCGCGCCGTCAACGCACGCGAACCGTTGCGCCAGGTGCTGCGCGATGCGTACCCCTGGTGCAGCGAATGGCACGCCGAGCTCGCCGCCTTGTTCGGCGCTTATGTCGCGGCCAAGCAGGAACAACAGGCGCTCGACTACGACGACCTGCTGCTCTACTGGTGGCAGTTGATGCAGCACGCCGAATTGGCGCGCCATGTCGGCGCGCGCTTCGACCATGTGCTGGTTGACGAATACCAGGATACGAACCGCCTGCAAGCGGCGATCCTGCTGGCGTTGAAGCCTGACGGCCGGGGTCTCACCGTCGTGGGCGACGACGCGCAGGCGATCTACTCATTCCGCGCTGCCGACGTGCGCAACATCCTCGACTTTCCGCGCGCGTACCAACCTGCCGCACGCGTGGTCACGCTGGAGCGCAACTACCGTTCGACGCAACCGATCCTGGCGGCGTCCAATGCCGTCATCGCGCAGGCCACCGAGCGCTACACGAAAGCCCTGTGGAGCGACACCGGTTCGAGCGAACTGCCTGGCCTGGTGAGTGTGCAAGACGAATCGCAGCAAGCGTCATGGGTCGCCGACCAGGTGCTGCACTACCGCGAATGCGCGCTGCCGCTGAAGAGCCAGGCCGTGCTGTTCCGCACTTCGCACCACAGCGCCGCGCTCGAACTTGAACTGACGCGACGGGATATCCCCTTCGTCAAGTTCGGTGGACTCAAATTTCTCGAGGCCACGCATGTCAAGGACGTGCTCAGCGTCTTGCGCTGGGCCGAGAACCCGCGTTGCCGGCTCGCCGGATTTCGCGTCGCGCAACTGTTGCCCGGCGTCGGGCCGGCGGCAGCGCGGCGCTTGCTCGACGCCATGGCCGCGTCCGACAGCCCTCGCGCAGCCCTGCTCAGCTTCGCGGCGCCGGCCGCGGCGGCGCTGGCGTGGCGCCAACTGACCGCCCTGTTCGGCCGTCTGGCTGCGCCGGGCGCCGCATGGCCGGATGACCTGGGCGCGGTTCACGAGTGGTACCGCCCGCACCTTGAGCGGCTCCACGACGACGCAGCGCTGCGCTGGCGCGACCTCGAACAACTCGCACAGATTGCGCGCGGCTACGCGTCGCGCGAACGCTTCCTCACCGAATTGACGCTCGACCCGCCGCAGGCGAGCAGCGACGAGGCCGGCACACCACACCGCGACGAGGACTATCTGATTCTGTCCACCATCCACTCGGCGAAAGGCCAGGAGTGGCAGGCGGTGTTCGTGCTGAACGTCGTCGACGGCTGCATGCCGTCGGACCTTGCCGCCGGCAGCATGAACGAGATCGACGAAGAGCGGCGCCTGCTCTATGTGGCGATGACGCGCGCCAGGCAGCACCTGCACCTGATGGTTCCGCAGCGCTTTTACGTCACGCAGCAACGCGCCCATGGCGATCGGCACCTGTACGCCACGCTGTCGCGCTTCATCCCGCCTGAGGTGGCAGCGAGGTTCCAGGCGGTCGGCCCCAGTGTGCCGCTGGCCGAACCGGGCACGCCGGGTGCGCTGCCGGCCCTGCCACTCGTCGACATCGCGGCGCAGCTGCGCTCGGCGTGGCCCTGAGTCAGAAGTCCTCGGTATCGATTTCCGCCTGAGTCGCAGCGTTGTAGCGCGCGCCCAGTACCGTCTGCTGGTTGATCAAGGCGTCCAGCTCGGCCACTGCGTGGCGCGGCAGCACCACGTCCGCGGCGCCCAGGTCTTCTTCAAGGTGCGCCACGCTCGTCGTTCCGGGAATCGGAATCACCTGCTCGCCGCGCGCGAGCAGCCAGGCCAGCGCGAGCTGCGCCATCGTGCAGCCCGCCTCGCGCGCCAGCGCCTCGACGCCGCTCAGCAGGGCGAGGTTCGCCGCATAGTTCGCCGGATCAAACCGCGGCATGCCGCGGCGGATGTCTTTCGCTTCGAAGCCCGTCACGTCGCGCAAGGTGCCGGTGAGATAGCCACGCGCGACCGGGCTGAACGCAACCAATGCCGCACCGAGGTCGCGGCACGCCTCGAGCACGCCGATCTCGACATTGCGGCTCCACAGCGAATACTCCGACTGCACGGCGGCGATCGGGTGAACCGCATGGGCGCGACGCAGCGTCGCAGCCGACACTTCCGACAGGCCGAGCGCTCGAACCTTGCCCGCTTCCAGCAGGCGCGACATTTCGCCCACCGAGTCTTCGATCGGCACGCGCTTGTCCCAGCGGTGCAGGTAGTACAGGTCGATGTGATCGGTCTGCAAGCGCCTCAGGCTGTCTTCGCAGTTGCGGCGTATCGCCTCGGGGCGGCCGTCGATGACACGCTTCATGACGTTGTCGAACATCACGCCGGCCATGCCGCCTTTGCTGGCGAGCGTGAATCGCGAACGCTGTTTGCCCAGCACCTTGCCGATCAGCGCTTCGTTCGCACCAAAGCCGTACAGCGCTGCGGTATCGAACATCGTCACGCCAAGGTCGAGCGCGCGCAACAGCAGCTGCTGCGCGTGTTCGGAAGCCGGTGGCGTGCCATAGGCGTGGCTCAGGTTCATGCAGCCCAGGCTGATGGCCGAGACGTGGAAGGGGCCGATACGACGTTGTTGCATGCGTGCGGTCTGGAGGCAGAGGTTCAAAGGGAATCGGCTGCGCCCGCAGCGGGGCAGCCGAGGTTCAGGGGCTGGGCTTGAACTTGTTCAGGATCCGGTCGGCCTCGGCGCGCCAGTCGCTGCTCTTGCCGAATCCGCGCGATGCCTTGGCGCCGAACAAGCCGGCATCGGCCTGATCGGCAACCCACGCCTGGCGCTGCGCCGTGCCGGCCGCGGACCACGGCTCCAGGCCGACGTCGCGCACCGTGGCGGCGACTTCATGCATCTCCTCGGCGCGGCGCCGGCCGTGCCGGATGGCGCGCTGGAAGAAGTAGGCGCCCTGCTGTTCCCAATCGACGCCGGGGAATGTTTCCTTCAACGACGCCAGCAGCTGATTTTCGACGCCATAGGCACGAGCCGCCGTGAAACTTTCGATGACCATCGCCTCCAGACCCTTGATCATGACGCTGCGGCACATCTTCGTCGCCGAGGCCACGCCCAGCTTGCGCGACACGACCTTGGCATCGAAACCCAACATCGTCAGCTTGGGGCGCAACTCGTTGGCGCGTGTGCCACCGATCAGCA
>JANNKM010000216.1:0-3197 GCA_031396305.1 Rhizobacter sp.
GAAGAAGAGCGCCGGCTGATGTACGTGGCCATCACCCGCGCGCGTCAACGCCTGTACATGAGCTTCAGCCAGACGCGCATGCTGCACGGCCAGACGCGCTACAACGTGAAGAGCCGCTTCTTCGACGAACTGCCCGACGGCGCGCTGAAGTGGCTGTCGCCGCGCAACGCCGGCTTCGGCTCGGGCCACGCACGCGAGTACCAGAACGCCTGGGCGCGTGGCAGCGGCCTGGGTTCGATCATCGGCGCGGGGCGCGTGTCGCCTGCGGCGCCTGCGCCCGGCAGCTTCGGCGCCGGGCCCAGCACCTCGACTACAGGCAACGGCAGCGGCCTGCGCAGCGGCCAGGCGGTGTTCCATACCAAGTTCGGCGAAGGCGTGGTGCTGACGCTGGAAGGGCGCGGCGCCGACGCGCGTGCCCAGGTCAACTTCGGCCGCCATGGCCTGAAGTGGCTGGCGCTGAGCATCGCCAAGCTGACGCCGATCGATTGACGCATCGCCTTGCGTGGCGATCAGGCTTGGCGCCGTGCGGTCCTTTCGCCGAGCAGTTCCACGACTGCCGCCGCCATGGCGCGCAGATGATCGACCTGCTGTGCGGCCAGCGACCTCGGTTGCACGTCATAGGCGCACAGCGTGCCCACCGTCTGGCCCCTGACCACCAGTCTGGCGGCGGCATAAAAACGAACGAACGGGCGGCCCACGACAAACGGATGATCGGCAAATCGCGGATCCAGCAAGGTGTCCTCGACCACGATCAGGTCGCTCGTCGAATTGAAGAAGGCCTCGCAGAACGAGGTGATCCTGGGCGACTCGGTTTGCTGGATGCCGCTGCACGACTTGAACCAGTCGCGGTGCTCGTCCAGCAGGTTCACCAGTGTGATCGGCACGGCCAGGGTGGTCGCCAGCAGACGCGTGATGTCGTCGTAGGCGCGTTCCGGCGACGAGTCCAGGATCGCCAGCCGCCGCAACTCCGCAAGGCGGGAAGGGTTGTCTCTCGTCACTCGAACCGGCTGGGAAGGGTCTGCTAACTCGGCGAATACGCCAGCCGCACGTAGATCGGCGCAAAAGCCTCGGCCTGCGTCAGCTCGAGCAGGCTTTCGCGCGACAGCTCCAGCATCGCCAGGAAGGTCACCACCAGTACACCCAGGCCACGGCCGGGGTCGAACAGCTCCTGGAACTCGACGAAGCGCTGTCCCTGCAGGCGCTTGAGCACGATGCTCATGTGCTCGCGCACCGACAGCTGTTCGCGGCTGATGTGGTGGTGCTCGACCAGCTTGGCGCGCTTGAGGATCTGCAACCAGGCCTCGCGCAGGTCCTGCGCATTCACGTCGGGCAGCCGCGCCTCGTGCGAGGGTTCCACCGCCACCTGCGCGCGCAGGAAGTCGCGGCCGAGCAGCGGCAGCGCATCCAGCCTGGCGGCGGCCAGTTTCATCTGTTCGTATTCGATGAGCCGGCGTACCAGCTCGGCACGTGGGTCGGCGATCTCGACACCGTCGGCCGTCTTCTTCGGCGGCAGCAGCATGCGCGACTTGATCTCGATCAACATCGCCGCCATCAGCAGGTATTCGCTGGCCAGTTCCAGGTTGCGCTGGCGAATCTGCTCGACATACTCCAGGTACTGGCGTGTCACGTCGGCCAGCGGAATGTCCAGGATGTTGAAGCTCTGCCGGCGGATCAGGTACAGCAGCAGGTCCAGCGGGCCTTCGAAGGCTTCGAGAAAAACCTCCAGCGCATCGGGCGGGATGTACAGGTCGGTGGGCAGCGTGAACAGCGGTTCGCCGTACAGGCGCGCCACTGCGACGCCGTCCACCACCGCCGGCACGGCTTCGGGCGGGGCGGCCCATTCGGACGCCGGCGGCGCCTGCGCTACATCACTCAAGGGACCTCGGCGCCGGTGCGCTATCTGGTCTGGTAGACGTAGGGTTGTTGAGGCACCCGCGCGTCGCTGTAGGCGGCCTGTTCGTCGCCGTCGATGCGTTTGTCCCACAACAAGGCGCGGCCTTCGCGCTGTTCTTTCTCGAGCGTGGGCTTGCGCGCCTTGAGCTGCTCGATGAAGGCGGTGGTGTCCGACTTGTAGTGTTTCCAGAACAGGGGCATGGGATCTCGATGAAGTCTGCCGCGCAGATTTTACCGGCCTGTATTCGGCGGCCTGCTTTGACGGGCAGGTGGGTGCCGCTTCATTGCCGCTCGGGCGATCAGCCGGGTGTCTGGATGCGGCCGCTCAGCGCGTCCCAGATCGGCGTCAGGCGGGTCGGCAGGGCGGGCAGGCCACCCAGGTCGACATGGCTCTCGGACGGGCTGTGGAAATCGCTGCCGCGCGAAGCGAGCAGCTTGAATTCGAGCGCCGTCTCGGCGTAACGAACGGCGTCGGCAGCGCTGTGGCTGCCCGTCACGACCTCGACGCCGCGCCCGCCGTGGGCGATGAACTCGGTGAACAGTGCGTATTCTTCGTTGGCGCTGAACCTGTAGCGGGCCGGGTGGGCGATCACGGCCAGGCCGCCCGCATCGCTGATCCAGGTGACGGCTTCGCGCAGCGTTGCCCAGCGATGCGGCACGTAGCCGGGTTTGCCCTCCACCAGGTACTTGCGGAACACCTCATGGGTGTCGTGGCAGATGCCGGTGGCCACAAGATGGCGCGCAAAGTGGGTGCGCGACATCAGGTCGGGGTTGCTGACGAAACTGAGCGCACCTTCGTAGGCGTCAGGGATGCCGACCTTCGCCAGGCCGTCGGACATCTCCATGGCACGCTGTTTGCGCCCATCGCGGGTGGCCGCGAGGCCGGCGCGCAACGCGGCGTTGTCCGCATCGAAGCCCAGCCCGACGATGTGCACCGTGGTGCCGGCAAAAGTGACGGAGATCTCGGTGCCGGTGAGGTAAGGCAAGCCGATATTGAACGCCGCCTCGCGGGCGCGCTGCTGCCCACCGATTTCATCATGGTCGGTCAGGGCCCAGAGGTCCACTCCATTGGCCTTGGCACGCGCCGCCAGAACCTCTGGCGTCAGCGTGCCGTCGGAGACGTCGGAGTGGCAATGCAGATCTGCGTTCATTCAGGCGGAGTCACGAAACAGCCTCGGATTCTAGGGTTTGCACCATCCCCCCGGTGACCATGGCCTTAGATCGGCGGCTTGCCGAACCAACAAGTCACACCGCTATTGCACACTCGCGCGTGCGGCGGCGGCGCGGCAAGTGCCCGGATAGCG
>JANNKM010000245.1:0-15653 GCA_031396305.1 Rhizobacter sp.
CACCCCGGCACGGACGCCGCGGTGCTGGCGCGCACCAAGGCGCTGATGGAAGAGATCGGCAAGATGCCCGTGGTCTGCGGCGCATCGCCGGGCTACATCGTGCCGCGCCTGCAGGCGCTCATCATGAACGAGGCAGCGCGAATGATCGAAGAGGGCGCGGCCACCGCGGAGGAGATCGACAAGGCGACGCGTTATGGCCTGGGGCTGCGCTTCGCCGCGCTCGGCGTCGTCGAATTCATCGACTTTGGGGGCGCCGACATCCTGCACCATGCAAGCCGCGAGATGTCGGCGTCGATCGATGCGGCGCGCTACCGGGCACCGGCGATCCTGGAGCGCCTGATTGCCGGCGGGCACCTGGGTCTGAAGACCGGGAGCGGCTTTTACGAATACGAGGGCCGGGATATTCCCGCCTACCGCGCCGACGTACTCTCGCGCACACTGGGTATGCTGAAACATGCCGGGCTGTGGCGCCCGGCGAGCGATGAAACCATCGATTGACCCCGACTTACCGACCAGGAGACTCGAATGATCAAGATCCACCGCCGAACCAGCTTTTTGCGCACGCTCGCGCTTGGCCTTGCCGCAATCGCCGCCGGACCCCTCGCCGCGCAGGAGGTGACGCTCAAGGCGGTCAACGCCTTCCAGGAAGGCACTTACTACGCCCGCAACTTCGAGCGTTTCGTGAAGAAGGTGAACGACGAAGGAAAGGGCATCGTGCAGATCAGCTACCTCGGCGGGCCGAAGGCGATCCCGACGATGGAGCAGGGCGCCGCACTGCGCAACAGCGTCGTCGATCTGTCGAACACGACAACTTCATTCGTCGCCGGTGTCTCGCCCGAGAGCCTGGCCTTGAACTACGCCACGGTGCCGTGGGCCGAGATGCGCAAGAACGGTACCGTGGACTACCTGAACACGCTGATGATGGAGAAGGGCCTGTACTACTACGCCCGCACCGGCGACGGCGTGCCGTATCACATCTACCTCAACAAAAAGGTCGACAAGGCCGATCTGTCGGGATTGAAGATCCGCATCGCCCCGATCTACCGCGAGTTCTTCACCAAGCTCGGCGCGTCAGTCATGCAAATCCCGCCGGGCGAAGTATTCACCGCGCTGGACCGCGGCGTGGTCGATGGCTATGGCTGGCCGCTGATCGGAATCTTCGACCTCGGCTGGCACGAAAAGACGAAGTTCCGCGTCGACCCGGGTTTTTACAACATCGAACTCGGCGTGCTGTTCAGCGCCAAGTCGTGGAACGCGCTCACGCCGGCGCAGCGCGAATTTCTCAACAAGCAGGCGGTGTGGCTGGAAAGCCTGAACGTCGACATGGCGGCGAAAGACGGGCCGGCGGACATCAAGCGTCAGGCCGATGCGGGAATCCAGGTCATCAAGCTCGACGCGGCGGAAGCCAAACGCATGCTCACGCTGTCGCAGGAAGCGGGCTGGGCGGGCGTGCTCGCGACGAGCCCGCAACATGGCGCGAAGCTGCGCCAGTTGATGGCGCCTTGATGGCGCCCGAGTTGCGTCATCCCGGCGAAACCCGGTATCTACCGCTGGCCCTCGCGCTGTATCGGGGCAGTGGATCCCGGCGTGCGCCGGGATGACGACATCGAGCGAACCATGCACGCCGCGTTGATGCGCGCTTGCGGCGCTGTCGCCGCAACCGTGCTGGGGCTGATCACCGTCATGGTGTGCTATGACGTGATTGGCCGCAATCTCGGCTGGCGCTCGTTCGTCTGGATCAACGAGGTCACCGAATACGCGCTGCCCATCGCCACCCTCGCTGCAGCGCCGTGGCTGATGTGGCGCAACCAGCATGTGCGGCTCGACCTGCTCGGCGCCGTGCTCTCGCCCGCGGCGCAGCGGCGTGTCGATCGCTTCTCGGCGGCGCTGGGCCTGATCGTGAGCCTGCTCATGGTGTGGTATTCGATCCGCATGCTGCTCGACAGCCGGGGCGCGGGCAGCATCGTCCTCAAGGCGCTCGTGTTTCCCGAATGGTGGCTGTACGTTCCCGTGCCGATCGGTTTTGCCCTGCTCGCGCTCGAGTGCGCACGACGCGTGCTCTGGCCCGCGGGCCTGGTGCAGGACCCTGCCCCATGATCTGGTGGCAGAGCCTGCTGCTGCTGTTTGGCCTGCTGACCGTCCTGTTGTTGGTGGGGCTGCCGGCGGGCTTTGCGTTTCTCGCGATCAACCTCGTCGGCGCTCTCGTCTACTTCGGCGGCGAGGCGGGCCTGATGCAAGTGGTGCGCAACGGTGTCGCGTCGGTGACGAATTTTTCCCTCACCCCCATTCCGTTCTTCATCCTGATGGGCGAGGTGCTGTTCCACACCGGGCTGGCGATGAAGGCGATCGACAGTTTCGACCGCGCGATCCGCGGCGTGCCGGGGCGACTTTCCGTGGTGGCGATCGTTGCAGGCACGGTGTTCTCAGCCATCTCCGGTTCGACGATCGCGACGACCGCACTGCTCGGCGGCCTGCTGTTGCCGCAGATGCTCAAGCGCGGCTACCACCCGCGCATGGCGATGGGTCCGATCATGGCGATCGGTGGAGTCGACATGTTGATCCCGCCGTCGGCGTTGACCGTATTGCTCGGCAGCCTGGCGGGAATTTCGATCTCCGGCTTGCTCATCGCCGGTATCGTTCCCGGCATCCTGCTCGCCACGATGTTCCTCGCCTGGATCGTCGTCAGCGCGATGCGCCACCCGGAGCACGCGCCGCCGTTCGAGCGCGAAGAAACGCACGGCTGGGCGCGCTGGGGCCCGCTGCTCGTGAACGTGACGCCGCTCGTGCTGATCTTCATCCTCGTCATCGTCGCGATGTCCGCGGGTTGGGCCACGCCCACTGAATCGGCGGCGCTGGGCGCGCTGGCCACTGTGATTGTGTGCCTGCTCTATCGCAGCCTCACCTGGCGCGCGATCGCACAGGCGCTGAGCGGCACGGCGGCGATCACCGGCATCATCTTGTTCATCATCATCGGCGCGACGACGTTCTCACAGATCCTCTCGTTCTCCGGCGCGACGAACGGCATGGTCGGCCTGGTTCAGGGCGCGGGCATGCCGGGCTGGGCGGTGCTTGCCGCGATGATCGTGATGCTGCTGATCCTGGGCTGCTTCGTCGACCAGGTGAGCATGATGCTGATCACGCTGCCGTTCTTCATGCCGATGGTGGCGTTCTTCAAGTGGGATCCGCTGTGGTACGGCGTGGTGTACCTGATCTGCATGCAATTGGGTTTGCTCACGCCGCCGTTCGGCATGCTGCTGTTCACGATGCGCAGCGTCGCGCCGAAATCCATTCCCACCAGCGAGATCTTCGCCGCGGTCACGCCCTATGTGTTGATGGGCGTGCTGATGATCGTGCTGGTGCTGCTGATGCCGCCGCTGGCGACTTGGTTGCCCTCGGTGCTGCTCGGAAAGTAGCCGGTGTGAGCGCAGCGCTCGGCCCTCGCTTGCGGAATCGCCTGCGCCATGACCCAGCGCAGGGCGCGTGGCACGACGCGGCGCGGCGCTACATGATTCTGCGGCCCGACAGCTTGATGGGTGCGCTGCAGAGCCTCGATGCCGCGACGCGCGAGGTGGTGTTCGATGCGCTCGCCGCATCGCTGCAGCGCCACGGTGCCAACAGCCTGCGCGCTTACGCGACAAACGTGAACGGCGACACCCAGGCGCTGATCGACGCGACTGTCGACGCAGCGAGCGATCTGGGCTGGGGGCTGTGGACGGTACGGCAATCCGGCACAACCCTCGACGTCGTGGTGCGGCACAGTCCATTCGCGCAGGGGTGGCTTGCGGCGCGCGGCACGGCAGTGGAGGAATCCGCACCCGCCGTGTGCGCGCCGATTCGCGGCATGCTGGCGGCGCTCGCGCAGACCCTGGGTGAAGCGTCGCCCCAGGTGCAAGAACTGAGTTGCGCGGCACAAGGCCACCCCGAATGCCGCTTCCGCGTGGGCGCGAGCGGGGCATGAACAGCGGCGCGTCACGCTGGGACTCGGCGGCGCTGTCGGCGCTGGTGCAGGCGCATCAGGTGCACCGCGACCTCTATCTTGACGCCGATCTGTTCGCACTCGAAATGCAGCGCCTGTGGGCGCGCACCTGGCTTTACGTGGGCCATGCCAGCCAGATCCCGGAAACCGGCGACTTCATCAGCGCGTTGCTTGGGGCGCAGCCGGTGCTGATGCTGCGCCGCGCTGACGGCGGCATTTCCGTGCTGCTGAATCGCTGCGCCCACAAAGGCGCGCAGTTGACGCTGGAGCCGCACGGCAACGCCGGGCGCACGCTGCGCTGCCCGTATCACAGCTGGAGCTATCGCCTGGACGGCAGCCTGCTGGGAATTCCGCTGCGCGAGGGGTATCAGGCGCCATGCTTCGACGGCGCCCCAGCCGCGAAGGGACTGTCGCCCTATGGTGAAGTCGCCGTGCACCGCGGCTTCGTGTTCGCGCGCGGCGGCGAAGTCGGCATCGGCTTTGACGATTGGGCGGGCGAACAGCGCGGCGCGCTCGACCTGCTCGCCGACCGCTCGCCGCAAGGCGAGTTGCGAATCGCCGGCGGCGTGCTGCGCAGCGTCGTGCACGCCAACTGGAAGATCTACCTCGAGAACGTCAACGACGCCGTGCACCCGGTGAGTGCGCACCAATCGGCGAACGACGCCGCGCGCGCCGTATGGGACGCCGTGCCCGCGGCAAGCGCCACGCCCCTGGCAGTGCAGCAACTGTTGCCGTTCGGCTCGGGCCACGACTTCTTCCAGCGCATGGGCGGGCGGATCTTGCGGCACGGCCACAGCGTGCTGGGCACCTGGTACAGCATCCACACGGGCTACTCCTCATTGCCGGGTTACGCGGACCAGTTGCGCGCCGCGCACGGCGCCGCGCGCGCCAGCCAGGTGCTCGCCTTCACGCCGCAAAACGTGGTGTTTTACCCGGCCCTCGCGCTCAAGGGCGCACCGCAGGTGCTGCGCGTGCTGCGCCCGCTCGCGGTGGACCGCACGCTGGTCGAAGCCTGGGCGTTCGAGCCGGTGGGCGCGCCGGGCGCACTGCTCGAAAGTGCGCTCACCTACAACCGCAGCGTGTTCTCGCCCACGTCGATCGTCGCCGCCGACGACCTGCACCTGTTCGAATCGGTGCAGCGTGGGCTCGCGGCCCGGGCCAATCCGTGGGTCAGCCTGCATCGCGATGCACACAGTGAGAGTGAAACACTGCCACGCAACGTGAGCGGCATCGACGAGGCCTTGCTGCGCAACCAGTACCGGGCCTGGCTCGAAGGCATGGCTGGTCATGAATGATCGCGCGCGCGTCGCGCATGAAGTGATGCTTGATCGCGCGCCGGGGCATGACGTGAAGCTGCGCACGATCGCGCGCGTCGCGCGATCGTGGGCGACCCCCGCCGCCCCGGGGGTGCGCCCTAGAATTTGGGCATCGCACCTGCCACGTGCAAACGCTCTGCGCCATGTCGAACAAGCCGCTGCAATTTCGACCCTCGGGAACCATTGAATTCGAACAGGTCGTGTTCGACAGTCCGGCCGTCAACACGCAGGCGCCCGTGCCCGTGCCGGTCGACGAAGCGCTTGACGCCGATCCGCTGTCGATCAACTTCGGTCGTAGAAAAGACGCCAGACCCACCGCTGCTGAACGCATGCTGGCCGGAACCTCGATCGATTGGCTGGTCGCGTTCCCGCCTGAAGCCAGGCCCAAGGCCTTGTGCGAGCGATTTCCGCATGTGGCAAACCGCCTTGCGAATGAGTGGTCACGCAAGGCGACCCTGGCACAGAGCCTGCAATCGCTGGCGGGCGACGCCCGCTGGGGTAGCGCCGGCTTTCCGGCGCAGGTGCAGGTCGAGCTGAAACGCCTGATCCAGGACCTCGGCGCGGTTCAACCCTGAAGGCAGGGCCGAGCGTTCTGCGGCGCGGGCGAATCGCGCTGCTGCTCGCTGGGCTCGACGCGCCGCTGGTCATGCAGTGCACACCTGAGTAGACTGCGCGGCAAGCCGCAACCCTGACTCACAAGCCAGGGTCAGGGAATCCCCGGCGGGCGATACGACCTCAGGAGTCTGCGATGCCAACCCGCCCCCAGCCCGTCACCCGAGAAGACGCGCTGCAGCTCGACGCTTCGGACGAACTCGCCTCGTGCCGCGACCGCTTCATCCTGCCCGGCGGCGTGATCTACCTCGACGGAAACTCTCTCGGCGCCTTGCCCAAGTCGGTGCCGCCGCGCATGGCGCGCGCGATCGAGCAGGAATGGGGCGTCGGGCTGATCCGCTCCTGGAACGATGCCCACTGGTACCCGGCACCGCAACGCGTCGGCGCGCGCATCGCGCAGCTCGTCGGCGCCGCGCCCGATGAAGTGATCGTTGCCGACTCGACGTCGGTGAATCTGTTCAAGGTGTTGACCGCGGCGCTGCGCATGCGCCCGGAACGCCGGTGCATCGTCGGTGAACTCGGGAATTTTCCGACCAATGGCTACGTCACCAGCGGTGTGGCCGAGTTGATGCATGCCGAGGTCGTGACACCGCAGGCCGCAGACCTGTTGGCCACGATCGACGAGCGCGTCGCGATCGTCGCGCTCACGCATGTGAACTACAAGACGGGCCGTGTCTACGACATGGCCGGCATCACGCGCCGTGCCCACGACGCGGGTGCCCTTGTCGTTTGGGATCTGTGCCATACCGCCGGTGCGATGCCGTGCGAGTTGAACGCCTGCGATGCCGATTTCGCGGTGGGCTGCGGCTACAAGTACCTGAACGGTGGTCCCGGCGCACCGGCATTCGTTTTCGTCGCCAAGCGCCATCAGGCGGGCTTGAGTCAGCCGCTCACCGGCTGGCATGGCCACGCGCGGCCGTTTGACTTTGTCGATGGCTACGAGGCGGCGAGCGGCATCGACCGCATGCTCGTCGGCACGGCGCCGCAGCTGAGCCTGATCGCTCTCGAAGCCGCGCTCGAAGCGTTCGACGGAGTGAACCTGCAGCGGCTGCGCCGCAAGAGCCTGGCCTTGAGCGACTTGTTCATTCGCCTCGTCGACCAGGAACTGAGCGGCTTCGGCCTGGCGACACCGCGTGAGGACGAATCGCGCGGCAGCCAGGTCTCGCTGACGCACCCGCAGGGCTACGCGATCATGCAGGCCTTGATCGAGCGCGGCGTGATCGGCGACTTTCGTGCGCCCGACATCCTGCGCTTCGGCCTGGCGGCACTCTATGTGCGCTTCAGCGACATATGGAATGCCGTGGCGGCGCTGAAAGACGTGATGGCGACGCAGGCCTGGGCTGCACCGCGGTTCCAGCAGCGCAAGGCGGTGACGTGAGCTCGACTCCGGGCACGCGCGGGCCGGCCGGTGGCGCGACGAGCGCGAGCGTCGTCGCCGGCAAGGCCACGCCGCGTGGCAGGTACCCGCACATCAAGCGCGCCGGCGACTCTCTGTACGTTTCGGGCACCAGTTCGCGCCGCGCCGACAACACGATTGCCGGCGCGAGCGTCGACGCCATGGGTGCGGTGACGCTCGACATTCGCGCCCAGACCCGCGCCGTGATCGAGAACATTCGCGACATCCTGGCCAGCGCCGGCGCGCAGCTTTCCGACCTGGTGCAGGCGCAAAGCTTTCTCGTGAACATGGACGATTTCACTGGCTACAACGAAACCTGGGCCGAATTCTTCGACTTCGACGGCCCGACGCGAACGACGCTCGCGGTGCACCAGTTGCCGCACCCGCACCTGCTCATCGAAATCAATGCCGTGGCCTACAAACCGATGAACCGGATGAACCGGACATGACCGACGTGGGTTCGCGGGGCTCGCGCGCCCGCTTCGCGCCGTGACATGACGCGCGATTCCCCAGACACAGTCACGTGGCGCGACCTCGACACCGCGGCGCGGGAGCGCGAATACTCGCCGAGTTCGTGCATCGACGGAAACTACCAACCTTTTCTTCAAGCGTACATCGAGCGCAGCCTCGACGCGCGTTCGCAAACGCCGGGTCGGCTCGATCTTGCTTATGGGTCACGCCCCTCGCAGCGCCTCGACCTGTTCGTGCCGCCGCCGCCCAGCGGCGCCGCACTCGCGCCATTGCTGGTGTTCATCCACGGCGGCTACTGGCAGGAATTGTCGAAACAGGAGTCGGCCTTTGCGGCAACGCAGTGCGTGGCGCAGGGAATCGCCTGCGCCGCGCTCGACTACACGCTTGCGCCGCAGGCGAGCGTGGCAGAGATGGTGGGCGAATGCCGTGACGCCGTGGCCTGGCTGGACGCCCATGCGCCGACGCTGGGCCTGGACGCCAAGCGCATCGTCGTAGCGGGAAGCTCGGCCGGCGCGCATCTGGCCGCGATGACGGCCCTGCCAGGCGTGATCGGCTTGAGCGGCGCGGCAGCGACGCGCCCGCCGCGTGTCAGGGGTGCGGTGCTTGTCTCGGGCATTTACGAGCTCGAGCCGCTGGTCGGCACGTCGATCAACGCCGCACTGCGCATGACCCCGGAATCTGCCCGCAGCCTCAGCCCGGCGCTGCGCGGTCTGCAGGGCTTTCCACCGACAGTCGTGTGCTGGGGCGAAGTGGAAACCCGGGAATTCAAGCGCCAGAGCCGCGACTTCGCGGCCCTGCTCAAGCGTTCGGGTACACCATGCGAAGCGTTCGAGGTGCCGCAACGCAACCACTTCGACCTCATTCTCGATCTGGCCGATCCGGGCACCGCGCTCGGCCGCGCCGTCCTGAACCTGATCCGCTCGCTCTCATCGGCCTGAAACCCGGCACGGGTGGCTCGGCGGGTGCGGGCTGGCTGCAGCACGTCACCGAGCACCGTTTTTCCCCGATCCGTGGTCGATCCGGATGATGATGTGAGCTGCCCCCCCGCCCGACCTGAGTCAGTGCGTCGTGCGATCATCGACGCTGGTGGTGAATTGCCGCCGCAGCGAGACGAGATGGCTGAACGTTCGTTTGCCGAAGAAGTGAAGAAACTGCGTCTGGGGCAGGGCGAGGTTTTCCGCGGCGAGGGCATCCTTGCCGTCACCAAAGCGCTGCTCGAATCGGGCGTGGCCTACGTATCGGGTTACCAGGGCGCGCCGATTTCGCACCTGATGGATGTGCTGGCCGACGCGCAAGACATTCTGGTCGAACACGGCATCCGGTTTGAGAACAGCGCGAGTGAAGCCACCGCCGCGGCCACGCTCGCGGCGAGCGTGAACTACCCGCTGCGTGGCGCGGCAACGTTCAAGAGCACGGTCGGAACCAACGTCGCGAGCGACGCGCTGGCCAATCTCGCCTCGGGCGGCGTGACGGGCGGAGCCCTGATCATCGTGGGGGAGGACTACGGCGAGGGCAGCTCGATCATGCAGGAGCGCGGCCACGCGTTCGCGATGAAGTCGCAGATCTGGCTGCTCGACCCGCGGCCGAACTTGCCGGCCATCGTCGCCGCGGTGAAAACTGGCTTCGAGCTCAGCGAAGCGAGCCACACGCCGGTGATGCTGCAACTGCGCATCCGAGCCTGCCATGTGCACGGCCAGTTCGTCGCCGGCGACAACAGGCGTTCGCCCTACACGCTGCGCGAAGCGATGGAGCACCCGCGGCGCGACACCAGCCGCATCGTCTTGCCGCCGGCGAGTTTTGCCCACGAAAAAGAGAAGGTGCAGCAGCGCTGGCCGGCGGCGGTGAAGTTCATTCAGGAGCGCGGCCTGAACGAGTTTTTCGGCGCCGGAATGGATGACATCGGCATCATCGTCCAGGGCGGCAGCTACAACACGCTGCTGCGCGTGCTCGAAAGGCTGGGTCTTGCCGACGTCTTCGGCAACTCGCGCGTGCCGCTGTACGTGATGAACGTCGCCTACCCGGTGATCGACGCCGAGGTACTGCGCTTTTGCGAGGGCAAGCGCGCCGTGCTGATGGTCGAGGAGGGGCAGCCGAATTTCATCGAACAGAATATCGCGAGCATCCTGCGCCAGGGCAATGCGACGACGACGCTGCATGGCAAAGACATGCTGCCGATGGCAGGCGAGTACACGGCGGCCGAGGTATACAGGGGTGTCGAAGGCTTCTTGCGGCGCTATCACAAGCTCGATGCGCCGATCGCCGCACCCCGGGCTTCGGCGGCCAACGCCATGAAGCCACTCGCGGAAATCGTCCACGCGCGCCCGCCGGGCTTTTGCACCGGCTGCCCGGAGCGGCCGATCTTCACGGCGATGAAACTGCTCGAACGCGAGATCGGCGAACACCATGTGTCGTCCGACATCGGCTGCCATTTGTTCTCGATTCTGCCGCCGTTCAACCTCGGCAATACGACGATGGGTTACGGCCTGGGCACGGCTGGCGCGTCGGCGCTGAATTCGCCGGGTGCCCCCGGCACGCCCAACGCGCCTTCGGCCAAACGTGCGATCAGCCTGATGGGTGACGGGGGCTTCTGGCACAACGGCTTGACGAGCGGCATTGCGCACGCCGTGTTCAACCGCTCGGACAACCTGACCGTCATCGTCGACAACAGCTATACCTCGGCCACCGGAGGGCAAGACATCTTGTCCTCGGTCGCCGCGAACCCGACGCGCAGCACCGGGCACGCCATCGAAAAAGCGGTGCGCGGCGTCGGCGTTCAATGGGCGCGCACGGTGCAGCACACCTACGACCTGGCGGCAATGAAAGCTGCGCTGAAAGACGCGCTCACAACGAAAGAGCGCGGCCCGAAAGTGGTGATCGCGCGCAGCGAATGCATGCTCAACAAGCAGCGCCGTGAGAAGCCGATTCAGCACTTGGCGATCGCATCAGGCCAGCGCATCGTGCGTGAGCGCTTCGGCATCGACTCCGACACCTGCACGGGAGACCATTCCTGCATTCGCCTGTCGGGTTGCCCGTCGCTGTCGATCAAAGCCAATCCCGACCCGCTGCGCACCGACCCCGTCGCCACCGTGCTCGACTCGTGCGTCGGTTGCGGCCTGTGCGGCGAGGTGGCGCACGCGGCCGTGTTGTGCCCGTCGTTTTACCGCGCGGAAATCGTCAGCAACCCGACCGGCTGGGACAAGCTGCGTGAGCGTGTGCGCAATGCCGTCATCGGGTGGCTGCAGCAGCGCTCGGCGGCGCGGCGCGCACGATTCGCGTTCTGAAGATGGACCCGGCTCAGCCCATCAAGATCGCCATTCTCGCCATGGGCGGCGAAGGCGGCGGTGTGCTCGCCGACTGGATCGTCTCCTTGAGCGAACAGCACGGCCATATCGCGCAGACGACCTCGGTTCCCGGCGTCGCACAGCGCACCGGCGCAACGATCTACTACGTCGAACTGTTCCCGCGCGCCGCCGCCGATGCGGCGGGCGCCGCACCGGTGCTGGCCCTGATGCCGCTGCCGGGCGATGTGGACGTGGTGCTCGCTTCCGAGTTGATGGAAGCCGGGCGCGCCGTGCAGCGCGGCCTGGTGACGCCGGAGCGCACCACCTTGATCGCCTCCACGCACCGCGTCTACGCGATGTCGGAAAAGATCGCGATGGGAGATGGCCGCAGTAGCAGCGCCGCCTTGCTCGCGCAAACGCAAGCTGCGGCGAAGCAGTTCATCGGCTTTGACATGGCGCAGGCGGCAGAGATGAGCGACAGCGTCATCAGCGCGGTATTGTTCGGCGCCTTGGCGGGCGCCAGGGTCTTGCCGTTCGAGCGCTCGCAGTTCGAAGCGACGATCCAGCGCGGCGGTGTGGGCGTGAAGGCGAGCCTTGCCGCGTTTGGCGCGGCGTACGATCGGGTCGCCGCAGGCCCGGCCGCCGATTCCGTCGAGGGACCTGCCGCTCGCGCCGGCGCGGCGCCAAGACTGCACCGCGCATCGCACCCGCAAGTGCAGGCCCTGCTCGACGAAGCGCAGCGCAACTTCCACGGCGACACGCTGGCCCTCGTCATCGAAGGCTTGCGCCGGTTGGTGGACTATCAAGACCCGGACTATGCCGCGCTGTATCTGAAGCGCCTGGCCAAAGTGCAGGCCATCGAGCGCGCGCGCGACGCTGCGTCGACGGTCTTGGCCTGTGCCACGGCGCGCCACCTCGCGCTGTGGATGGCGTATGAAGACACGATCCGCGTTGCCGACCTGAAAACGCGCGATTCGCGGTTTCAGCGCGTGCGCGGTGAAGTGCACGTGGCAAACGATCAAGTGCTGACGATCAACGAATATATGCACCCGCGTCTGCAAGAAATCGCCGACACGCTGCCGGCCGCGCTCGGCCGGAGGCTGCTGCGCGCCGGCGCGGTGCGGCGCCTGGTGGAACGCCTCGCGTCTAAAGGGCGCGTGATTCAGACGAGCTCGCTGCGTGGCTATCTGATGCTTTCGGTGGTGGCGGGCCTGCGCCGCTGGCGGCGCGGCACGTTGCGCTTCGCCGCTGAGCAGGCGCGCATCGAAGCCTGGCTCGCCGACATCGGTGAGGCCGCCGCCATCGACCTGCTGCTGGCTACCGAAATCGCTCTCTGCCAGCGCCTCGTGAAGGGCTATGGTGATACGCATGAGCGCGGACTGCGCAATTTCGAGACGCTGCGTAGCGTGTGGAGAGCCGGCGCGCAAGGTGTCGCGTCAGCCTCGTTGGCAAGCCTGCGTGACGCCGCGCTCGCCGACGACCAGGGCGTGGCGTTGCGCGCCGCGTTGCAGCGCCACGCGCCGCACTTGCAGGAGGGCTGAATGTGAACCCGACCCGCGACTACCGATGCGACCCGGCTGCCATCGCCGCCCTGGTGCGCGACACCGAAATCCACAAGGACTGCTATATCGACGCCGAAGTCTTCGCGCTCGAAATGGAGCAACTGTTCAGCAACGCCTGGATCTACGTGGGCCACGCGAGCCAGATTCCCGCCGCGGGCGACTTCTACAGCACGACGGTGGGCGACCAGCCGGTCGTGATGGTGCGCCACAGCGACGACTCGATTCGCGTTCTGCACAACCGCTGCGCGCACAAGGGCGTGCAGGTCGCGCCTGAGGGCCACGGCAACACCGGCAAGTTCTTCCGCTGCCCGTACCACGCGTGGACGTACCGCACCGACGGGTCGCTGTTGAACACACCGTTGCGACAAGGGTATGAGAACACCGGCTTCGAACACTGCGAAGCAAGCCGCGGCATGGCCGCAGTGGAGGCAGTACACGTGTATCGCGACTTCGTGTTCTGCCGGTTGAACCCGACCGGCATCGGCTTCGAGGAATTTTTCGGCGAGTCGCTGTCCACGCTTGACAACATGGTCGATCGCTCTCCCGTAGGCAGGTTGGAAGTCGCCGGTGGCGTGATGCGCTACATGCACCGCTGCAACTGGAAGATGTTGGTGGACAACCAGACCGACACCTGCCACCCGATGGTCGCGCACCAGTCTTCTGCCGGCACGGCGGTGCGCGTGTGGCAGGAAGCGCCCGCCGGAACGCCCAAGCCGATGGCAGTGGAGCTGTTCGCGCCCTTCGTCAACCCGTACGAATTCTTCGAGGGCATGGGCATACGCGTGTGGGCGAACGGCCATGGCCATACCGGCGTGGCCGATTCGATCCACGCCGCGTATTCGCCCGTGCCGGGCTACTGGGAAGCGATGGCCGCCGGCTACGGCGAAGAGCGCGCCAAGAAAATCCTGGGCGAGGTGCGCCACAACACGGTCTACTTTCCCAACATCATGGTGAAAGGGCCGATCCAGATGCTGCGGCGGTTCTTGCCCATCGCCGCCGACCGCACGCTCGTCGAGTCATGGACGTTCCGGCTCGTCGGCGCGCCCGATCTGCTGCTCGAGCGCACGCTGATGTACAACCGCCTCGTCAACGCCCCAACGTCGGTGGTCGGTCACGACGACCTCGAGATGTATGAACGCGCGCAATCGGCGTTGCACTCGCGCGGACGAGACTGGGTCAACGTGGGGCGCCTGTACGACGCAGCCGAGAAGGCCCAGGTCAACGTGGCGACGAACGGCACGAACGAATGGCAGATGCGCAACCAGATGCGCGCCTGGGTGCGCTTCATGACTGCGGCTCGTTATCCCGGCGAAATGTCATCCCGTGCTGGACACGGGAGCCGGGATCCACTGCGTCAGGACTGTGCCCCGTCCGATGATGGATCCCGGCGTACGCCGGGATGACAGGTAGCAAAGGTGAGACCATGACAAACCAGCAGCTCATCGACTTCGTCTACGCCGAAGCGCGCCTGCTCGACGAGCTGCGCTTCGACAACTGGCTGAACCTGTTCGCTGAGGACGGCGTGTACTGGATGCCGCTCGCCCACGGCCAGACGGACGCTAAATTGCACGCCTCGCTGATGTATGAAGACAAGCTGTTGCTGAAAATCCGCGTCGAGCGCCTGCACGGTGCGCGCACGTTCTCGCAGCAACCGCGCAGCCGCTGCCACCACTTGCTGCAGCAACCGACGATCGAGGCGCGCGATGACGCGGCGGGCATCTACACGACGCGCACCGCGTTTCACTATGTCGAAACGCGCCTGGACGAACAGACGCTCTATGCCGGCTGGGCGACGCACACGCTCGTTCGGCAGAGCCCCCAGGCCGCGGCTTCGCAGCGTCCGCACCAAGGGCCACGAAGGGGCCCCGTCGTGGCCCTTGGGGTTGACGAAGCTTCGGGCGGCCGTGCGCTTCGGCAGAGCCCCCAGGCCGCTGCTTCGCAGCGTCCGCCCCCCGAAGGGGTTGAGGAAGCTTCGGGCGGCCGTGCGCTTCCTCAGCAGCACGGGCAGTTGCGCATCCAGCTCAAGCGCGTCGACCTGGTGAATTGCGACGCCGCGTTCGGCAGCATGCAGTTGTTCATGTAAGGCGCCGCGTGAGACTTGTCCCCGCCACCGTGGCGGCCGCCTTCGAGGAGTCAGCCGCGCACTGGGCCGATTCTCCGATTCTCGAGGTCTTGCCCGAGACCGCAGCGGCCTATGGCGTCGCTGCCGGCGCATTGACGTATGAAGCCGCGCGGCAGCGCATCGTGGCGCTGCGAGAAGCCTATGCATCCGCGGCTTATGGCGCCGGCCACCGCGTCGGCCTGCTGCTCGACAACCGACCTGCGTTCTTTCTCCATTGGTTCGCGCTGAACGGTCTGGGTGTTTCCGTGGTTCCCATCAGCGCCGATTTGCGATCCGCCGAGTTGCAGTACCTGGTCGGCCACTCCGAAATCGTGCTCGCTGTGGCCCTGCCGCAGCGCCACGACGATCTGCGCGCCGCGGCGGCGGCCGCAGGCCGGCGCCTGGCCGTCATGGCCGATGGCGACACGCCTCCCGGCGCCCTCAGCGCCCCGCCGCTGTTGCGGGCTGCAGCCGGCGATCTCGGCGAGTGCGCCTTGCTCTACACCTCAGGCACGACAGGCCGGCCCAAGGGCTGCATCCTGCCGAACCGCTATTTCTTGCATGCCGGCCATTGGTACCTCAGCGTCGGCGGCTTGTGCGTGCTGCGGCCGGGCCAGGAACGCATGCTCACGCCGCTGCCGGTGACGCACATGAATGCGATGGCGTTTTCGACGCTTGCGTGTGTGCTCAGTGGCGGCTGCCTGATGGTGCTGGATCGCTTTCACCCCGCAACATGGTGGAACAGCGTGCGCGAATCGCGCGCAACAGTGGTGCACTATCTCGGCGTCATGCCGTCGATGCTGATGAAAGCCGCGCCGAGCGCCGACGATACACGCCACGCCGTGCGTTTTGGCTTTGGCGCCGGAGTCGACAAGGCCTTGCACGCGCCCTTCGAAGCCCGCTTCGGTTTCCCGCTGCTGGAGGGCTGGGCGATGACG
>JANNKM010000272.1:0-6847 GCA_031396305.1 Rhizobacter sp.
GCCACAACACGATCTGCGGGAACAGCGTCATTGCCAGCAGCAGGGCCAGCAGCATCACGAGAAACATCCAGCCCTCGCGCAGCATGGCGCCGATGGGGATGCCGGTGAGCGCCTTCGTCACGAACAGCAACATGCCGAACGGCGGGGTGATCAGGCCGATCATCATGTTCAGCACGACGAGCACGCCGAAGTGCACCAGGTCGATGCCCAGCGCCTTCACGGCAGGCAGCAGCATCGGCACGAACACGAGCAGCAGCACCGAGACGTCGAGAAAACACCCGAGCACGAGGAACAGCAGGTTCACCAGCAGCAGGAACTGCAGCGCACTCAAGTGCAGCGCATTCACCCACTGCACCACCGCCTGCGGCACGCCTTCGGCCGTGAACGCATAGTTCAGGATGAATGAGCCGGCCAGCACGATCGTGATGACGGCGCTGGCGCGCGTCGATTCGAGCAGCACGCCGTACAGGCTGCGCCAGCTGAGCGCCCGGTACACCACGCCTGCCAGCAGCAGCGCGTGCAGCGCCGCGACAGCCGCTGCTTCGGTGGGCGTGAAGGCGCCGGAGTAGATGCCGCCGAGCAGCACGATCGGCATCGACAGCGGCAGCGCGCCGCGCCAGGCGATGCCGGGCCAAGCTGCAAACGGCACCTTGTCTTCGCGCGGCATGTTGCGCTTCGTCGCAATCACGTGCACCACCAGCATCATCAACAGCGCCATCAACCCGCCCGGCACGACGCCGCCGAGAAACAGCGCGCCGACCGACGCGCCGGAGACGAGTGCGTAAATCACCATCGGGATCGACGGCGGAATCATCGGCCCGAGCGTGGCGCTGGCCACGACCACGGCGCCTGCAAAGCCGGGTGAATACTCAGGCTTTTTCAACATCGCGCGGATCGTCACCAGGCCCGGGCCAGCGGCGTCGGCGATCGCGCTGCCACTCATGCCGGAGAAGATGACGCTCACCAGAATGTCCACCTGCGCCAGGCCGCCGCGCAGCCGGCCCACGACGACGCGGCAAAAGTCGAAGATGCGTTCGCTCACGGTGCCGGCGTTCATCACGTTCGCCGCGAAGACGAACAACGGCACCGCGAGCAGCACATAGCTGTTGTACAGGCCGTTGCCCATTTGTTCGGCGAGCAGCCCCAAGTCCTGTCGCTTCACGACCAGGTAGGCCGCGCCTGAGGCGAGCATTGAAAACCCGATCGGCAGGCGCAGCAGCATGCCGGCGAGCAGCACACCGCCCAGGGCCCAGAGGGCATTCATGGGTTCACGGCCACGTCGTCCAGATCGTAGCCCCGCAAGGCGCGCCACACCGCGTAGCCACTTCGCACCACGATCGCGACCAGCAGCGCGACGAAGGGCAGGAACACGAACATGAAGGGCACGCCGAGCACGGGCGTGCCTTCGCGCGCCATGAAGCGCACATAGTCCCAGGTGCCTGGCAGTGCCCAGGCTGCCAGGCCACCGAGCATCAGGTGGCCGACGATGCGCATCGTGCGCCGCGAGCGCCGGCCGGCGGCGTTCCAGACCAGGTCGAACGCCACATGTTCGCGCTCGCGCACGATGAAGGCCGCCGCCCACAGGATGACCCAGAGGTAGAGCACCACGGCGGCCTCATCGGTCCAGGGCAAGGGGCGGTTGAAGGCAACGCGCGCCGCGATCTGCACGAGAAAGACGAGGAACAGCGCCGCGAACAGCGCCACGCCAACCGCGTCGACACCCCTGCGGACCCAGCGGCGCATCACTTCACCGCGTTGATGCGGTCCAGCATTCCCCTGGGCCAGGCTTTGGCCATGTCCGACGCTGCGTAGGCCGATTGCACGGCCTTGCGAAACGCATCGACGTCGGGTGTGGTGACTTGCAGGCCTTGCTGCTTGAAGAACTCGACGATCTGCGCCTCTTCCTTCAACCGGTTCTCATTGTTGTACTGCGCGGCCGCCTGGGCCGCAGTTCTGAGTTTGGTTTTCTGCGCGGCGCTCGCGGCAATCCAGGTCCTGTTGGCAACCGCGATGAACAGCGAATCGACCAGGTGGTGCGTCAACACGAGCTGCTTGGTCACCTCATAGAACTTGGCGGCGCGCACCGTGGGCAGCGGGTTGTCCTGGGCGTCGATCGTGCCGGTCTTCAGACCCAGGTAAACCTCGCCGAAGGCCAGCGGCGTGGCGGTGGCGCCGAGCGCTTCGCCCAGGAACAGCCACTCTTTGCTGCCCGGCATGCGCAGCTTCACACCTTTCAAGTCGGCCGGCGTGCGTACGTTGCGCGGCTCGCGCAGGTTCAGCTCGCGCGTGCCCAGGTAAGCGGCGGCGAGCAGGGTCACGTCCATCTTCTCGGCGACCAGTCTGAACAACTCTTCACCGATGGGCCCGCTGAACACCTTCTGCTGATGCTCGGGGTCGCGGATCACATAGCCGGCCGTGAAGATTGAAAACTCCGGCACGAGCTTGGCGATGTCGAACGCCGAAATCGACGCCAGCTCCAGGTTGCCCCGCGCCATCGCCGCCGGTTCCGTGCCCTGCTTGAACAGCGACGCGTTCAGATTGATCTGCACGTCGAATTCGCCGGGCGCGCTCTTTTCCAGCGATTCCTTGAACACGCTCCACATCTTGGCGTGCCAGTCGTCGGGCACCGCCGGGCTGGAGATACGCAATGACGTCTTGCCCTGCGCCTGCACCACGCCGTGCTGGCCCAGGGCCAGAGCGAATGCCCCCACCCAGGCGACGAATGAGCGCAGTGCAGTGGTTCGATTCATGGCAAGTTCCTTGAGGGGGGCCTGGACGCACACGCCAGCGCGCGAACCGCGCAGTCTAGCCTTGCCCTTGCACCTGCACGCCCAGCCTCAGCGCCGAGTCTTCCCCACCGCCGCTTTGCGCGCGACACGCGTGCCATGACCGCTCGGCGGCAAACCCGACCCCGCCTGCGCAAGCGCCGCATCGATCAACGCGTCAGCCATCCACGTGGCGGTGCGCTCGGCTTCGCGGTGCGATGCGCCCCAGATGTCCTTCAGAATGATCACCAGTTCGAATCCGTAGACCACCGACAGCGCCCGGTGCAGCCGCTCGTGCAAGGCTTTGGGCAGTTGCGCCTTCAGCGGTGCAATGGCGTGTTCGAGGATGCGCACGCGGTGGCCGCGCCGGTAGGGTTCTTCGTCGAGGAGGCCGGCGCGCGCCAGCGCCCATTGTTCGAGCGAGAGTTGTACCGCGGCGCGCATCTGCGGCTCGAACTCCCTGAAGCGCGGGAAAGTCTGTTCGAACAGTTCGCGCACGCGGTCGCGGCCTTCAGGCGCGGTGGACGCGAAGGCGCGCACCGGGCCGAGCGACGCGTCCATCACCGCCGAGACCAGCGTGCTGCGGCTCGGGAAGTAACGGTACGCCGTGGCGCGCGAGACGCGCGAGCACAGCGCCACTTCGGCCACTGACGGGACGTGGCCGTCTTGCTGGATCATCGACATCGCGGTGTCGAGCAGCAGCTTGAACGTCGCCGCCTTGACGCCTCGCTCGGGCGCCTCCGGGGCAAAGCTTGGTTTGATTTTCGGTGTGGCCATGCGGGTTTGTCCGGGGTCGGTGGCTGCGTTTGGGGCTGCCCGAACCCGCCCGCGCCCCGTATGATGCATCGGTCCCGAATTGAGACGCAAGTCTTATTTTTGGCCCACAGGAGGCGATTCAATGCGCTTGGCCAGTTGGAACTGGGGCGGACGAATGCAAGTCGGCAGCGTGTCGGCCGATGGCCGCGAGGTCACGCCGCTGGCGGCGCCCGATGCCGCGCGTGGTGCACTTGGCCTGATCGATTTGCTCGCGCGGGGCGAGCCCTTGCCCGCCGCAGCCGGCGCGCGTTTGCCGCTGGCCGCCGTCACCCTCAACGCGCCGCTGCCCAAACCGTTGCGCGGGCTGTGGTGCGTGGGGCGCAACTACCGCGCGCACGCGCAGGAACTCGCCACCACGGTGTTCCGCGACGTGTTGCCCGGGCAAGACGCCCAAGACGACGGCTGGCCGATCGTGTTCACGAAGGTCGCGCAAAGCGTGGTCGGCCCGTTTGATGTGGTGCGCCTGCCCGGCGCCGCGGTTTCAAGCCAGATCGACTACGAATCGGAACTCGCCGTCATCATCGGCCGCGCCGGGCGCGACATTTCGCGTTCGCGCGCGATGGACCATGTGTTCGGCTACACCATCGTCAACGATGTGACGGCGCGCGACGTGCAGGTGCGCCACCTGCAATGGGATCTGGGCAAGAGCTTCGACACGTTCTGCCCCATGGGGCCGTGGATCGTCAGCGCCGATGAAATGGACGGGCGCGCCGTGCGCGTGCGCGGCTGGGTCACGCCCAAGGGCGGCACGGCGCAGTTGCGCCAGGACGGGAACACGAAGGACATGATCTTCGACATCCCCACACTCATCGAAACCTGCTCGCGCGGCATCACGCTGTTTCCCGGCGACATCATCGCCACCGGCACGCCGGCCGGCGTGGGCATGGGATTCAAGCCGCCGCAGTGGCTGGGCGCGGGCGACGTGGTGCGCATCGAGATCGAGGCCATCGGTGCGATCGAAAATCGCTTCGAGTTCGACTGACCGCACGCGCGACGTCGCACTCAAGACCGCGCCATGGCACTGCACGTGATCGACCGCATGGTCGTCGAAGACGAAGGTGAGGGCGACGCCGTCGTGTGCATTCACGGCCTGGGGGGCACGGCCAACACCTGGACGCCGTTGATGCCCGCGCTCACCCGGTACCGCACGATCCGCCCCGACCTGCCGGGCAGCGGGCGCTCTACCGTTGAAGGACCGCTGTCGATCGAACGAATGCTGCAGGCCGTGGTGTCGGCGTGCACGCGGCTGAACGTGAAGCGCGCGCATTTTCTCGGCCACTCGATGGGCAGCATCGTGTGCCAGCACATCGCCGTGGCGCAGCCGAAACTCGTGCGCAGCCTCACTTTGTTCGGACCGGTGCACGCGCTTGCCGAACCGGCGCGCAGCGCGATCCGTGCGCGCGCCGCGAAGGTTCGCGGCGACGGCTTGGCCGGCATGCACGAGGTGGCGCAGGCGCTGGTGGCGGGCGCGCTCTCGGCCGACACCCGGCAGCGCCAACCCCTGGCCGTGGCGTTCGTGCGCGAAAGCCTGCAACGCCAAAGCCCCGACGCCTACGCGCGCTCGTGCGAGGCCCTGGCCGACGCGCAGCCCGCGGCGGTGGAGCGCATCGACGCGAGCGCCTTGCTCGTCACTGGCGATGAAGACGCCGTCGCGCCACCGCAAGCCGTGCGCGCGCTGGCGCAACGCTTCACGGACGCGCGCGTCGTCGTGCTGAGTCGCTGCGGCCACTGGACGCCCGTCGAGCGCGCTGAGGAGTGCAGCCGCGAGTTGCGTGAGTTCCTGATCCTTCAGGGCCGGGCCAGCCCGGCCCGCCCCAAGGGCCACGCAGGGGCCCCCTCGTGGCCCTTCCACGCAGGGGCCCCTTCGTGGCCCTTGGGGACTGAGTAGCCCGGCAAGTGCGGATCTACTCAGGAGCGCGCAGCACTGAAAGACGAAGGAACCCCGCCATGGCTGACGTTCTGTTCACCAACGCCCGCATCTTCGACGGCGGCGGCGAGTTGCCTTTCACCGGCGAAGTGCTTGTGCAAGGCAACAAGATCTCGCGCGTGTTTCGCAGCCACCCCGGCGCACGCGCGTTACCGGTGGGCGGCACCCAAGTGATCGATGCCGCGGGCGCGTTCCTCATGCCGGGCATGGTGGAGGCGCACACACATTTCTCGTGGAACGACCAGCCGAGCCTGGACGCGATCCAGCGCATGCCGCCCGAAGAACACATCTTGTGGTGCGCGCAGGTCGCCAAGCTCTATCTCGACATGGGCTGGACGAGCTGCGTCGGCGCCGCCGCGGCGAAACCGCGCCTGGACGTGGTGATCCGCAACGCCATCAATGACGGCACGATCCAAGGACCGCGTTACCTCGCAGCCAGCCAGGAGATCACCGTTCCGGGCGGTCTGGGCGACGGCACGATGCCGCACCTGCCGCAACACGAGTTCGCATTCGGCGCGATCGTCAGCGGCGCCGACGAAATGCGCCGCTGCGTGCGCATGTTCGCGAAGTACGGCGTCGATTCGCTGAAGATCAATCTTTCCGGCGAGTCGATCACCGGCATGCCGGGCGAGATGAGCCAGTTCACGGAAGAAGAAATCGCCGTCTGCGTCGACGAGGCAAAACGCTGGGGCAAGCGCGTCTCGGCGCACGCGCGTTCGACGTGGTCGATCAAGCAGTGCGTGAAGCAGGGTATCGAGGTCATCTACCACGCCAGCTTCACCGATGAAGAGGCGCTCGACATGTTAGAGGCGCACAAGCTGGAGCACTTCATCGCGCCCGGTCTGGCGTGGCTCATCAACACGACGCATCACGCCAGCGAGTGGGGCTTGACGCCCGAAGTCGTGAAGAAAATGGGCTATCCGCGCGAGCTTGACGCCGCGATCGAGAGCATGCGTGCCTTGCGCAAGCGCGGCGTGCGCATCTTGCCCGGCGGCGACTACGGCTTTGCCTGGACGCCGCACGGCACGAACGCGAAGGATCTGGAAACCTTCGTCAAGGTAATCGGCATGAGCACGATGGAAGCGCTGCTGTCGGCCACCGCCTGGGGCGCGCCGATGATGCGCATGGGCAAAGTGCTCGGCTATATCCGCGAAGGTTACCTCGCCGACCTGCTGCTGATCGACGGCGACCCGCTCGCCGACATCACGGTGCTGCAAGACAAGGCGCGCATCCTGGCGGTGATGAAAGACGGTGAGTTCCACCGCGCGCCGCCAGTGGGCAGCACACGCCGCGCGCGCAGCGGTATGCCGGCCACTGTCAACCGCTGGGCCGCTTGAGG
>JANNKM010000293.1:0-3761 GCA_031396305.1 Rhizobacter sp.
CTCGACCCCATTCAGGCTGCCGCGCTGGTGGACGCGATATGCGTCTCGATCGAAATCGTCGATTCGCGCTGGGTCGAAGGGCTGGACGCGCCGGCCATGGCCAAGCTGGCCGATTTGCAGTCGCATGGCGCGCTCGTGCTCGGACCCTGGGTTCGCTACCTGCCGCGCGACTGGAGCGCGCAGGTCTGTCGGGTGCAGGTCGGCACGCAGGCGCCGCTTGAGCGCCGCGGCAGCCACGCGCTGTCCGATCCGCTGTTCGTGCTGCCGGCCTGGTTGCGCCACGCGACACGCGACGGCCACAGCGTGCCGGCGGGCACCGTCGTCACCACCGGCACCTGGGTCGGCATTCTTCACGCGGCCGCGGGCGACCTCGTGACTGTCGAATTTGCCGGCATCGGCCACGCGTCGGTGCAGCTGTAGCCCGACCACTTCCACACGCCCCCCGATTGACTCTCACCAGCCAAAGGACCAGAGATACCACCATGATTGCGCTCAACAACCACGCGACCGGCCGCCACTTCCTGCAGATCCCCGGTCCGAGCCCGGTGCCCGACCGGATCCTGCGGGCCATCAGCCTGCCGACCATCGACCACCGCGGGCCGGAGTTCGCGATACTGGGCAAGAAGGTCATCGCCGGGTTGCAGCAGGTGTTCCAGACGCGCCACCCGGTCGTCATCTACCCGGCTTCCGGCACCGGCGCGTGGGAAGCGGCGCTGGTCAACGTGATGAGCCCCGGCGACGCCGTGCTGATGTACGAGACCGGACACTTCGCGACGCTGTGGAACAAGATGGCGCTGCGCCTGGCGCTGAAACCCGAGTTCCTGGCCTTGCCGGGCAGCGACGCGACCGGGCTGCCGCGCAGCTGGCGCCACGGCGTGCAGGCCGAGCTGGTCGAGCAGCGCCTGCGCAACGACCCGCAGCACCGCATCAAGGCGGTGTGCGTGGTGCACAACGAAACCTCCACCGGCGTCACCTCCGACATCGCCGCAGTGCGGCGCGCGATCGATGCGACCGGCCACCCCGCGCTGCTGATGGTCGACACGATCTCGGGCCTGGCGAGCGCCGACTTCCGGCATGACGAATGGGGTGTCGACGTCACGGTCAGCGGCTCGCAGAAGGGCCTGATGCTGCCGCCGGGAATCAGCTTCAACGCGCTGTCGCCGAGGGCCATCGCGGCGAGCAAGACCGCGACGCTGCCGAAGGCCTTCTGGGCCTGGGACGAGATCGTCGAGATGAACCAGGGCGGCTACTGGCCGTACACGCCCAACACGAACCTGCTCTACGGCCTGAGCGAGGCGCTCGACATGCTGCTCGAGCAAGGGCTGCCGGTCGTGTTCGCGCGCCACCGGCGCTGGGGCGAAGGCGTGCGTGCCGCGGTGCGCGCCTGGGGTCTGCCGGTCCAATGCGCCGACGAGCGCGTCCATTCGCCGGTGCTCACCGGCGTGATCACGCCGCAGGGGGTCGATGCGGACGCGCTGCGCCGGCTGATCCACCAGCGCTTCGACCTGTCGCTCGGTGCCGGGCTGGGCAAGCTGAAAGGCCGCATGTTCCGCATCGGCCACCTGGGAGACTGCAATGACCTGACGCTGATGGCGGCGCTGTCGGGGGTGGAGATGGGATTGAAGCTGTCAGGTGTGCCGATCGCCGGCAGCGGGGTTGCGGCAGCCATGGACTTCTTCGCACGAGCACCGCATTAACCAAATGGTGATGAATGACGCGATCCTGGGCCTACGGACGCGTCGTGCCGGCGCCGTTGTCCTTCTCCGTCGCTGACGGCCCGCTTGACGGGATCCACACCCCGCCGTACAGTAATTCACCAAACGGAGATTAAGCTCAGGAGCGCGCCGATGGCGCTGGCGGAACCCGACAAGGCCCACTATCGTCACTTCGGCCACATCACCGTGCCGGGCCTGTTCGATGCGCGTGAAGTCGACGCGGTCATCGCCGACATTCACGCGTGGGGCGAAGCGTTCCTCGCCGAGCTGCCCGCAGCGCGACGCGCCTGGTACGTCGACGGCGGCGTCACGGCGCGCGAGGTGCTGCGCAAGCTCGACAACCCGCACCATCATCGCGAGCCGGTGCGGCGCCTGGCCCGCACGCCGGCGCTGGTGTCGATCGTCGAGTCGCTCATCGGGCGCGGCGTCTCGGTGTGCTTCAGCCAGATCTTCTTCAAATCGCCTGGAGGAGGCGGCCCGAAGCCCGCGCACCAGGACAACTTCTACTTCGGGCCGAACGACCCCGAGGGCCTGGTGACGGCCTGGATCGCGCTGGACGATGCGACGCTCGAAAACGGCTGTCTGTACTTCGGCGACGGAACGAACCGCGGCCCCGTGTACGCGCATGAAGCGCCGGCCGACGAACCCTACAACCTGCAGTTGCCTGCCGCGATCCTGGAGCGCCAGCCGATGATGCCGGCACCGGTGATGCGCGGCGGCGTGTCGTTGCATCACGGCAATACGTTCCACCAGTCCGGGCCGAACCTGTCGACACGCTGGCGCCGCGCCTGCGCGCTGCACTATGTCAATGCGCGAACGCATTTCGAACATCCGGCGCTGCCTTATGACGAAGGATTGATGCTGCGCGTGAGCTGATGCGCCACCACTTGCTGCGGCGCCCGCATCGCGCTCCGACCGCGAACCATGAAGGACGAACGAGATGAGAACACAACGTCTGGGTATCGTGATGCACGGCGTGACCGGCCGTATGGGCACGAACCAGCACCTGATGCGCTCGATCGTCGCGATTCGCAACCAGGGCGGCGTGACCCTCGCCGACGGCACCCGCGTCATGCCCGACCCGGTGCTGATCGGGCGCAACGCCGAGCGCATCGAGGCGCTGGCCAAGGCGCACGGCATTTCGCGCTTCGGCACGAATCTCGACGCAGCCCTGGCGAACCCCGGCGACACCGTGTTCTTCGACGCCGGCACGACGCAGATGCGCCCGGCCTTGCTGGCGCAGGCGCTGCGCGCGGGCAAACACGTCTACTGCGAAAAGCCGATTGCGACCAACCTGAACGACGCGCTCAACGTGTGCCGCCTGGCGCAGGCCTCGGGCCTGAAACATGGCGCGGTGCAGGACAAACTCTTCCTGCCCGGGCTGCGCAAACTCGAACTGCTCAAGCGCGCCGGGTTCTTCGGCCGGATCCTCAGCGTGCGCATCGAGTTCGGCTACTGGGTCTTCGAAGGCGACCTGCAACCGATCCAGCGGCCGAGCTGGAACTACCGCAGCGAGGACGGCGGCGGCATCATCCTCGACATGGTGTGCCACTGGCGCTACGTGCTGGACCATCTGTTCGGCGAGGTGCAGGCTGTGAGCTGCCTCGGCGCGACGCACATTCCGCAGCGCTGGGACGAAGCGGGCCGCGCCTACGCCGCCACTGCCGACGATGCCTGCTACGCGACGTTCCAGCTCAAGGGGCCGCAGGGCGAGGCGATCGTCGCGCAAGTCAACAGCTCCTGGGCGACGCGCGTGCGGCGCGACGACCTGGTGACGTTTCATGTCGACGGCACGCATGGCTCGGCAGTCGCCGGGCTGCAGGAGTGCCGCGTTCAGTCGCGTGTGACGACGCCGCGGCCGGTGTGGAACCCCGACGTCAGACAAAGCATGAATTTTTTCGAGCAATGGCAAGACGTGCCGGACGCGATGGCCTACGACAACGGTTTCAAGATCCAGTGGGAGGCGTTCATCCGCCACGTCGTCGAAGACGCGCCGTACCGCTGGACGCTGCCCGAAGGCGCGAAGGGCGTGCAACTCGTGGAAGC
>JANNKM010000333.1:0-10063 GCA_031396305.1 Rhizobacter sp.
CCGCGAGCAGTTGCAGAACTTCGTCGAGTCTCACCTGGTGCCCAAGCGCATGCTCGCGCGCGACATGAAGACTGGCGTTGAAACCTCGCTCACAGACAACGAGTTGGAAGTCGACGTCGAGTCGGACGCTGACGGCGAACGGATCAGCGTGAATCGATCGCGCGTCGCGCTCGTCGATGTGGAAGCGAGGAACGGCGTGTTGTTCGTCGCCCGCAAGCCGGTCTGGCGGTCCACGGTGTTCAACATCGTCAAGGACAAGCCGAATTTCAGCATTCTCGAGACGGCGATTCGCGAAGCCGGTCTGGTGGAGACGTTGCGCGGCAAGGGGCCGTTCACGCTGCTCGCGCCGACCGACGCCGCATTCGGCTCGTTGCTCGCCGAGCTGAACCTGAGCGCTGGCCAGCTGCTCGCCGACAAGGCGCTGCTGACCCAGGTGCTCACCTACCACGTGCTGCCGCGCAAACTGTCGGAGCGACGCATCGGCAACGGCGCCACGCCGGTCACCGTACAGGGGCAGGCCGTGACTTTCAGCGTCGGTGCGGGCAAGCGTCCCGACATCGGCGTGACCGATGCGCGAGGGCGCAAGGCCAACGTGATCGACACCAACCTGTTCGCCCGCAACGGTGTCGTCCATGTGATCGACAAGGTGATCCTGCCGCAACCGAAGAATGTCGTGCAGCTCGCTCAGGGTCTGAACGATTTCAACATCCTCGTCGAGGCCGTGGTCGCCGCCGGTCTGGTTGATACGCTCAGCGGCCCAGGCCCGTTCACCGTGTTCGCGCCGACCAACGGTGCTTTCGCAGCCTTGCTCGCCGAACTGGGTGTCTCCAAAGAAGCCCTTCTGGCCAACAAGCCACTGCTCAGCGCCGTGCTGACCTACCACGTCGTCTCTGGCCGCGTGCTCGCGTCGGACATCAGCGAGGGCGCGAAGCCCAGCACGGTCCAAGGGCAAAGCTTGACGCTCAGCCTGAAAGGCGGACCCAGCATCACCGATGCGCGCGGGCGCAAGGCGAACATCGTGGCGACCAATGTGCAGGCCGGCAACGGCGTGATCCACGTGATCGACAAGGTCATTCTGCCCAAGGAAGAAGCGCCTGCGCCAACGCAGAACATCGTTCAGGTCGCGCAGGGCGTTCCCGACTTCACCATCCTGGTCGAAGCGGTGATCGCCGCTGGACTGGTGGATACGCTCAGCGGACCCGGCCCGTTTACCGTGTTCGCGCCGAACAATGCGGCTTTCGGCGCGCTGCTGGGCGAGCTCGGGCTCACCAAGGCGCAGTTGCTCGCGAACCAGGCCCTGCTTACGGCCGTCTTGACTTACCACGTGCTGCCGGGCAAGGTTCTCGCTGCCGACATCCGCGATGCTGCGCAAGCCACGACGGTGCAGGGCCAGGTGCTCACGCTCGGATTGAAAGGCGGACCGAACATCACCGACGCCCAAGGCCGCAAGGCGCACATCGTCGCGACCGATGTGGCCGCGTCCAACGGCGTGATTCACGTGATCGACAAGGTGATCCTGCCGCAGACGAAGAACATCGTCGACATCGCGGCCGGCCTCGCCGACTTCAGCATCCTGGTCGAGGCCGTGCTGGCCGCCGACCTGCAGGGCACTCTCAGCAGTGCTGGGCCGTTCACCGTGTTTGCACCGACGAACGCCGCTTTTGCCAAGCTGTTGGGCGAACTGGGCGTGACCAAGGCGCAACTGCTCGGCGACAAGGCCCTGCTGACCGCCGTGCTGACTTACCACGTTCTGCCCGCCAAGGTGTTGGCCAAGGACGTGACCGACGGCGCGATGCCCAGCACCGTTCAGGGCCAGAAGCTCACCCTGGACAAGGACGCCATGTCGCTGGAAATCCACGATGCACGCGGCCGCGAATCCCATGTGGTCGCCACCGACATTCAAGCCGTCAACGGCGTGATCCACGTCATCGACAAGGTGCTCTTGCCCAAGTTGTGAGGCTTGACTTCTGCTGTCTGCTGCAAGCCAAACCGCTCTACACCCAAGCCACTGACCGGAATCCAGCGTGGAACGTATTGCGATCATCGGCTCGGGCATTGCAGGCTTGGCGGCGGCTCGAGGACTGACTCGCGGACCCGCCAGGCGCCATGTGACGCTGTTCGAAGCAGCAGCACACTTCGGCGGCCACGCGAACACGGTCGACATCACCCTGGATGGCGTGACGCACGGCGTGGACACCGGATTCCTGGTCTATAACGAACGCACCTATCCGCAGCTGGTGCGGCTGTTCGCCGAACTCGGTGTCGAGACCGCCGCGTCGGACATGTCGTTCTCGGTGCAGGCGCGCGGCCATCACCTTGAATGGAGTGGCTCTCACCTGGGCAGCGTGTTCGCGCAGCGGCGCAACCTGCTGCGGCCCGCGTTCTGGCGCATGCTGGCCGCCATTGCGCGTTTCAATCGCCTGACGACCGGCGTCGCCGCGCAGCCCGACGCGGCGATGCCCGATCAGTCGGTCGGCGAGTTTCTCGATGCACACCGTTTTGGCCGCGAGTTCCGCGAGTGGTATCTGCTGCCGATGATCGCTTGCATCTGGTCCTGCCCGAGCGAGCAGATGCTCGCTTTCCCGGTGCGCACGCTGATCCGCTTCTGCCACAACCATGGGTTGCTTCAGGTCACCGATCGGCCGCAATGGATGACGGTGCGCGGCGGCTCGCGGCAATACGTTCAGCGCATCGTCAGTCGCCTGGACGACGCCCGCCTGGAAACGCCGGTGCTCGGCGTGCGGCGCGACGCCGCCGGCGCGCTGGTCACGACGGCGCACGCGATCGAGCACTTCGACCAGGTGATCTTCGCCTGCCACAGCGACCAGGCCTTGCGCCTGCTCGGCGCCGACGCCACCCCTGCCGAGTCCGAAGTGCTCGGGGCGATCCGCTACCAGCCCAATCAGGCCGTGTTGCATACCGACGCGTCGTTGCTGCCCACAAGGCGCTCGGCGTGGGCCGCATGGAACCATGAGTCCTGCGGCACCGGCAGCCGCACGGGCGTGTGCCTGCATTACCTGTTGAACCGCCTGCAGCCGCTGCCTTGGCAGCAACCGGTGATCGTGTCGCTCAATGCGCTGCGGCAACCGCGCGCCGAGACCGTGATCCGCCGTTTCGACTACGACCACCCCATCTTCGATCTTGGCGCCGTGGCTGCCCAACAGCGCTTGCCGGAGATCCAGGGCCAGCGCCGCACCTGGTACTGCGGCGCCTGGGTCGGCTACGGCTTTCACGAAGACGGCTTGAGCGCCGGATTGGCGGCGGCACGGGCGTTGCTTCAGGCAAGCCCCGAACAAGAGCGAGGCGCCGCATGAGCGCGGCAGGCGCTCTGATCGGCTTCGGCCGGGTCTGGCATCGCCGCGTGCGCCCGGCGCACAACGCCTTCAGCTACGCGAGCTATTTCCTGATGCTGCCGATGCGTGCGCTGCGCGAGCGGCCCGACGCTATGCTCAAGCGCAACCGCTTCGGCGCCCTGTCGTTCTTCGACCGGGATCACGGCGACGGCCGCGCCGACGCACTGGCCTGGCTGGAAGAGTTGCTTGTGGCCGAAGGAATCAGTGACGCGACAGGCGAGGTGTGGCTGCACACCTTCCCGCGCGTGCTCGGCCACGTGTTCAATCCGGTGAGCTTCTGGTACGCGCATCGCGCCGACGGGTCGCTCGCCGCCGTGCTGGCGGAAGTCAACAACACCTTCGGCGAGCGCCACTGCTATTTGCTGAGCGGCCCGCTGCTCGCCTGGGACGATCCAATCGAAGCCCGCAAGGTGTTCCACGTCTCGCCGTTTTGCGCGGTGCAGGGCCAGTATCGGTTTCGCTTCGTCCTGAGTGGCAGCCCGACGTCGCCGCCGCGCTACACGATGGCGCGCATCGACCATGAAGACGCCGACGGCCCGCTGCTGCAGACCCGCGTCAGCGGCACCCTGGAGCCACTCACCGCGGCGAGCGCGCGCCGCGCCCTCTTCGGCATGCCATTGATGACCCTGGCCGTCGTCGCGCGCATCCACTGGCAGGCGTTGCGTCTGGCCATCAAGCGCGTTCCTTTCCACCGTCAACCTCCAGCGCCTGAACGCTTCATCACGCGATGACCTCCACAAGTCTTGAACTCACCCACTCGTCGGCGCCGAGGCCCGGCGGCGCGCCCTCGCACGCCGCATCCGCCGCAGCGCGTGCCGTGCTCGGCATGCTGCCCCGGCTCAAGCATGGTGTGCTCGATCTGCATTTGCCCGATGGCTCGCGCACCTCGTTCGGCGAAGGTGCGCTCAGCGCCTCGTTGCGCATCGGCGACTGGGTTGCCTTCAGGCGCATCCTGAGTTCAGGAGACATCGGCTTCGCCGAGGGTTACATCGCTGGAGAGTGGGACACACCCGACCTGACGGCCCTGTTGACGCTGTTCACCGCGAATCGTGATGAACTGCAACGCGCCGTCTACGGCACCTGGTGGGGCTCGCTGTGGTACCGGGTGAAGCACGCACTGAACCGAAATTCGCGCCGCGGCAGCGCGAAGAACATCCACGCGCATTACGACCTCGGCAATGCGTTCTACGCGAAGTGGCTGGACTCGTCGATGAGTTATTCCAGCGCCTGGTTCGAGAACGATCCATCTCGCCCGCTGCTCACGGCGCAACACGCGAAAGTGCGACGCGCGCTCCAGCAGGCCGGGGTGGCGAGCGGGTCACGCGTGCTCGAGATCGGCTGCGGCTGGGGCGGGCTGATGGAGGCCGCGGCGCGCGACTTCGGCGCCCACGTGACCGGCGTGACGCTGTCACGCGAGCAGCTCGAGGGGGCGCGCCAGCGGCTTGCTGCGGCCGGTGTGGCGGTGAACTGCGACTTGCGCCTGCAAGACTACCGCGACCTCACCGCCGAATACGAGACCCAGCCTTTCGACGCCATCGTCTCGATCGAGATGTTCGAGGCCGTGGGACGCGAGTACTGGGACAGCTACTTCGACACGCTGCGGCGCTGCCTCAAGCCCGGCGGGCGCGCGTGCATCCAGAGCATCACGATTCGCGACGACCTGTTCGACCGCTATGTGCGCTCGACCGATTTCATTCAGCAGTACATCTTCCCCGGCGGCCTGTTGCCCAGCGTGTCGCAGTTTGAAGCGCAGGCGCGCCGCTTCGGCTTTCACATTGAACGCCGCCTGGCATTCGGCCTGGACTACGCCGAGACGCTGCGACGCTGGCGCACTGACTTTCTCAAGGGCGCGCCGCAGGTGCGGGAACTCGGATTCGACGAACGCTTCATGCGCATCTGGCAGTTCTACCTGTCCTACTGCGAGGCCGCGTTCATGCAGCGCAACACCGACGTCGTGCAGTTCACGCTGCGGCGCGACTGATGCCCAAGCTGCCCTTGAATGTCATCCCGGCGTACGCCGGGATCCACCCGCGGCTCGCTATCCTGGATCCCGGCGTTCGCCGGGATGACAGTTGCTCCCCGGCGGGGCTGCAGAGACGCCTCGTCTGCGCCGCCGGCTTGGCGGCGCTGGCAGCGCCCGGGTTGGCCACTGAACCCGCGGCGAACGCGGCGGGTTCAGTGGCACCCCCCAGCGAAGTCGCTGGCAGCGTGGCCTCGGCACGCATGCAGGGAAGTGGCAGGCTGCGCTTCTTTGGCCTGTTGGTCTACGACGCGCGCCTGTGGGTTGGCGCCGGTTTTGAGCCGCACGCGTTTGAGGCCCACGCCTTCGCGCTGGAACTGCAATACGCACGCAAGTTTGAAGGCACGGAGATCGCGCAGCGCTCGATCGTCGAAATGCGCCGCACCGGCAGCATGACGGACAGCCAGGCCCAGGCGTGGCAGGCCGCGATGACACGCGCGTTCCCGAACGTCGTGGCCGCCGACCGCCTGACCGGCGTGCACGCTCCGGGTGAGGCGACACGCTTCTTCCACAACGGCCGGGCCACTGCCGCCGTGCCAGACCCGATGTTCGCGCGCGCCTTCTTCGGCATCTGGCTCGCGCCGACGACGTCTGAACCTGAATTGCGGCGGCAGTTGATCGGGCCGCTGTCACAAGGAAACGCCGGGCCGCCCCAAGTTTCCTTGACCCCCACGGGGGGCGGGCTGGGCGCAGCCCGGCCCTGGGGGCGCTCGTGAGCCACGCCGCCTTGGCCGCGCGTCGGCTCGGCAGCGCCGACGTCCCGGTGCTTCCAAACGCCTGGGCGGGCCTGAGCTACGGCGCGTTGGGCTTTCCGCTGGCCTTCCTCGCGCTGCCGTTGTACGTGGTGCTGCCGAGCCACTATGCCGCCAGTTTCGGCGTGTCGCTCACGACCCTCGGCTTCGTGCTGCTGGCCACGCGCGCGCTTGACGCCCTGGCCGACCCGTTCATCGGCCGCGCCGTGGACCGCGTCTTCGCGCGCTCGGTACGCTGGGCGCTGTGGCTGGGCGCGATCGCCGCGGCTGTCGTCGCCGCGGGCTTCACGGCGCTGTTCTTTCCGCAGGTCGGCGCCAATACGGGACCGGCGCTGCTTGTCTGGTTGACCGCCGGCTTGTTGATGACCTACCTCGCCTTCAGCGTGCTCACCGTGATCCACCAAGCCTGGGGTGCGCGGCTCGGCGGCGATGCCGTGCAGCGTTCGCGCGTCGTCGCCTGGCGCGAAGGCTGCGGCCTGTTCGGCGTTCTTGCCGCGAGTGTGCTGCCGTCGCTTCTCGGCATGGGTTCCACCAGCGCAGTCCTGGCCGCGACCCTGGGCGCCGGCATGTTGCTGCTGGCGCTGGCGCCGCGCGGGCCGTCCAGCCACGGGCAAACCTCCGGGCACTGGGCCTTGCCTTGGCAAAGCCTGCCGTTTCGATCACTGCTCGCGGTCTTCATGCTCAATGGCATCGCCAGTGCCGTGCCCGCGACATTGGTGCTGTTTTTCGTGCGTGACCGGCTGCAAGCGCCGGACTCGGAGGCGCTGTTCCTCGGCGCCTACTTCGCGGCCGCGGCGTTGTCGATTCCTCTGTGGGTTCGCACGGTTCGAAGGTTCGGCCTGGCGCGCGCCTGGCTGGGCGCGATGGGCCTGGCCGTCGGGGCGTTTGCCTGGGTGCTGACCCTAGGCGCCGGCGACAGCGCCGGTTTCCTCGCAGTGTGCATTGCCAGCGGTGTCGCGCTGGGCGCCGACTTGACGATTCCCGGTGCACTGCTCACAGGCGTCATTCAGCGCAGCGGTCACGGCGCGGCGGCCGAGGGTGTCTATGCGGGCTGGTGGAACTCCGCGACAAAACTGAACCTCGGCCTGGCTGCCGGCGCGGCGCTGCCGTTGCTGGCGCTGGCGGGTTATGTGCCCGGGCAGCGCGACGAACAGGCGTTGCAGGCGCTGAGCCTGGCCTATGTTGCCGTGCCCTGCACATTGAAGCTCATTGCAGCGGCGCTGCTGTGGCGTGGCTGGATCATGAAAAGGGAAGACGAATGAAGAATCCGCTCCTCGCGGCAGGGCTGGCTCGACGCCTCGCCACCGGCGCTGCCGCCTGCCTCGCGGCGCTCGCGCTCGCCGGCTGCGCCGGCCCGCAACTCGCAGACTACGCCGCGCAGCGCCCGGCGTTTGACTTCAAGCAGTACTTCAACGGTCAGCTCGTCGCCCACGGCCTGGTGAGCGATCGCAGCGGCATCGTGCAGCGCCGCTTCGTCGTGAAGATGAGTTGCGTATGGGTCGGCGACGCCGGCACACTGGACGAGCAATTCGTGTACGACGACGGGGAGCGCCAGCAGCGCATCTGGCGCGTGCGTTCGCTGCCCGACGGCACCTTCGTCGGCACCGCCGACGACGTGTCGGGGGAGGCGCGGGGTGCGGCCGCGGGCGCCGCCTTCCGCTGGAACTACACGCTGAAGCTGCCGGTGCGCGGTAGCGTCTACGAGGTTCAGTTTGACGACTGGATCCACCTCATCGACGCGCGCACCGCACTCAACAAAGCCACGATCAGCAAGTTCGGCGTGCGCGTCGGCGAAGTGCTGCTGTCGTTCAACAAGTTGTGATGCCATGGCACTGAATCCTGCCATGGTCGACTGGCACGACCGCGTCGTCTGGATCGTCGGCGCTTCCTCGGGCATCGGCCGCGCGACGGCGCAGAAACTGCATGACCTGGGGGCGGTGGTCGTGGTCTCGGCGCGCAACGCCAACGAGCTGGCCAGCTTCGTCGCGGCCCATCCGGGCAGCCACGCCATGCCGCTGGATGTGAGCGACCGCGACGCGCTCGCCGACGCGTCGCGGCGCATCCTGGCACTGCGCGGACGCATCGATCTGGCGGTGTACTGCGCCGGCCACTACCGCGCGATGCGCGCTGCCGACTTCGACCTGAACGAGTCGCTGCTGCACATGCAAGTCAACTACAACGGCGCATTGCACATGCTTGACGCCGTGTTGCCGATGCTCAGGGCACAGGGGCACGGCCACCTGAGCCTCGTGGCCAGTGTGGCCGGCTACCGGGGCCTGCCCAATGCACTGGCTTACGGTCCGTCGAAATCCGCGCTGCAGCACCTCGCCGAGACGCTCTACCTCGACCTGCGGCCCGAGGGCATTGGCGTGTCGGTGATCAACCCCGGCTTCGTCGCCACGCTGCTCACGTCGGGAAACAGATTCAACATGCCCGCGCTGCTGACGCCGGAGCAGGCGGCACAGGCGATCGTGCACGGCTGGGCCAAGGGGCGCTTCGACATCCACTTTCCGAAACGCTTCACACTGTGGCTCAAGCTGTTGCGCCACATGCCGCACAGCGTCTACTTCGCGGCGGTGCAGCGCGCGACCGGAACATGAGGCACATGAGGCACATGACTGGACCAATACGGCCAATTCAGACATCGGCAGCTTCGGGGCCGAGCAACCCCCACACGGCCAACGTCATCGCGTTCTACGAAGCCCTGACGCCCGAGACGCTCACGCGGCTCGATGCAATCTACGCCAACGACGCGCGCTTCATCGATCCATTCAACGACGTCGCGGGCGTTGCCTCGATTCGTCGGGTGTTCGAGCACATGTTCGAGACGCTCGACGCGCCCCGCTTCCAGGTCGTGCTGAGCGTCACCGAGGGCGACAACTGCTTCTTGCTGTGGAATTTCCGGTTTCGCCGCAAGGGCAGATCGGAATCGTTGCTCGTGCACGGCTCGACGCACGTGCGCTTCGCCCAAGACGGCCGCATCGCCTGGCATCGCGACTACTGGGATCCGGCGCGCGAGCTGTACGAAACCGTGCCGCTGCTCGGCGCGCTGATGCGCTGGCTGCGGCACAAGCTGTCGGCGGAGAAGTGACAGGCCGGCCCGGCCAAGCGCTCAGCGGCGCTACAGCGCGACACCCTGCCGTGAGGGATACGTACTACCATGCCCACGACCGCGCTCTGGTCTGGTTCCGCCGCGACCTGCGCAGCACCGATCACGCGGCGCTGCACCATGCGCTGGGCGCGGCGCGGCAGGTCTGGTGCGTCTTCGTCTATGACCGCGAAATCCTCGCCCCCCTGCCGCGCGCCGATCGCCGGGTGGAATTCATCCATGCCAGCGTCGCGGATCTGAACCGACAGCTGGAGCGCCTCGGGGCGAGCCACGGTCGCAGCCAGGTTCGCCTCATCGTCCGCGATGGCCTGGCGTGGCAAGAGATTCCCCGATTGGCAAACGCCTTGGACGTGCAGGCGGTCTACTACAACCATGACGACGACCCCGGCGCCCTGCGCCGCGACGCCAAGGTGCGCGACGCGCTGCGCGAACTGGGCGTCGCCACGCACAGCTGCAAGGACCATGTGATCTTCGAACGCAGCGAGGTTCTGAGCGCCGCCGGCACGCCTTACGCCGTGTTCACGCCGTACAAGAACGCCTGGCTGAAGAAACTCGAACCGCACTTTCTGCAAGAGCACGCGGTCCAGGTGGATGCCGCCAATCTGGCACCCGTGCGCGACGACGTGGCCACGCCGCCACCCACGCTCGCGCAGCTCGGGTTCGAGCCGACCCACCTCGAGGCATTGGGAATGCGCAGCGGAAGCGATGGTGCGAGGTGGCTATTGGGTGAGTTTCTGCAGCGCATCGACGGCTACGCGGACTCCCGCGATTTCCCGGCGCGAATCGGGCCGAGTCAACTTTCGATGCACCTGCGGTTCGGCACGGTGTC
>JANNKM010000343.1:0-2007 GCA_031396305.1 Rhizobacter sp.
GCAGGTGGCTTGGGGTACGGGCGCAGGCCCCCATTCGCGGTGTCACCAACCTGCACCAGAGAACACCTGGTTGATGGCGCAACGCCTGCGGGCCCAATACGGTGCCCCGCGAGCGTGGGGCCGGAGAACGTACCCCGGGCCGCCTGCCCTCGCGGCACGCTCGCAGGCACATCGCGGCGAACGGCCGCAACGGGCCGAAAGCGGTCCTCCACCAGCGCGGGACGATTCACATTTCCCTGGTCGCGCACAGCGCGCTGGGACCACTGACATGCTCAAGCAGCGGGTCATCACGGCGCTCGTGCTGGCAGCAGTTCTGCTGGGCACGTTGTTCGCGCCATCGCCCTGGCCATTCGCCGCATTCACATTGCTGTTGATCGCTGCGGCGGCGTGGGAGTGGGGGCGCTTGAACGCTGCGCAGGCGCTATCGCTCCTTCTCGCAGTTGCGCTCGTGGGCTTGTGTGTCGCCGCACTTGCGCTCGGCTGGGGCGGCGCGGCACCGGGCACGCTGTGGTGGGCGGCCCTGTTGCTCTGGGCACTGGGCGGCGCATGGGTGCTGCGCGCGGGCGTCGCCGCATGGGGGTTGCAGCCGCCCCTGCTGCGCTGGGTGCTCGGCGTCGTGTTGCTCGGGTTGGCGTGGCTCGCAATCGTCAACGCGCGCGCAGTAGGAATCAATTTCCTGTTGTCGATCTGTTGCATCGTCTGGATGGCCGACATCGCGGCGTACTTCGGTGGTCGCGCGCTGGGCAAGCGCAAGCTCGCTCCCGCGATCAGCCCCGGCAAGAGCTGGGAAGGCGTGTGGAGCGGCATGCTCGGAGTGCTCTTGCTGGCTTTCGCATGGCTGATGGTGGAGCGTGCATACTCGTTCGATTCGCCGAGCCTGTTCACGCATCTGCTGGCACGGCTGGGTGGGGTCGGACTGGTGCTGGTGGTGGTGTTCCTCGTGGCGCTGAGCGTTGTCGGTGATCTGTTCGAGTCGCTCGTCAAGCGCAGCGCCGGTGCGAAAGACAGCAGCCAGTTGCTGCCGGGCCATGGCGGCGTGCTTGATCGCTTCGACGCCTTGCTTCCCGTCGTGCCGGTGGCCCTGGCGTTCGCGTCGCTGTAGCGGTTGAAGAGACACATTGACCATGACCACGCCACGCCAGCGCATCTGCATCCTTGGCGCCACCGGCTCGGTGGGCACCAGCACGCTGGACGTGGTGACGCTGCACCCGGAGCGCTTTGAAGTCTTCGCCTTGTCCGCGCACAGCCGCATCGACTTGTTGTTCGATCTGTGCTTGACGTGGAACCCGCGCTGCGCCATCGTGAGTGATGCGGCGCAGGCCGCGGCACTCGCGGCGCGCCTGCGCTCCAAAGGCCTGCGTACCGAAGTGCTGTACGGCGCGCAGGCGCTGTGCGATCTGGCGGCGCACCCGCAGGTCGATACCGTGATGGGCGCGATCGTCGGCGCCGCCGGGTTGGCGCCTTGCATCGCCGCGGCGCGCGCGGGCAAACGGCTGCTGCTGGCGAACAAGGAGGCGCTTGTCGTTGGCGGTGCGCTGTTCATGGCCGCGGTGCGTGAAGGCGGCGCGACGCTGCTGCCGATCGACAGCGAGCATTCCGCGATCTTCCAGTGTCTGCCCGAAGACCGGCAGGCCTGGGGCGCGCGCATCGACCACATCGTGCTCACGGCCTCCGGCGGCCCGTTTCGCCAGCGCGACCCGGCAACGCTTCGCGACGTGACACCCGACCAGGCCTGCGCGCACCCGAATTGGGTGATGGGGCGCAAGATTTCAGTCGATTCGGCGACGATGATGAACAAGGCGCTGGAAGTCATCGAGGCGCGCTGGCTGTTCGACCTGACGCCGCAACAAATCCGGGTCGTGATCCATCCGCAAAGCATCGTGCACTCGATGGTCGTGTGCCGTGACCACTCGGTGCTGGCCCAGCTGGGCACGCCCGATATGCGCGTGCCCATCGCCTACGGCCTGGCGTTTCCCGAGCGCATCGCCTCGGGGGCGGATCAGCTCG
>JANNKM010000348.1:0-5871 GCA_031396305.1 Rhizobacter sp.
CCGGCGTTCGCCGGGATGACCGTGGTGCAGACTCTTTGTTTCCTGAGCGCCCCCAGCTCCGAGGTCAAAACGCAGCGCGCTTCAGTTGATGGCCATCAAGGCCCCGCGCCCCGGCGCACTGCAAAGTACACGCCAATGCGCTCCCGCCGTGGGGCTGCTGGGGCCTGCCATGTACAAGAAACTGTTGGTCGCCGACGATGGAAGCGAACCCGGTGCGGGTGCGTTGAACGAGGCCATCAAGCTCGCCAAGTGCGACGGCGGCGAACTGCACGTCGTGTTCGTCGTCTATCACCCCAAGACGTTCGGGCACCCGATCGTCAACCTCGCCGCCGTCGAAGAAGCGCTCGAGGCCGAAGGAAGAGGCGTGCTCGATCGCGCCGCGGCCCAGGCCCAGGCGGCCGGCGTGACCGCATCCACTGCCTTGGTTTCAGCCGTCAGAGAGCCCATCGCCGCGACGCTGCTCGCCGAAGCCGCGAAGTGGCAGGCCGACCTGATCGTGATGGGCACGCATGGGCGGCGCGGATTCGGCCGCGCGGTGCTGGGCAGCGTTGCAGAGAACCTGCTGCGCGCGTCCACGCTGCCGGTGCTGATGGTCCGCGCGCACGCTTGAGCCCGGGGCTCGTGACCGCGGCGCTGCTCCTGACCTGGATCGTTGCGGCGCTGCTGCTGCAACTCGTCGCCGGTATCGGCATCTCGGCATGGCGGCGCGGCCGCGCCGCGACCGCGCCTGCGGCAGTGCAGCTCCCCGCGAAGCAACCGGCTGCCGGTGCCTGGCCGGGCTGGCGCAAGTTTCGCGTCGCACGCCGTGAATTCGAGGACGCCGCACGCACGCAGTGCTCGTTCTACCTGGAGCCCGTCGACGGCGTGGCACTGCCACCGTTTCTGCCAGGGCAGTTCCTGACTTTCACCATGCGCGTCGCCGACCCGCACGCCGCGCAGCCGGGCGGGCAACGCGTCGTCACACGCTGCTACTCGCTATCCGATCAGCCTCACCCTGGCCGCTACCGGGCAACGATCAAGCGCGTCGCACCGCCGCAGGACAAGCCCGACGCGCCACCCGGCGTGTCTTCGAGCCACTTCCACGACCAGGTCCGCGAAGGTGATGTGCTGGAGGTGAAGGCGCCTGCGGGGCATTTCTTCCTCGACGCCGATCCGGGCGTGCCGGTCGTACTCATCGCCGGCGGAATCGGCATCACGCCGCTGCTGAGCATGCTCGGCTGGTGCCTTGATCAGCAGCCCGGGCGCGACGTGCATCTGTACTACGGGGTTCGCAACAGCGACGTGCAGGCGTTCAAGGTGCAGCTCGAACAGTGGGCGCTGCAGCACCCGCAGTTCCACCTCCATGTGGTGTACAGCCGTCCCGGCACCGCCGACGTGCAGGGCCGCGACTACCAGCACGCCGGGCATGTGGACGCCGCGCTGCTGCGGCGCACCTTGCCGCACGGCCGCCACAGCTTCTATGCATGCGGCCCGGCGCCGCTGATGGAGAGCCTGGTTCCGGCGCTCGCCGCGTGGGGCGTGCCGCAGCACGACATTCACTTTGAGGCCTTCGGCCCAGCGTCAGTGCGGGCCGCGTCAGCCGAGCCTGCCACCGCGCAGCGCGCCGCCGCGCCCGCGTTCGAAGTGCGATTCGACACCTCCGGCCGCACGCTGGAGTGGACCGCTCGCGACGAATCCCTGCTCGACTTCGCCGAGCGCCACGGCGTGCGCGTCGAGTCGGGTTGTCGATCGGGCAGTTGCGGGACCTGCGAGACGCGGCTGCTCGCGGGCAGCGTGCGCTACGCGAATCCGCCCGACCACGACGTGGCGCCCGGCCACTGCCTGCTGTGCGTGGGCACACCGGCGAGCAACCTGGTCCTCGCGGCCTGAAAGGCACACGGGAGCATGGAAGCCAAGCTTGTGCGACGCGAGGTGCTGCCGTTTGCGCTGGCGTTCGCCGCGCTGGTGGCCGCTGCCCTGCTGTTCGACCGGCTGCTGCACGGCCTCGGTGCCGCCTGGATCGGCCGCTGGCTCGGCATTCCCGGGACGCTGATGATTCTGCTTTCCTTTGCCTACTCGCTGCGCAAGCGCGGGCTGATTCGCATCGGTCAACCGGCGCGGCTGCTGCGCCTGCACCAGTTCATGGCGTGGCTCGGCTCGCTGCTCGTGCTGGTGCACGCCGGCATCCACTTCAACGCGATCCTGGGCTGGCTGGCCGTGAGCGCGATGTTGATCGACGTGGCGAGCGGCCTGACCGGCAAGTTCCTGCTCGAGCGTTCGCGGCGCCGCCTGCAGCAGGCGCATTCGCGCATGAGCGCGCAAGGCATGTCGGCCGAACAACTCGAAGAGCGTCTGTATCGCGACAGCCTGACCTTCGACGTGATGAAACAGTGGCGCGCGGTTCACCTGCCGATCACGCTGGCGTTCGCGGTGCTCGCCGCGGCCCACATCATCGGCGTGTTCCTGTTCTGGAGCTGGAAGTGAAACGCGGCTGGGTGCTGGCGCTGATCGCGCTGAACCTGGCGGTGCTGGTGGCGCTCGCCTTTGTCTACCCGCACCTGATGATCAGCCCCGGCGCGCTGGTGCGCGGCCATGCCGAACTCGCGAAGGACTGTTTCGCCTGCCACTCACCCTGGCGCGGTGCGGCATCGACGCGTTGCGTCGTCTGCCACGCGCTGCCCGACATCGGGCAGCGCACCACCAAGGGCGCACCCCTGGTGGCGCGCAATATCAAGGTGGCCTTCCACCAGGAGTTGACCGAACAGGACTGCATGGCGTGTCACAGCGACCATGAAGGACCCAAGCTGACGCAGCGCAGCCGCAAGCCCTTCTCGCATGCATTGCTGCGCGTCACGACGCGCGAGCAGTGCGCGGGCTGCCACAAGGCGCCGGCCGACAGCCTGCACCGGCGCATCCAGGGCAACTGCAAGCAGTGCCACAGCCAGGAACGCTGGAAGCCCGCCACGTTGGACCATGCCAGGCTGTTCGTGCTCGACCGCGACCACGACGTGAAGTGCGCAACCTGCCACACCAACGACGACTACAGCCGCTATACCTGCTACGGCTGCCATGAACATCGGCAAGAGAAGATTCGCCAGAAACACCAGGAGGAAGGCATTCGGAACTTCGAGAATTGCATCGAGTGTCATCGCAGCGCCGATGAAAAACCACGCGAGCAGGGCTCGCGCGAACAGCGCAAGTCCGAGTCAGAACACAAGCGCGAGCGAGATTGAGATCCACTGCTTGGAGCGTCGCGCGTTCGGTGCGCGGTCCGCTGCGTTCAGCCAGTGGATCCCGGCGTGCGCCGGGATGACGGTCGCTTGTGTGAGGATGCTGAGCTTTGTCGCCAATCAGGAACATTCAAGAGTCGTCAGGTGAGTTGACGCACGAAGTCGAGCGACGACACGACGCCGACGATGCGCTCGTTTTCCATCACGACGACGTGGTGTGCCTTGTGTCGAAGCATCAGGCGCGCGACGTCGCTGAGGCTCGCTTGCGGGGCCACGACTATCGGCTTGTAGGTGCAGATCTGCCACGCGGCCGTGGCGGCAGGGTCGCCCCTGCGAACGTGGCTGAAGCAGGTCCGCGGCGGTGACGGTGCCGACCACGGTGCCGCGTGGCTCGGCTGCTGCACCCGCAGCGCATCGACGACGCGCAGGTGCGCGCGCAGATCGAGCGCCTCACCGAGGGCTTCGCGCGGCCGGCAGACTTCTTCGTGCGCGAATTGGTCGAAGGCGTGGCCACGATCGCCGCGGCGTTCTACCCGAAGCCGGTGATCGTACGCCTGTCGGACTTCAAGACCATCGGGTGCACCCTGATGTGCTCGGCGACGATGAATTCCAGGCGCGCCAGGCCCACACCGTCGGTCGGTAGCAGGCCGGTCTGGAACGCCGCATCCGGGTTGCCGACGTTGACCATGATGTGGTGCGCGGGGCCGGCGAAGCTCGCGGTGGGCAGGTCTTCGGCCGTCGCCGAGCTGCGCACCGCGACCGTCAGGTCGTCGCCGTATTCGCCGCGCAGCCGCGTGTAGGCGCACCGGATCTGCGCGACCAGATCGTCCGGAAGCTTCGCGCCGCAGACGATCTCGCGCGCGGCTCGCGCGCGCCGTGCCAGGTCGTCGACGTCGTTCGGATCCAGGCCATCCAGGGCTTCGTGCAAGCGCGGCCAGGCTTCTGCCCGATCGAGCACGTAACGATAGGCCTGCGCGGTCCTCACCTCCCAGCCCAGAGTACGATTGCAGCCGCGATGCGACCTTGATGCGCATCAATACGCGGACCAGGAGTCGGCTCAGACTGCGCCTGTCGACTGGCAGCGGATGGAGGCGGGGATGGGCATCGCAAGCGAACTGCAGGGCAGCGTGCAAGCGCTGGTTCAATCCGGCAAGGGAATCCTTGCCGCGGACGAGAGCGCGCCGACGATCGCCAAGCGGTTTGCCGCGATCGGCCTCGCGTCGAACGACGAGAACCGGCGCGCCTACCGCAGCCTGATCCTGGAAACGCCGGGCTTGGGGGAGTTCGTCAGCGGCGTGATCTTGTTCGAGGAGACGCTCAAGCAATGCACGAGCGACGGTCGCGCGTTGCCGCAAGTCGCGGCGCTGCAGGGCATCGTTCCCGGCATCAAGGTCGACGCAGGCAAGATCGCGCTCGCGCTGGCGCCGGGCGATGAAATCACGCAAGGGCTGGACGGGCTGGGCAAGCGTCTCGTCGGCTACAAGGAGCAGGGCGCGCGTTTTGCCAAGTGGCGCGCCGTCTACAACGTCTCCGCCACCCTGCCGAGCCGCATCGCAATCCAGGCCAACGCGCAGGCCCTGGCGCGATACGCCGCGATCTGCCAGGAGCTGGGCGTCGTGCCCATAGTCGAACCGGAAGTCCTGATCGACGGTGCGCACTCGATGGCGCGCTGTGCCGAGGTCACACAGGCCGTGCTGCACGAGGTGTTCAACGCCCTGCTTGACCAGGGCGTGGCGCTCGAGTACATGCTGCTCAAGCCGAGCATGGTGCTGCCCGGCAAGGCGCATCCGAATCCGGCAAGCCCGGCCGAGGTGGCGCGCGAGACGCTGCGCGTGCTGCGCCGCAGCGTGCCCGCCGCGGTGCCGAGCATCAATTTCCTGTCGGGTGGGCAGACTCCGGCGCAGGCGAGCGCGAATCTCGATGCGATCAACCGCCGCGGCGTGCAGCCCTGGCTGCTGAGCTTCTCTTACGGCCGGGCGCTGCTCGACCCGGCGTTGCAGGCTTGGGGTGGGCAGCCAGCTCGCGTGCGCGACGCTCAAGCCGCGCTGCTGAATCGGGCCCGCTTGAATGGGGCGGCGTGCCAGGGGCGCTACACGGCGGCGATGGAGGCCGACGGTTGATGCCGATCGGCATTCAGTCGCATCAGGCAGGCGAGTTGGGAGTGTTCGCTTTCGGCCGAGGTCGGACGACCGTTCTTGCGATCGAGATCGCGCCTTCGCGGCCGACCTTGTCGATCGCGCCGGCGAGCAACTCGCCGATCGACGCATCGTTGTTCGCCGAAATCGCCGCAACATGGGATATCTGTTGCGAACTCGCGCAAGGCCAGGCGATCGCCTTGAGTTCGGCGACGACGGCCTCGATGGCGCGCTCCATGCCGCGCTTCAGATCCATCGGGTTCATGCCGCCGGCGAGGTAGCGCAGCCCCTCGTGGATCATGCCGTGCGCGAGCACGGTGGCGGTGGTGGTGCCGTCGCCGGCCTTTTCGCTGGTGCGCGACGCCACTTCGCGCAGCAGTTGCGCGCCATGTTCTCGAAGCGGTCTTCGAGTTCGACCGACTTCGCCACGAGTACGCCGGAATTGACGACCTGCGGCGCGCCGAAATCGCGCTCCAGGATCACGGTGCGCCCGCGCGGCCGAGCGTCACCTTCACCGCGTCGGCCAG
>JANNKM010000349.1:0-4302 GCA_031396305.1 Rhizobacter sp.
CCGGCGTTCGCCGGGATGACCGCTGCGTTCTTGCGCTCCTTTTTTGCGTTCTTGCGTTCGCGTTCCTGTCTGCGTTCGTGCTTGCTTGCAGGCGAGACCAAAGTGTATACACTATCGCATACAAAGCAAATCCAGGAGAACCCGCAGATGCCGCCCGGCCGCGCCAGCCTGAAAGTCATCACGCCTCGCGTTCGCTCGGCCGCGGCACCAGCGAGCCGGGCGCGCCGCGCCGCCGCCGACCCCGCCATCGGCACGACACAGCGCATCGCGGATTCGATCACCGAGGCGATCGTCGAGCGACGCCTGATGCCCGGCACCAAACTCGCCGAACAGGGTATCGCCGACATCTTCAATGTCTCGCGCACCCTCGTGCGCCAGGCGTTGAACCAGTTGAGCCGCGATCACCTCGTGACACTCGAGCCGGCGCGCGGCGCTTTCGTCGCCCAGCCTGGGGTTGCTGAGGCGCGCCAGGTGTTCGAGGTGCGGCGCATGCTCGAAACTTCGCTGGTGCGGCGCCTGTGCGCATCGATCAACGACGCGCAGATCAATGAGCTGCGAAGCCACCTGAGAGCCGAACTCGACGCGGTGCGCCGCACCGACGTTCCCGGCCGCACCCGGCTGCTGGCCGACTTCCACACCGTGCTCGCACGCATGTCGGGCAACGAAGTGCTGGCGCACATGCTCGCCGACCTGCTGTCGCGCAGCTCGCTGATCGCGCTGATGTACCAGTCGTCCCACTCGGCGCAACACTCGCAGGACGAGCATGTGGCCCTGGTCGACGCAATCGAACGCCGCGACGCGCGCGCCGCGGTTCGCTTGATGGAGCAGCACCTGCACCATGTGGAGAACAATCTGCGACTCGATCCGCGCGGCCCCGATCTCCAGTCAGTGCTGCGCCCCCGGTTAACCGACGGTTAACCGACCAAACCCTTCCGACTTGACTTCTTGATTGCCACGCCCATGAACGAGCAAGCCCACTACCCCCGCGACCTGAAAGGCTACGGCCGCAGCGTGCCGCACGCCCAGTGGCCGGGCCGCGCGAAGATCGCCGTGCAATTCGTCCTCAACTTCGAAGAGGGCGGCGAAAACAACGTGCTGCACGGCGACAAGACCTCCGAGGTGTTTCTCTCGGAAATCGTCGGCGCGCAGGCTTATCCAGCGCGCCATCTGTCGATGGAGTCGATGTACGAATACGGCTCGCGCGCAGGCGTGTGGCGCATTCTGAGGGAGTTCGAGCAACGCCGCCTGCCGCTCACCGTGTTCGGCGTGGGCATGGCACTGCAACGCTGCCCCGAGGTGCTGGCGGCGTTCATGGAACGTGGCCATGAAATCGCGAATCACGGTCTGCGCTGGATCCACTATCAGCACATGGAGCAGGCGCTGGAGCGCGAGCACATGGCGCAAGCCAGCGCGCTGCTCAAAGAGTTGACGGGGGGCGAATGGCCGCTGGGCTGGTACACCGGCCGCGACAGCCCGAACACGCGGCGCCTGCTGATTGAGCACGGCGGCTACGAGTACGACAGCGACTACTACGGCGACGACCTGCCGTTCTGGCTGCAAGTGGCCAAGAGCAGCGGCGAGGTGGTACCGCACCTGGTGGTGCCGTACACACTCGATGCGAACGACATGCGCTTTGTCGCACCACAGGGTTTCAACACCGGCGACCACTTCTTTACCTACCTGCGCGACACCTTCGACGCACTGTACGCCGAAGGCGACGAGGCACCCAAGATGATGAGCGTGGGAATGCATTGCCGGTTGCTCGGCAAGCCGGGGCGCATCGCCGCGCTGCAACGCTTTCTCGACCACATCGGCGCGGTGGAGCGCGTCTGGGTGTGCCGGCGCATCGACATCGCGCGCCATTGGCGCGCCACGCATCCGTTCGATGCCCGCACCGCCCACGTCTGGAGGTGAGCATGCTCACTCTGCAACAACTGAACGCGGCGACGTTGGCGGAATTCACCGCGCTGCTCGACGGCACCTACGAACACTCCCCGTGGATGGCGCAGAGAATCTGGCCGCTTCGACCTTTCCCGAGCCTGGCCGCGCTGAAGCACGCGTTCACGGTGGCGCTGCGCGACGCCGGTCGAGACGCGCAGCTGAAGCTGATCCGCGCGCACCCCGAACTGGCGGGCAAGGCGATGGTCAGCAAGAGGCTGACGCTGGAGTCCACGCACGAACAAGGCAAGGCGGGGCTGACTGACTGTACGCCGGAGGAATTCGCGAAGATCCAGACCCTGAACGAGCGCTACAACGCAAAATTCGGCTTCCCGTTCATTCTCGCGGTGCGCGGGCCGCGTGGCACGGGGCTGACTCGTGAGCAGATCATCGCCACGTTCGACAGGCGCCTGGGCAACCACCCCGAATTCGAGCTCGCCGAGAACCTGCGCAACATCCATCGCATCGCCGAGATCCGCTTGAACGACAAGTTCGGTGTCTCGCCAACCCTCGGCCAGCAAGCCTGGGACTGCGCCGAGCTGCTCAGCCAGCACGGCGACCCCGGCTACGTTGAAGCCGGCCAGCTCACGGTCACCTACCTCACCGCAGCGCATCAGGCGTGTCAGGTGCAGTTGCAGCGCTGGATGATCGACTGCGGGTTCGACGACGTGTCCATTGACGCGGTGGGCAACGTCGTCGGCCTGTATCACGGTGCGAATCGCCACGGTGCCGACCCGAAGGCCAAGCGCCTGCTCACCGGCAGCCACTTCGACACCGTGCGCAACGGCGGCAAGTACGACGGGCGCCTGGGCATCTTCGCGCCGCTGATCTGCGTTCGTGAATTGCAGCGCGCCGGGCGCCGCTTGCGGTTCGGCTTCGAAGTGGTCGGCTTCGCCGAAGAAGAAGGCCAGCGCTACAAGGCCACGTTCCTCGGCTCGGGCGCGCTCGTCGGCCAGTTCGACCCGGCTTGGCTCGATCAGGAAGACGCCGAGGGCATCAAGATGGTCGATGCGATGCGCGCTGCCGGCCGACCGGCGACCGTCAAGGCGATTCAGGCGCTGCGTCGCAACCCGGCCGACTACCTCGGCTTCGTGGAACTGCACATCGAGCAAGGGCCGGTGCTGAACGAGTTGAATCTCCCATTGGGCGTCGTCACATCGATCAACGGCGGCGTGCGCTACCTCGGCGAAGTGCGCGGCATGGCGAGCCACGCCGGCACCACGCCGATGCGCGGCCGGCGCGACGCCGCGGCCGCAGTCGCCGAACTCGCGCTCTACCTGGAAGAACGCGCCTGCCGGGAGCCCGAACTCGTGGGCACGATGGGCATGCTCGAAGTGCCGGGCGGATCGATCAACGTCGTCCCAGGTCGATGCAGGTTCAGCCTCGACATCCGCGCGACCACGGACCCGGTGCGCGACGCCTGCGCGCGCGACGCAGTGGCACGACTCGAGGCCATCTGCGAGCGGCGCGGCCTGAGCTACACGCTCGAAGAAACGCTGCGCGCCCCGGCCGCGCCCAGCGCCCCCGCGTGGCAACAGCGCTGGGAGCGCGCCGTTGCGTCGCTCGGCCTGCCGGTGCACTGCATGCCCAGCGGCGCCGGGCACGACGCGATGAAACTGCACGAAGTGATGCCGCAGGCGATGCTTTTCGTTCGCGGTGAAAACGCCGGCATCAGCCACAACCCCCTGGAATCGACCACGGCTGACGACATGCAGCTCGGCATCGAGGCATTCATGCACTTGCTCGACCACCTGGCGAACGAGCCATGAACATTCACATGTCATCCCGGCGCAAGCCGGGATCCACCCTGTGCAACAACCCTGGTTCCCGGCTTTCGCCGGGATGACAGGCCCACGCGAGGCACCTGCCCTCAAGACGCATGACCGCCCACGCCCAACTCGACACCTGGATCGACGCGCACTTCGACGAGCAGGTGCGTTTCCTGCAGGCGCTGGTGCAGGTGCCCACCGACACGCCCCCCGGCAATAACGCGCCGCACGCAAAACGCACCGCGGAATTGCTGGACAGCTTCGGCTTCACCGCGGAGCAGCATCCGGTGCCCGATGCCGACGTGAAGGCCGCGGGATTGCAATCACTCACCAACCTCGTCGTGCGGCGCCCGTACGGAAAAGGCCCGATCATCATGCTCAACGCGCATGGCGACGTCGTGCCGCCGGGTGACGGCTGGACGCACGACCCGTACGGCGGCGAAGTGGTGAACGGCAAGTTGTACGGCCGCGCCGCAGCGGTCAGCAAGTGCGACTTCTCCACCTATGCATTCGCGGTTCGCGCACTGGAAAGCCTCGGCGTCCCATTGAAAGGTGCGGTCGAGCTGCTCTTCACTTACGACGAAGAATTCGGCGG
>JANNKM010000351.1:0-2340 GCA_031396305.1 Rhizobacter sp.
GCGCCTTGTTCATCGTCAGGCCGTGCCAGCTGATCGAGCCGAAACCCACTTCGGTGTAGTACTTCGCCACTTCGGTGAGCTTGAAGTTGACCCAGCCCGAGGGGAACATGATCCAGCCGTTGTAGACCCCCGTCTGCATCGACGTGTAGGCCTCGGGCAGGGCCGATTGCACGGGCGTCGCGCCGGCGAATTCGAGCCACTTCAGGTTCAGCCCCGCGCCTGCGATCTTGCGGCCTTTCAGGTCGGCGACCTGGTTCCACTCGAAGGTCGTGCCGATGTTGTAGCCGGTGTCGGAGATCAGGCCGAGCAGCTTCTGGTTGAACTTGTCTTCCAGCACGCTGCTCATGTAAGGCACTTTGTCGTACACGGCGCGCGCGATCTTCACGCTTTGCACCGGGCTCATCGTGCCGAACGGCAGCATCACCTGGAACGCGTGCAGCGGCAGGTTGCTCGGCTCGAAGCCGAAGTTGTAGCCGCCGATGTCGATGATTCCTGACTGCACGCCTTCCAGCGTGTCGGCCACTTTCACCATCGAGCCGCCATACCCTTCAATGAAATCGACCTTGTGCGTCGTCTTGGCTGCCACGCGCTTCGTGACTTCGGGGACGAAGAAGTTCTGCATCAGGTTCACGTAGGTGTTCGCCGGGGCGTGGCCCGAGGCGATGCGAAGCTTGATGTCTTCGGCGCTGGCCGTGCCGACGGCGCCGCCGAGCATGGCCGCGGCAAGTGCCAGGATCGTCTTGGTGGGTTTGAACATGGGTGTCTCCGTGAGTAAGCAGTTATGGAAAGATGATGGACGAACCTGTGGTGCGGGCCGCTTCGAGATCGCGATGTGCCGAGGCGATATCGTCAAGCGCGTAGCGCTGGCGGATGTCGACCTTGAGCACGCCGCGCTGCAGCAGGTCGAACACGGCACCCGCCGAGGCTTGCAGTTCTTCCGCCGTGGCGGTGTAGGTCACGAGGGTGGGGCGGGTGAAATAGAGCGATCCCATCTTTTGCAGCGTGGCCGCTTCGATGGGCGGCGGAGCGCCCGTCGTCGTGCCGAACGAGACGAAGTAGCCGCGCGGCGCGAGTGCGTTCAGGCTCTGTTCGAAGCTCGCCTTGCCGACCGAGTCATACACGACAGGAAAACCGGCACCACCGGTGAGTTCCTTCAGGCGTGCGGGAACGTCTTCGTGGCTGCGGTCGATGCACACCGCATAGCCATTGGCCAGCGCCAGTTCCACCTTGGCGCGGCCCGAGGCGATGCCGATCATGCGCGCGCCGAGGTGTTTGCCCCATTGCCCGGCGAGCAGGCCCACGCCGCCCGCCGCGGCGTGGAACAGCACCGATTCGCGGCGTGCCACAGGCCGACAGCGCATCAGCAAGTATTCGACCGTCATGCCTTTCAACAGCACGGCAGCGGCCACTTCGTCGCTGATGGCGTCGGGCGTCGCGATCAACCGCGCTGCAGGAACGATGCGATGCGTGGCACAGGCACCCGGCGCGCCACCGGCGTAACACACGCGTGTTCCGACCTTGAACGCCGTGACCCCGGCGCCGACCTGCTCCACAACGCCGGCCGCTTCCGTGCCCAGGCCACTGGGCATGGGCAGGGGGTAAAGGCCCGAGCGGTGATAGATGTCCTGGTAGTTCAGCCCGATCGCGGTGTTGCGCACCAGCACCTCGCCCGCGCCGGGTGGCGCCACGTCGATCGTCTCGATCTTCAGCACGTCGGGGCCGCCCTGGGCGTGGATGCGTACGGTTCTGGTTTGCATGGAAGGGCTCAGCTCTTTGCAGTGGATTCCGTGGAGCCGGCGTCTGTCCAGCTCGCGACGCGCCCAGCGCGGATCGCCTCTTCGGCGGTGAAGTTCAACTCGACCTTGATACCGTTCACCGGCTCGCGCATGAAGAGTTGGTACAGGTTCGAGTCGTGCGCCTTGCGCTCGCTGAACTCGACGCCGTTGCGCGTCAGGCGGTCGATGAATTCCTGGATGCCCTCGCAGTTGAAGCACATGTGGTCGATGCGCCCCGACCCCAACGCTCCGGCAGCCGAATAGTCCTGGCCGGCCTTATCTCCTGGAGTGCTGAGGTAGGTGTCTTGATGCGTCGAGTGGCGCTTCTCACCGATGTGCAGCACGTCCTGGTCGCCGATGTAGAGCCAGTGCACCGGAAAGCCGAAAGTCGGATGGTGGCCTTCGCGCATGCCCAGGTTCGCGCAGAACCAGTCGCGTGTCGCGTCCGGGTCGTGCGTCAGGATCAGCAGGTGTTCGAGAAAGCGCAGTCCCATCGTTATCTCCGAGTCATTCGTTTGCCTTGTCCCGCAGGCGGGAGTGCCTCTGTCATCCCGGCGAACGCCGG
>JANNKM010000421.1:0-6491 GCA_031396305.1 Rhizobacter sp.
CGCGAGGACCTCTACTACCGGCTCGCCGGAATCGAACTCGCATTGCCGCCGTTGCGCGAACGCAGCGACCGCCGGGAGCTGATGCACGCGATGCTCGCTGCCGAATCGGGCGGCGCGTCCAAGCTCAGCGTGGACGCCGAACGCCTGCTGCTGGAGCACCCCTGGCCCGGCAACCTGCGTCAGATGCGCCATGTGCTGCGCACCGCCGCGGCGCTGGCCGAATCCCGGCCGATCACGCGTGAACACCTGCCTTCGATCGAGCCCGGCGCCAGCAGCGCGCCGCAGCCGGTTTCGGCGCCGAACCCGGCCAATCCGACGCATCTGGCGCACTGGGCCGGTTCGTCGCAGGCCACCGATGCCGCGGCGCACCTGCCGGTCAAGCTCAACCCGATTCAGGCCAACGAGCGCCAGGTTCTGCTCCAATTGCTTGAACAGCATCGCTGGAACGTGAGCAATGTCGCCAAGGCGCTCGATGTCAGCCGCAACACCCTCTACCGCAAGCTCCACAAGCTCCACATCGAAGTCTCCCACCCCGAGTGAGCGTGCGGACGGCGGCGCGGCCGCGCCGGCGCCGCTGCGCTCTCGCTTCGCCTGGTGCATCACCGGCTCGGGCCACTACCTTGACGAATCGATCGCGCTCGCGGCGCGGCTGCCGCAGCTCGACCTGTTCTTGTCCGACGCCGCCGAAGAGGTGCTGCCGATCTACAAGCTGCGCATCGAGGATCTGCGGCCACGCTTCGGCACCGGCTTTCGCCTGCTGCGCGACAAGACGGCAAGCGCCGTGCCGGTGGGCATGCTCTATGACGACGTCTATCACACGGTGATCATCGCGCCGGCCACGAGCAACAGCGTTGCCAAGTGCGTCGTCGGCATCAGCGACACGCTGCCGACGAACATGTTCGCGCAGGCCGGCAAACTCGGCATCGAAGCGATTGTCTTCGCCTGCGACAACGAGCCCGTCGTCGTGACCCGCTCGCCGCACGAATGGGTGACGCTGCGCCCGCGCGCGATCGAACTCGACAACGTGCAGCGCCTGCGCGCATTCCCGTTCTGCCAGGTCGTGTGCTCACCCGCCGAACTGGAGACGGCGCTCGCGGCGCGCCTGGAAACTCTGGCGTTGACGTGGACAGCCCCCTAAGCTCACTTCGTTCGCATCCCCCCAAGGGGATCGGGATGAAACTCGTAAGCGTCGACGTGCGTCAAGCCTGCAGCGGGGCGCTGGCTGATTTCGGCCCGAAGCGCTCTGTGGACTTTCATTCCGCATGCCCAGGTTTCGACGCCAGGGCGACGGCGGTGCCCCCAACCTGCACCAGAGAACACGGTGTTGACGGCGCAACGCCCGCAGGCCCGATACGGTGCCCCGCGAGCGTGGGGCCGGAGAACGTACCCCGGGCCGCCTGCCCTTGCTGCACGCTCGCAGGCACATCGCGGCGACCGGCCGGAAAGGGCCGACACCAACCCGTCACGCCGCATCGAAGATTCGTGCGTTGCGAGTCGCGCGAAGCGCGGTGGAGCACCTGAGATGGAACACATCGTCTTCCTGACCGGGCGCCTGGCGCAACCGCAGCTCGAGCGCGTCTTGTCGGGAATCGACAGCGCACCCTTCACCTGGGAAGTGCGAGAAATCGGCCTGCAGGTCGCCGCGTTGATGACGGCCGACATGATTCGCCGCCGCGTCGCCGCGCCGGTGGTCTCGCCGGGCGTGGAGGCGCCAGCGCAGCGCGCCGACCGCATCATCGTGCCGGGCCGCTGCCGCGGCGACTGCGACGCCTTGAGCGCGCACTACGGAATTCCGGTGCAGCGCGGCCCCGAGGAATTGAAAGACCTGCCACGCTACTTTGACCGCGCCGCCAAACCGGTGGACCTGAGCGACTACGCGGTGTCGATCTTTGCCGAAATCGTCGACGCGCCACGCTTGAGCGTGCAGAGAATCGTCGAGCGCGCGCGTGGCCTCGTCCAGGACGGCGCGAACGTCATCGACCTGGGCTGCCTGCCCGAGACGGACTTCGCGCACCTGGAAGACAGCGTGCGCGCACTGAAAGGTGAAGGCCTTGCCGTCAGCGTCGATTCTGTCGATTCGCAGGAGCTGCTGCGGGCGGGGCGCGCCGGCGCCGACTATCTGCTGAGCCTGACGCTCGATACCCTGTGGGTCGCCGATGAAGTGGCGTCCACGCCGGTGTTGATTCCGCGCACGCCGAGCGACGAGGCCTCGCTGTTTCAGGCGATCGACGTGCTGAGCGCACGCGGCCGGGCTTTCCTGGCCGATCCGATCCTCGACCCGATTCCATTTGGCCTGACGGCGTCGATCGTGCGCTACCACGCGTTGCGCCAGCGCTATCCCGGCGCGCCGATCATGATGGGCATCGGCAACCTCACCGAACTGACGGAAGCCGATACGAGCGGCATGAACGCGCTGTTGTTCGGCATTGCCGCGGAACTGAACGTCGCCGCCGTGCTGACCACGCAGGTGAGCCCGCATGCGCGGCGCGCCGTCGCCGAGGCCGATTGGGCGCGGCGCATCATGCACGCCGCGATGCAGCAGCGCGCGCTGCCCAAGGGCATGAGTGACGCGCTGATGACGGTGCACGCGAAGCACCCCTTTCCCGATACCCCGGCTGAGATTGCCGAGACAGCCGCCCAGGTGCGCGACCCGAATTTCCGGATCCAGGTGTCCAGTGCCGGCGTGCATGTGTACAACCGCGACGGCCTGCGCCTCGGGCAGGATGCATTCGAACTCTGGCCGCAATTGAAGCTGGAACACGATGCGGCACACGCCTTCTACATGGGCGTCGAACTGGCGCACGCCGAACTCGCCTGGCGCCTGGGCAAGCGCTACGTGCAGGACCAACCGCTGGACTGGGGCTGCGCCGCGCCGCGCCTGGCCGAAGACCTGAACGCCTGGTGCGCGCCGGGGCCGACATTGACGACGCATACTTCAACCTGGCGCAGCACGCCCCCCGAAGCATGAACGACCAGATTTTCGAAGCCGTGATCACGAGTCTGGCCGGAGACGGCACGCCCCATGTGGCGCCGATGGGCGTGCGTTACCAGGACGGCCTGGTCGTGCTGATGCCGTTCAAGCCGTCGACGACGCTGAGCAACATCCTGGCCAGCGGCCACGCGGTGCTGAACCTGCTGACCGACTCGCGCGTCTTCGCCGGCTGCGTGACCGGGCGCCGCGACTGGCCTACCGTGCCGGTCGAGGGGATCAAGGGGGTGCGCCTGGCGTGTGCGCTGTCGCATGTCGAATTGCGCCTGGCACTTCACGTTGACGACCCGCAGCGCCCGGTACTGCGCCTGGCACGCGTGTTCGAGGCCGCGCATGCGCCCTTCGTCGGCCTGAACCGGGCGCAGGCGGCGGTGCTCGAAGGCGCGGTGCTGGTGAGCCGCCTGAACATGCTGGCGCCGCAGAAGGTGGACGCCGAAATGGCCTACTTGCAGATCGCGATCGACAAGACCGCCGGTCCGGACGAACACGAGGCCTGGGGCTGGCTGCGCGAGGCTGTTGCTGCGCACCGCGCTGCGGCGGCACAGCAGTGATCCCGCCCACTCGTGTTGCCGGCACGGTGGCGCCCTTGCTGAAAGTCCTGGTGAGCGTGCGCAGCAGCGACGAGGCGCTGCTCGCGGCGCGCGGCGGCGCGGACTTCATCGACCTCAAAGAACCCGGCTCGGGTGCACTTGGCGCGCTGCCGGTGGCGACGATTCAGGGCATCGTCGCGGCGCTGCGCGCGGCGCACATCGCGCTCCCGGTCAGCGCCACGATCGGTGACCTGCCGATGAAGTCGCTGCCTGAGATCGGCGCGCGTGTCGAAGCGGTCGCCCGTTGTGGTGTCGACTACGTGAAGGTCGGCATCGAAGCCGGCGTCGGCGCTGCGGCGGTTCTGAATTGGCTGGCGCGCTGTGGCAAGCGCGTCGTGCCGGTGTTCATCGCCGACCACGGGCTGGACGACGCGATGATCGACCACGCGGCGGCGCTGCGCTTTCCGGCACTGATGGTCGACACCGCGAACAAGCTGGCCGGCAGTTTGTTGGACGTGGCGGCAAACGCCCAGCTGCGCCGCTTCATCGACACGGCACGCGCCGCGGGCTCGATGGCGGGGCTGGCCGGGGCGCTGCGCGTCGAACATATACCTGCGCTTGGCCTGCTGGCACCCGACTTCGCCGGTTTTCGCAGCGCCGTATGCGCCGGCGCGCGCAGCGACGCGCTCGATGCGCGGCGCCTCGCCGGGCTGGTGCAGGCGCTGCGTGGGGCGCTGCCTGATGCGGATTGGCGTTCAGTCGCATAGGTGCGGCGCTCCGCCAGCCGGCCTCAAGCCGCCTGCGCGCGCTTGCCGGGTCGCGGCTCCTCGAGTCAAGGGTTGGGCGTCATGCCTACCATCTCGGCGCGATGCATTCGCCGGGCAAGACGTCGTAGGGGTTCGCCCACCCAGGCATGTCGCGCACGCGCTGCAGCCAGGCCTCGACGTGGCGAAACCTGCCTGAGATCTCGTATCCGCTCTCCGCTGCCGGGTAGAACAGATACCCGCAGAGCGAGATGTCGGCGATGGTGGGGTCGGCGCCGACGAGGAATGGACGCGCGGCAAGGTGCTTTTCGACGATGCTGAACGCGTTGTCGAGTCTTGCGCGAAGCCACGCCATGACGGCCGGATCGGGCGCGACCGGTGCAAAGGCTTTCATGAAGCGATAGCTCGCAAAGTAGCTTGTGAACTTGTGATTGTCGAAAAGCAGCCAGCGCAGCACTTCCAAGCGTTCGTCATCCGTCTGGCCACCGTACGCACCGTGCTTGGAGGCAAGGTAGGTCAGGATGACGCCAGACTGCGTCAGGCGACGCTGCGCATCGTCGAGCACCGGCACTTCGCCCATTTCGTTCGTGGCCTCGCGCCATACCCCTGTGCGGGTGACCCCATTCATGAAGTCCACGAACTGCGGCTGCCACTCCTGGTTCAACGCCCGCAGAAGGAAGGCGACTTTGAACGTGTTTCCGGACTGACAGAAGCCGTGGAGTCGGTACATGACCTGGCACGCGAGGTCGCGCAGTAGTGTTGCGCGATTGGATTCGATGACGCCGAACGCGTCAATCGACCCAAGGCGGAGTGCCGCTCTGGTCCGATGCGACGCAAGCGGGTGTCAGCCGCCACCGGCGCGAAATTCGCCGAGCAGCAGCGAGCGCAGCAGCGCCAGATCGGAGTGCTGAATCACGTCGATGGCGCAGGCCGCGCCGGCCGCCGCGCTGGCGAAACGGCGGTCCAGGATGCCGTCCGCGCTGAGCTCGGCCAGGCTCGCCTGCGCGGCGATCTTGCAGGCCTTCACGATCACCAGCCGCTCCGCATTCAGCTCGCGCGCCAGATCGAGGGCGATGCTGTCGGAGGTGGCGTCCCAGTTCGTGTCGGCGCTCGGCTGGGCGCGACACTGACTGAGCGGCAACCACAGCGCCGTATACCCGCCATGCAGCACCCGGCGAATGTCGGCCTGGCTGGCGGCCAGGCGCAGCTCGGGCTTCAACCCATGCATGAGGTAAGCGCTTTGCGCCATCGCCAGCACCGCCATGTTGTGCGCTGCCAGGTCGTCGAAGTGCCAATGCGCCTGGGCGCGGCGCACTTCATCGGCGAACGCGCCGCCGCCGCAGACGATCGTGACGCGCCCGCCACCGAGTTGCGCCAGCAGGTCCAGCCATTGCGCGAGCGCCGGGTCGTTGTTGAGGCTACCGCCGAGTTTGACGACCCACATCAGTCATGGTCCTTTTCGAACAGCGCGGCCACGGCCACGCTGGGCGCGCAGACCTGCGCCCACGCGGCAGTGCCGGCTGGCGCCTGCGGCGCGATGGCGGCCACGGCGGGTGCGTAGTCCATGTGCTGCCATTCCGGCGGCAGGAGTTCGGGAACGAGAAACGCACCGCAACCCGCGCCGATCAGCAGCGCCGGCGCCCGCAGCGCATGCTCGGCGAGCACGCGGCCGAGTTGATCGCGCAACTCAGCAAGCTGCGCAGCTCGCCACGCCTGGGCAAAGGTCAACCACTGCGAAGCATCGGCGTCGCGCGCATCCAACCCGATCATGCGCGCGAGCCGGGCGCGGCTGCCGACCTCGTCTTTCGCCCCGTTGTCGGCGCTCGGGTGCTGGTCGTGCACGGCAGCGAGTTCGCCGGTGAGGCGATACACGTCGGCGGTGGTCGCGAAAAATTCATTCATCACGTTCGATTCGGCGCCGCGCCAGGCGATGCGCCGCGCCAGCGCGCACAGCGGGGTGCGCACGACGCCCTGGTAGACGAGTTCGCTGCGCGCCAGGCGCAGCGCGTCGCCGCGGCTGGCCGTGAGGACGCGGCCGCGCTTGAAGGCGATGAGGTCGGTGGTGGTGCTGCCGATATCGACGACGACCCCCTGCGAAGCGTCGAGCACGCAAGCGGCGTGGCGCGCCGTGGCCAGCCAGTTTGCCGAGGCGAGGTGGTGCCACATCGCGCCGGCCGCAGCGGCGTCGCACCAGGGTGCGTCCCCGGC
>JANNKM010000334.1:0-3389 GCA_031396305.1 Rhizobacter sp.
CCGCGTCGCCGCCGAACACCATGCCCGTTTCATTGAGCATCTTGATGCCGTGGGCGAGCTTGTCGTCGGTCATGTTCGGGTTGTCCTTCTTGATCAGCAGGTTTGCCGGCGTCGGGTCGCCCTTCAGGTAGCTCTTCCAGCCTTCCATGCTCGCCTTGACGAACGCGGCCACGGCCTTGGGTTTTTCCTTCACCGTCTTGTCCAGGCAGACGATGGTGGTGGAGTAGGGCGGCCAGCCGTGGTCGGACAGCAGGAACACATTGGGCTTGAACTTGGCCTCCTTCTCGATCGCGTAGGGCTCACTGGACAGGTAACCCTGCTGCACCACGTTCTTGTCGGCGATGAAGGGCTGGATGTTGAAGGTGTAGGGGCGCGCCTGCGAGGCTTCCAGCTTGTAGGTGCTCATCAGCCACGGCCAGTAGGTGGTGTTCGCCGCGGCGGAAATGAGGATCGTCTTGCCCTTCAGGTCTTCCATCTTGTTCACCACACCCGGGTGGCCGATCAGCACCTGCGGGTCTTTCTGGAACGCTGCGGCCACCGTCACGGCGTTGATGCCCTGTTCCCAGCTCTTGAACGTCTGCGTGTCGTAGCCCATCACGCAATCGGTCTGGCCGGCGGCCATGAGCTGCATGATGTTGACCTGAGGCCCGCCCATGCGGATCGTCACGTCCAGACCTTCCTTCTTGTACAAGCCGTTCGCCACGGCCTGGTAGAAGCCGCCGTGTTCGGCCTGCGCATACCAGTTCGTCGTGTAGCTGAATTTCTCCTGGGCCTGGGCGGATGCGGCAGCGCCCAGGGTCGCGATGATCAAGGTGAGCGTTGTGCGGCTGGGAAACATCTGAACTCCTGCGGTGGGTTGTGGTTGTGGCTGGGCAACGGATCAAAGGTGCAAGGCCTGTGCCAAAGCGCGGCGGTTTCGGTCAAGGGCTAAGTGTGTGCAATGTCACCCGTCTGGTGCGTCTTGCCCCAGGAGCGCTCATTGCGCACGATCCAGCGCAGGTTGTGCAAGTCGGTGATCCCCTGAGCCCAGCTGACGGCGAGCGACTCGAGTATCTCGCGGCCCTGTTCCGGCGTCGCGGGCAGCGGGTCACCAATCACGCCGCTGTCGCCGAAGTCGCGCGCCGTCCAGGCGCAGGCGGGGCGGCCGTCGCTCGACAAGACCTTGCTCGGAAACTCGGGCGGGTAGTTGGCCACGGCGTGTTCCATGTGCACCGTTTCGGGCGCAAGCGCCATCAGAATCGCGGTTTCGGCGTGGCCTGCGTGCATCGACAGGCGGCGTTCGCGTTCGCTGAGGAACTTGCCCGCCGCGTTGGGAACACGCCAGGTGAAGTGCGGCAGCACGACATAGTCGCCGTGGCGCAGGCGCAACTCGCGCGCCGCCATTTCCATCACTTGCGGCTGGCCGCCATGGCCGTTGACGATGAGGAGTTTGCGAAAGCCGCTGCGGTACACCGACTCGCCGATCTGCGTGACGGTCTCCAGCAGCGTCGTGCCCTCGAGCGTCATCGTGCCGGGAAAGTGCAGGTGCTCGTCGCTCTTGCCGTAGGTGACGGGGGCGAGGGCAAACGCCGGCACGTGATCGGCCAGGCGCGCCAGCGCAGCGCCGACCACGCCTTGCGAGATGATGCTGTCCACGGCGCACGGCAGGTGCGCGCCGTGTTGTTCGATGGCGCCGGCCGGCAACACGATAACCGTGTTTTCCTTGTCGGGCAGGTTTGCCACCTGGGTCCAGCTCAGGTAGGGCAAGAAGCGTTTTGCGGGGCAGTAGCCGTGCAGCATGGGAGTCAACCTCGTGGGATGGGCAGATACGCTGTCGCTTCGACTTCGATCAGGATGTCCGCCGTGGGCAGCATCGCGCTCACCTCCACCACCGTGGACGCGGGCGGCTCGCCGGTGAAGAACAGCTTGCGCACTCTGGAATACAGCGGGAACTGGTCCAGGTTGCGAAAGTACTGAACCAGCTTGAATACGTCGTTCATCTCGCCGCCCGCGGCCTGCACCGTCGCGCGAATGCGCTCCAGCACGAACCAGCTCTGCGCGAGCATAGGGCCTTCTTTCATGTCGGTCGAAAACTCACCCGTGCGGCCAAGCAATGCGCGCGCATCGGCCGGAATGTCGGCGTAACCCTTGACGATGGTGCTGGTCGCCGGGTCCACGGCGATCACTCCCGACAGGAACACCAGGTCGCCGGCGCGGCGCCACGCGGAGTACTTGGCCAGGGGTTGCGCGATGCCTGTCATGAAGCTGCTCCCGAATGAGTCTAGATCGCCGCCAGTTCGCGCCGCACTTTCACCAAAAAGCTCTCGCGCTCCGCCTGCGTCACATGGTTCATGTTGTACAGCTGCAGCCATTTCATGCGGCAGCGCTTTGCATAAAGGGGCTTCAGACCGCGCATGAAAAGGCTGCGCCCGGGGTTGCCGATGAGTGCCAGCCACCACCAGGGTGAACCCGAAGTCGTGATGCCCACGAAACGTCGAATGTTACGCAGCTCGCCGCCGATGGTGCGCTGCCGGGCTACCGCGACGCGAAACGAGACGCCGGGAAGCCAGACGCGCTCCAGCCAGCCCTTGAGCATCGCGGGCGGGCCGTAGAACCAGGTCGGGTAGACGACCACCCAGCCTTCGGCCCAGCGCAGCGCATCCACATGGTCGGCCACGCCGGCGATGTTCTGTTCGGTCGCGTTCAAGTAGGTGCGCTTTTCGGCCGCGCTGAACACCGGGTTGAAGCCCTGCGCATAGAGATCGATCTCGCGCACTTCGTGCCCTGCTGCCGTGAGTGCTTCGAGTGCCGCGATGCGCAGCGCAGCGCCGAAGCTTTGCGGGTCCGGGTGGCAGAACACGAGGAGTAGCTTCAAGTCAGTCGTCCCTTGCCTTGCGCGCCACCCACGAACCATGAAATGACCTGGTACTGGGCACCGTCGCCTTTCGGCCCCAATCGGTCAGTGGGCGTGCGTTCAGCTTGCCAAGGTTTCGACCCCAGGGCGACGGCGGCGCCCCCGTTCTCCGGCCCACACTCGCGGGGCAGCGTCGCAGTCTGCAACGCTCTGCCTTGTCAACACCGTTTCGCCCTGGATGCGTTGGGGACACCGCGAATGGGGCCTGCGCCCGGGGGCACCACCGCCGCCCTGCTGCCACTGTCGGTTGCCTGCCACGCCTTTGCATGCCACCCGAGTGCCAGGGCAGGTGGCCCGGGGTACGTTCTCCGGCCCCACGCTCCTCACCCGACGCGGTGTGATTCATCCCCTTCGCCTTAGAATCTATCCGTAAATAATGTTGAGCGTGAGCGGTACCTTGCGGAACGCGATGATCGCTGCGGCAATGTGGTTGAGCGCGATGAAGCTGCGTTCCAGTTTCTCGTATCGCACGAGCAGCTTGCGGAAGCGGTTGAAC
>JANNKM010000340.1:0-1959 GCA_031396305.1 Rhizobacter sp.
GTACAGCGCCGCGACGAGGCCGATCAGCGACTGCCAGAAGTACTTCTCCCGCGAGCGCATGCCCTCGGGGTTCTTGTGCACGACCTTGCGCCAGTCGTCGACCCAGCCGATCAGCGTGTGGACGTACTCGGCGAGCCAGCCCGCGCGGCTGCGCGCGCAGAATGTGCGCTATCGCGACGGTGGCCTGTGCTTCGACGCGACCGAAGGCGAGCAGTGTGTCGAAGTGAGCACACGGATGATCGGTCATTACAACGTCAGCAATCTGCTGGCGGTGCTCGGCGGTCTGCGCTCGCTCGACATTGCGCTGGTCGACGCGGCGCGCGCCTGCTCCCACCTCACGCCCGTGCCGGGCCGGATGCAGCGCGTGCAAGGGCTGGAATCCGCGCCCGCGGTGGTGGTGGACTATGCGCACACCCCCGACGCGTTGGACAAGGCCCTGCTCGCGCTGGAGCCCTTGGCGAGCAAACGCGGCGGACGGCTGTGGTGCGTGTTCGGCTGCGGTGGCAATCGCGATCCGGGCAAACGACCTGTGATGGGGGCGATCGCCGCGCGCCATGCGCAGCAGGTGGTCGTGACGAGCGACAACCCGCGCGACGAAAGTCCAGAGCAGATCGTCGCGCAGATCGTCGCTGGAATTCCCGCGGGACGGGCCACGCCGATCAGCGACCGGCGCGCCGCGATTGAACACGCGGTATCAAACGCCGCTGCGAACGACGTGATTCTGCTGGCCGGCAAAGGCCATGAGGACTACCAGGAAATCAACGGCGTGAAGCGGCCGTTCTCCGACGTTGAAGAGGCGCGGCGTTGCCTGGCCGCCAGGAGCGATTCACGATGCTGACTCTCGCTCAGGCGCACGCGCTGTTGCCCGGCTCGACGCTGGTGGGCGACCCGCAGCTCGTGGTGCAACGCGTGCACAGCGACACGCGCAGCTTGCAGCATGGAGATTTGTTCGTCGCGCTGCGCGGCGAGCGTTTCGACGCGCATGATTTTCTGGGGCGGGCGGGTGCCAGTGGCGCGATTGCGGCGCTCGCCGAGCGCGGCCTGCGTGAAGCCGGCCTGGCGGGATTGCTCGTCGCCGACACCGCGGCCGCGCTTGCGCAGTTGGGCGGCGCATGGCGCCGGCGGTTCACGCTGCCGCTAATCGCCGTCACCGGCAGCAACGGCAAGACGACGGTGACGCAGATGATCGCGGCGATCCTGCGTGCCTGGCATGGCGACGCGGCGCTGGCCACGCAAGGCAACTTCAACAACCATATCGGGCTGCCGTTGACCTTGCTGCGCTTGCGTCAAACGCACCGCGCCGCGGTCGTCGAACTGGGCATGAACCACGCCGGCGAGATTGCATCACTGGCTGCGCTGGCCGCGCCGAGCGTGGCGTTGGTGAACTACGCGCAGCGCGAGCACCAGGAATTCATGGCGGGTGTGCAGGCCGTGGCGCGCGAAAACGGCGCGGTGATCGAGGCCTTGGCGCCGACCGGCGTCGCGGTGTTTCCTGCCGACGATGCCTACACGCCCTTGTGGCGCGAATTCGCGGGCGAGCGGCCGGTGCTGACCTTCTCGATGGATGATGGCCGCGCCGATGTGACGGCACAGGGCCAATGGTCGGGCGACGCATGGATGCTGGCGCTGCGCACACCGGCGGGCGCGACCACGCTGCGGCTGCACATCGCCGGGCGGCACAACGTCAAGAACGCCGCTGCCGCCGCGGCTTGCGCGCTTGCGGCAGGCTGCCCGTTGCAGGCAGTCAGCCAGGGCCTGCAGCAGTTTGTTCCGGTGAAGGGCCGCTCGCAGGTGCAAACCTGGTCACGCGGTGCAGCGAAGATCACGCTGATCGACGACAGCTACAACGCCAACCCCGACTCGGTGCGCGCGGCGATCGACGTGCTGGCCGGCCTGCCGGGGCCGCATTGGCTGGTGCTGGGCGACATGGGCGAGGTGGGCGACGAGGGCGTGGCCTAC
>JANNKM010000516.1:0-9363 GCA_031396305.1 Rhizobacter sp.
CGAACCGCTGCCGCCGATCGAGTTCGGCCGCATCGCGGCGCAGTCGGCCAAGCAGGTGATCGTGCAGAAGGTACGCGACGCCGAGCGCGACCGCATGCATGAGGAATACATCAACCGTATCGGCGAGATCGTCAACGGCACGGTCAAGCGCGTCGAGTACGGCAATGTCATTGTCGACCTGGGTCGCGGCGAAGCCATCATCCGGCGCGACGAGCTCATCCCACGCGAGGTCTATCGCTACGGAGACCGCGTCCGCGCCTATATCTACGATGTCCGCCGCGAGCAGCGCGGCCCGCAGATTTTCCTCAGCCGCACCCACCCGCAGTTCATGGCCAAGCTGATCATGCAGGAAGTGCCGGAGATCTACGACGGCATCATCACCATCCGCACCATTGCCCGTGACCCGGGCAGCCGCGCCAAGATCGCGGCAGCGCGGCCATGACTTTCTCGGCGGCCTCGGCCATCGAGTCGGCACTGATGATGGGTAAGCCGGAACGTTGCAGCAACTGCTTGCCCAGGTCCTCATTCGTGCCTTTCATGCGCACGACCAAGGGTACATTCAGATTGACGGCCCGGCAGGCGGCGATGATGCCTTCGGCGATCGTGTCGCAGCGCATGATGCCGCCGAAGATGTTGACCAGGATCGCCTTGACCTTGGGGTTGCCGAGCATGATCTTGAATGCTTCGGTCACCTTCTCGGCATTGGCGCCACCCCCGACGTCGAGAAAATTGGCGGGTTCGCCGCCGAACAGCTTGATCGTATCCATCGTCGCCATCGCCAGGCCCGCACCATTGACCAGGCAGCCGATGTTGCCGTCGAGCTGGATGTATGCCAGGTCGAACTTGCTTGCTTCGACTTCGGCCGGGTCTTCTTCGTCGAGGTCGCGGTACGCGGTGATCTCGGGATGGCGAAACAGCGCGTTGCTGTCGAAGTTGAACTTGGCGTCCAGCGCCTTCAGCAGGCCGGGTTTGCCGTCCACCGAGCCTTCGAGGATGAGGGGGTTGACCTCCGCCAGCGTGGCGTCGGTCTGCACGTAGCACGTGTAGAGCTTTTTCAGCACGTCGATCCCTTGCGGATGCGATTCGGCCGGAATTCCGATGCCGCGCACCAGCTGCAGGCCCTGCTCCTGCGTCAATCCGACCAGCGGATCGACGAATACCTTGATGATCTTCTCGGGCGTCTTGTGCGCGACCTCTTCGATATCCATGCCGCCTTCCGAGCTGGCCATCAAGGCGACCTTCTGCGTCGCCCGGTCCGTGACCACGGCGACGTAGTACTCGTGCCGGATGTCAGCGCCTTCTTCGATCAGAAGACGCCGCACCTTCTGGCCGGTCGGTCCGGTTTGGTGCGTCTTGAGTTGCATGCCCAGAATCTGGCCGGCCAGCAGCTTGACGTCGTCCATGCTGCGCGCCAGCTTGACGCCGCCGCCCTTGCCGCGCCCGCCGGCGTGGATCTGCGCCTTGACCACCCAGACCGGCCCGCCGAGTTTCTGTGCCGCCTCGACCGCCTCGCGCACGCTGAACGCCGGGTAGCCGCGCGGCACCGGAACGCCGAACTGCCGAAGTAGTTCTTTGCCTTGGTATTCGTGAATCTTCATGGGGGCTCGCTGCTTCAGGGTTCAATGACGTCGCTGCGCGGGCGAAACCGGCGCAGGATAAGTCGAACCCAACCTACCGCGCGCGTCAGCGCGGCAATGTAGCACGCGAGTCGGACGCCATTTCCTCGTCAGCGGTCGAAGCAGACGAATGACTCGAGCGCAGCACGCGCCAAATCACTTCGCTGGCGAAGCCGCGCCCGGCCAGAAAGCGGGCTTGCTTGGCTGTGTCGGCAGTGGAGCCAGAGCCCGGTTTGAACTTGCGCGCCCAAACCGCGAGCGCGCGGTCGAACTCGCTTTCTAGCAGCATGGACTCGGTCTGCGCAGGCAGGCTCAGGCCGTGTTGGGCCAATTCCTGACGGATGCGCAAGTTGCCAAAACGCTCGGAGCGCACACGAACCCGGGACTCGATGAAGCGCTGCGCCGACAGATAGCGGTTCGCTTCGAGCCAGTCGAGAACCGTGTCGACACGCTCTGCCACTGCGGCAATGCATGGCGCGTCATCGCGTGGCAGCAGGCCGGCCGCAGCAGGGCTGCGCGCCCCATTTGGCAGGTCTTGCCGGGTATCCGCGGCGGCGCGCGAGAGCAGCTTTCGGCGCAGCTCGGCGCGGCTGTATTCGCGCTGCGCAAGTTGCGCCAGTGCATAGACCCTGAGCGCCTTGTCCTGCGGGGCCAGGCGATCCCCCGCACTTTCAACCTTGGGTGCAGATTCGGCCGGGGCGCGGGCCATGGAGAGTCCGACTATGCGGCGCGAACCTTGGCCGCCGGTGCCTCGGGAGTCGCCTTCGTGGGCAATTGAGGAATCCCGACGGCGTCTCGAACCTTGTTCTCGATCTCGATCGAGAGCTGCGCGTTCTCTTTTAGAAAATCGCGCGCATTGTCTTTGCCCTGGCCGATTTTCTCGCCGTTGTACGAGTACCAGGAGCCGCTTTTCTCGAGAACATGCGCATTCACGCCCATGTCGATGATCTCGCCTTCGCGGCTGATGCCCTGGCCGTAGAGGATGTCGAACTCGGCTGTCTTGAACGGCGGCGCGATCTTGTTCTTCACGACCTTGACCTTGGTCTCGTTGCCGATGACCTCTTCGCCCTTCTTGATCGAGCCGATGCGCCGAATGTCCAGGCGCACCGACGCGTAGAACTTGAGCGCGTTGCCGCCCGTGGTGGTTTCAGGCGAGCCGAACATCACGCCGATCTTCATGCGGATCTGGTTGATGAAGATGACCATCGTGTTGGTCTTCTTGATCGTGCCGGTGAGCTTGCGCAGCGCCTGGCTCATCAGCCGGGCTTGCAAGCCCGGCAGCGAGTCGCCCATTTCGCCTTCGATTTCGGCCTTGGGCGTGAGCGCCGCCACCGAGTCAATGACGACCAGGTCAACCGAGCCGGAACGCACCAGCGCATCGACGATCTCCAGTGCCTGTTCGCCGGTATCGGGCTGGCTGATCAGCAGTTCTTGCAAGCTGACGCCGAGTTTCTGCGCATACTGCGCGTCGAGCGCGTGTTCTGCGTCGATGAAGGCACAGGTGCCGCCGAGCTTTTGCATCTCGGCGATGACCTGCAGCGTCAACGTTGTCTTGCCCGAGGATTCTGGCCCGTAGATTTCAACGACCCGGCCGCGCGGCAAGCCACCCACGCCGAGCGCAATGTCCAGGCCCAGTGACCCGGTGGAGACGACTTCGATGTCGTCGATCACTTCGCCCTCGCCCAGGCGCATGATCGAGCCTTTGCCGAACTGCTTTTCGATCTGCGCCAGCGCAGCTTGCAGGGCTTTGGCCTTTTCCGTGTTGAGCGTCTTGACGTTTGCGTCCATGGGGTCTCCTGTAGGTGTGGGCGCCATTATCGACAAAACTGGTTATTTGTACAGTAGTTGAATTTTCTGTGGGGTGATTTTCAGCATGCGCGTTCTGATTGCCGAAGACGATCAAGTTCTGGCCGACGCCTTGCGGCGATCACTGCGTGGTGCCGGCTACGCCGTGGACTGTGTGAACAACGGCAGCGAAGCCGACGCGGCGCTGGTCTCGCATGGGTTCGATCTGTTGATTCTCGATCTGGGGCTGCCCAAGCTGCACGGGCTGGAAGTGCTGCGCAATTTGCGAGGGCGCGGCTGCGCGGTGCCGGTGCTCATCCTGACGGCGGCGGACAGCGTGGAGCAGCGCGTCAAGGGCCTGGACCTTGGCGCCGACGACTACATGGCGAAGCCGTTTTCGCTCGCTGAACTCGAGGCCCGGGTGCGCGCGTTGACGCGTCGTGGTCTGGGCACGGCGTCCAACGTGATCCAGCATGGTCCGCTGCGCTTTGACGTGACCGCAAGGGTGGTCTACCTCAACGAACTCGCGCTCGAACTGTCGGCGCGCGAAATCGGTCTGCTTGAGGTGCTGCTGCACCGGGCCGGCCGCCTGGTGAGCAAAGATCAGCTGGTCGAGCGCCTGTGCGAATGGGGCGACGAAGTGAGCAACAACGCGATCGAGGTCTACATTCATCGCCTGCGCAAGAAGATCGAACGGGGACCGGTGCGCATCGCCACGGTGCGTGGCCTGGGCTACTGCCTGGAGAAAATCAGCCCCTGAACCCTGAACAGTCCCCTCGCTCACGCCGGACGGTGAGAATCGATGCGCCAGCCACACACCCTACCGTTCGGCTCCGGGAATCGTCGCGAACAGCGCTCGCTGTTCGGGGAGATCCTCGACTGGATGCTGGCGCCGCTGTTGCTGCTGTGGCCGCTCGGCGTGTGGCTGACCTGGCTGATGGCGCAGGGAATCGCCAACGCGCCATTTGACCGCGAACTCGGCGAGATGGCACGCATACTGGCACGCCAAATCGTCGTCACCCGCGCCGCGTCAGGCCAGGCCAGCGTGAGGTTCGACGTGCCCACGCGCGTGTCCGACATCCTTCGCTCCGCCGAACCCGACGAGATCTACTATCAGGTTCTGGGCTTGCGCGGTGAGCTGCTGAGCGGCGACCGCGATGTGCCGGTGCCCGACGCCTCCGAGTTGGCCGGGCCGGGCGAACTGCGCTTTCGCGACGACCGCGTCAATTTCGACGATGTACGCATCGCCTCGCTGCGCATCAACGTCGATGGGGCGAGCGCCCCAGGGCCACTCGTGCAGGTGGCACAAACGCTGGGCAGGCGGTCGCACCTGGCCACCGAAGTGGTCAAGGGCATGGTGCTCGTGCAGTTTGCGATCCTGCCTCTAGCCGTGTTGCTCGTCTGGCTGGCGCTCGCGCTGGGAATCGAGCCCTTGAATCGCCTCCAGCAGCGCATACGCGATCGCGACAGCAGCGACTTGAGCCCGATCGACGAGCTCGATGCGCCTGAAGAAGTGGCACCGCTGGTGCACGCCATCAACGACCTGCTGGCCCGGCTCGACGCATCTCTGGGCGCGCAAAAGCACTTCCTGGCCGACGCAGCGCACCAGCTCAAGACGCCGCTGGCCGGGTTGCGCACGCAGGCCGAGCTCGCCGCTCGCGAGATCGACGCCGGCCAGCGCGACCCGCTGGTGTTGAAGCAATCGCTGCAGCACATCGCCCTGTCGAGCCAGCGCGCGGCACACATGGTGAATCAGCTGCTGGCCATGGCGCGCGCCGAAGACAAGGAGCATGCGGCGCGGCGTGAGGTCTTCAACCTCGCCGACCTGGCCGCCGAAGTGGTACGTGACTTCGTGCCACGCGCCATTGAGCGGCGAATCGACCTCGGCTTCGAGGGGCCGGACCGCGGCGCACGCCTGCGCCATCCGCAGGGGCCATTGGTGCTGGCGCACGCCTTGTTGCTGCGCGAGCTGATCGGCAACCTGGTTGACAACGCGCTCCAATACACCCCGGCGGGCGGTGTCGTGACGGTTCGCGTCGTCGATGACCCATTCGGGCAGGTCGTCGTCTTGCAGGTCGAAGATTCCGGCCCGGGCATTGCACCGACTGAGCGGGAATTGGTCTTCCGCGCGTTCTACCGCTCCCTGGGATCCCAGGTCCACGGTTCCGGATTGGGCCTGGCCATCGTTCGCGAAATCGCGATGCGGCATGACGTGCGGGTCGATTTGGAGGACGCCAACCTGCGCCCACCGCGTACGGGCCAAGGCGAAACGGAATGCCCGGCCTTTGGGCCGGGCGCGCGATTCACGCTGCGCTTCCCGGCGGCGTCAACTCGGGACCGGGGCCCGACTTGACTTTCGATGGGGCCGTGCGCAGCATGTCGAACAGACACCCATCGTCCAGGCCGGCCATCCCGTCTTGGCAGGCACGCCCGAAGAGCGCTGCGGCCGCCGCGCCGACGCTGGCGTCGAAGTCGCACGCCTGCGCCATTTGCAGCGCCAGCTGCGCGTCCTTGTTGAGCAGGGACGTGTGGGCACGCGGCGCGAGGTCGCGGGCGAGGGCCCGGCGCATGCGTTCGCTTCCGATCCAGCTCTGACCGCTCGACTGCTCGATCACTTCGAGTGTTCGCGCCGGGTCCAGACCCACGTGCTCGGCCAGCGCCAAGGCCTGCGCCGTCCCTGCCAGGTTGATTGCTGCGAGCAGGTTGTTCACGAGCTTGGTGCGCGCGCCGTCGCCGGGACGCTGACCGACGCGAAACACCGGGTCCGCCAAGACGCTCAGCAACTCGAAGTGGCACTCAAACAAGGCGTCTGCGCACGCGACCATCAGGCTCATGCGCCCTTCACGTGCCCGCGCCGGTCCTCCGGACATGGGGGCGTCAATGCACGGCATGCCCAACGCCGCGAGGCGCTGGGCGAAGCCTTCGGTTGCGTGAGGTGCGATTGTCGGGCACAGCAAGACGCTGGGCCTGGTGCTCTGCGCAGCGACGCCGTCGAGCGGATTGAACAGCACGCTGTCTGTCTGGCGCGCATCGACGACGCAGACGATGACGCACGCGCTGACTTCCGCCACCGCAGCGGGTGAAGCACTGACACGTGCCCCGAGCGCCCGTGCCATCGATTCGCGTGACGGATCGATGTCGCGCACGGCAACCGACCTGCCGCAGGCGAGCAACCGTGTCGCGATCGCCAGCCCCATGTTGCCCACGCCGATGATGCCTACCGGCGGGACAAGTCCCGTGCCGACGTTCGCACTCATTGAGGCGTCAGCTCTGCACCAGGCGCCGGCTCTTGGCAATCGACATCAGGATGCCCAGGCCGAGCCCCAGAGACACCATCGCCGTGCCGCCGTAGCTGATGAACGGCAAGGGAACGCCCACCACGGGCAGCACACCGCTGACCATTCCCATGTTGACGAACGCATACGTGAAAAAGCTCAATGTGATGCCTCCGGCGAGCAGCCGCGTGAACAGGGTAGGCGCCTCGGCGGCGATCATCAGGCCGCGAATAATCAGGAACGTGAACGCCAGCAGCAGCCCGGCGCAACCGATCAGGCCGAACTCCTCGGCAAATGCCGCGAAGATGAAGTCCGTGGTGCGCTCGGGGATGAACTCGAGATGCGTTTGCGTGCCCTTCAGGAACCCCTTGCCGGACAGGCCGCCCGAGCCGATCGCGATCATTCCTTGAATGATGTGGAAGCCCTTTCCCAGGGGGTCGGCGCTTGGATCGAGCAGGGTGCACACGCGGTTCTTCTGATAGTCGCGCATCAGCGGCCACTTCACATCGGGCTGGCAAATCTGCCCCTCTGCGACGACCAGCGCAATCGCCGCGACCACGCCAATGAGCATCACGGGAATCACGAGCCGCCACGACAGCCCCGCGAAGAAGATCACGTACAGCCCGGCGGACAGCACCAGGATTGCCGTGCCCAGGTCGGGCTGTTTGACGATCAGACCCACCGGAAGGGCGAGCAAGGCCAGCGCGACGAGGTAATCCATGACGCGAATCTGCCCCTCGCGGCGCTGGAACCACCACGCCAGCATCAATGGCGCGGCAATCTTCAGAATCTCGCTCGGCTGGACGATCACACCCACGTCGAGCCAACGTGTCGCGCCCTTCTTGGTGATGCCCATGATCGCAGTGACGATCAGCAAAGTGACGCCCAGCGCGTACAACGGGACGGCGATCGACATCAGGCGCTGCGGGGATACTTGCGCCACCACGAACAACACGATCAGTCCGAGCAACATGTTCCTGGCGTGTCCGGAAAACCGCGCGCCGTGGTCAAAGCCGGCCGAATACATCGTGATCAGCCCCGCCGCCGCGAGCAATGCGATCGCCACGAGCAGCGGCGTATCGAATCCCGTGAACACATGCCGCACACGCTGCCACAGCGACGGCTCTTCGTAGATGACATTCACGGCGTGGCACCTGCCGCGGCATTGCCGATCACCGAAGTGATCCCCGGCAAGGGATAGTCAGCCGCGGTGCGCGCCTTGCCGGTGGGTGCGCCAGACTTGCCGATGCGAGTGGCCACCAGGTCTTCTTCGCTTGGCACCAGCCCGCGCAAGACGAAATCGAATACGCGGCGAGCGATCGGCGCGGCAGCCTCGGAGCCGAAACCCGAGTTCTCGACGACAACCGCCAGGGCGATCGTTGGCGCCTCGACCGGGGCAAAGGCGATGTACAGAGAATGGTCGCGCTTGTACTCGTCGAGCTTGGACGCGTTGTATTTCTCGTTCTGCTTGATGCCGATGGCCTGCGCGGTGCCGGTCTTGCCGCCGCTCTTGTACGGCGCGCCGCTGAACGAGCGCACGGAAGTGCCTTCCTGCGTCACGCCATACATGGCGCGCACGATGACATCGACATGCTCAGGTTTGTACGGCAAGGCCGGCAGCGCTTCGCTCGCGACGCGCTTGCGATCGCGTGTCAGCACGTCCTCGATTTCGCGCACCAGGCGCGGCTTGAAGCGCTGGCCGCCGGTGGCCAGCGTGGCCGTCGCGCTGGCGAGCTGCAGCATCGTGAAGTTGTTGTACCCCTGGCCGATGCCCAATGAAATCGTTTCGCCGGCGTACCAGCGCTGCTGCTCAGGTGTTTTGAAGTAGCGACGTTTCCAGTCGGTGGAGGGCAGCACACCGGCTACGGCGCCTCCACCATCAGCATGCAGATGGCCCGCATGTTCTGGCTCAGCCAAGACAAGACGTGGCAGAGGAAAGCCGCCGAGCTGATGATCACGCTCCAACTGGAGCAAAAGCTCACCAAGGAGCAAATCTTCGAGTTTTACTTTAATCAGGTCGATCTCGGCCAGCGGAGAAGTTTCGCTGTCCGCGGCTTCGGTCAAGCCGCACAGGTCTACTTCGGTAAGGATCTCCGTGAACTCCGCCTCGAAGAGGCAGCCCTCCTCGCCGGCCTCATCCAGCGCCCCAACTACCTCAATCCATACCGCCATCCCGAGCGCGCCATGCAGCGCCGCAATATCGTTTTGCAGTTGATGCGGGAGAACCGCTACATCACCGACTTTCAATACATTGAAGCCTCCAAGCTGCCCATTAGACTAGCGAAAGGCGGCGTCGAGTCCTCCGATGCGCCCTACTTCGTGGACCTCGTTTACGACGACCAGTGCGCCAGGCATGGCGCCAAGCTCGATCAGCTCGCCTACGCCAAGGGCTGGCAGGAAGGCTGGTGGGAGTTCGAGGCGCGCAAGATCCATGGCGGCGAGGAATAGCGCGCTTCTCGTGGCCTGCCTGCGGCACCCGCTAGACCGTGCCCGCCCGGCGCAGCTCCTCGATTTGACGTGCCTCGTAGCCGAGCTCGGTGAGGATGCTCGCCGTGTGCTCGCCGAGCGCCGGCACCGGGTCGAGCCGCGCCTCGAACCCTGAGAGGTTGAACGGCGGCTTGAGCATGTCGAGCTCGCCGGCTGGCGAGCCGACTTTCGCCCAGCGCCCTCGCGCCCGTAGCTGGGGG
>JANNKM010000518.1:0-4564 GCA_031396305.1 Rhizobacter sp.
GGCGTCGATGCTCGCCACGTCGCCGGTGGGGAACCAACCATCAATCAACGGACTCCCGCCTTCGCCCTTCAGGTACTCGCTCATGATCCACGGGCCGCGCACCATCAGCTCGCCGGTGGCAGTACCGTCCCAGGGCAACTCGTTGCCGTCGGGGTCGGCGATCTTCATGTCCACGCCGTAGATCGCCCGACCCTGCTTGGCCTGCACGGCGTAGCGTGCCTGCGGGTCCAGCGCATCGTGCTTCGCCTTGAATGTGCACGCGGTCCCCAGCGGGCTCATCTCCGTCATGCCCCACGCGTGCAGCACGCTGACGCCGTATTGCTCCTGGAAGGTCCTCATCATCGCCGGCGGGCACGCCGAGCCGCCGATGATGGTGCGTTTCATCGTGCTGAACTTGAGCTTGTTCGCCTCGACATACGTCAGCAGCCCTTGCCACACGGTGGGCACGCCTGCCGACAGCGTGACGCGCTCCGACTCGAACAACTCGTGCAGCGACTTGCCGTCGAGCCCCGGTCCGGGGAAGACGAGCTTCGCGCCCGTCATGCACGCCGCGTACGGCAGCCCCCAGGCGTTGACGTGGAACATCGGCACGACCGGCAGCACCACGTCGCGCGCCGACAGGCTCAGTGCATCGGGCAGCGCCGCGGCGTAGGTGTGCAGCACCGTGGAGCGGTGGCTGTACAGCACGCCCTTCGGGTTGCCGGTCGTCCCCGAGGTGTAGCACAGGGAGGAGGCGGTGTTTTCGTCGAACTGCGGCCACTCGAACTTGTCGTCCTGCGCTTCGAGCAGATCCTCGTAGCACAACAGATCAGGCAACTTGATCGACGCCGGCATGTGCGCACGATCCGTCATTGCCACCAGGTGGCGCACCGTCTTCAACCGGCCGGCGACGGCCTCGATGATGGGCAGGAACGTCAGGTCGAAGAACAGCACCTGGTCCTCGGCGTGGTCGGCGATGTAGACCACCTGGTCCGGGTGCAGGCGCGGGTTCAGCGTGTGCAGCACCGCGCCGGAGCCCGACACGGCGTAGTACAGCTCAAGGTGCCGGTGCCCGTTCCACGCCAGCGTGGCGACGCGCGCGCCGGGCGTCACGCCGAGCGTCGCAAGCGCCTTGGCCATGCGCCGCGCGCGCGCGGCGAGGTCACGGTAGCTGATGCGGTGGATGTCGCCCTCAACCCGGCGCGACACCACCTGCTGCTCGCCGTGGTGGCGCTGCGCGTGGACGAGCAGTGCCGAAATCATCAGCGGCTGTTGCATCATCTGACCGTACATGGCTGTCTCCTGGTTGGGGCCGCCCGGCACTTTGCGCAGTGGCCTGCGGCAGTTTATGGCCTGCGCGTCAAGGTGGGCGGCGCAGGCACGAATCGCGTTCGGCGCCAGTTCGCCACATCCAATTGCCTTTGCTAGCGATCAGGCCGTCCTTTCAGGAACGGTCCTTGGCCCGAGCCGCAGCAGCATCAGCGCCGCCGCGCCGAGCACGAGCACGAAGCCGAGCCAATCGGCGGCGCTCGGTCGGTCGCCCACCAGCGCCATCGCGCCGAGCACGCCCACCACGGGAGCGGCGAGCACCGTCAGTGACGAGACGGTGGCGCTGAGGGAATCGAGCAGGTGCGCCCACAGTACGTAGGCGAGCGCGGTCGCGATGACGATGTGATACGCCAGCGCCCAGGCAACCCGCGGCTCCAGGGTCGAAGGCAGCGTTTCACCCGCAAGCGGCGCGGCGAGCGCGCCGCACACGGCGCCGAGCGCCAGTTGCCAGGCCGTGATGACGATACGGTCGCCCGCCGGCGGCCAGCGCTTCGTGGCCACCGTTCCGGCGGCCCAGGAGAACGCTGCGAGCAAGGGAAACACCAGGCCGCGCGCCGACGCGTCGGGGTGCGCGGCCAGATTGGCGAGCACCGGCCAGGCGAGCACCGCCAGGCCCGCGCCTCCAAGTGCCAGTGCCCATGCGGCGCGCCGCCCGGGGCGTTCGCCGAGAAAGCACCAGGCGAGCACGGCGGCCATCATCGGCATCGTGTAGGTCAATACCGCGGCGCGCGACGTGCTCGTGTTGAGTTGCGCGAACGCAGTGCAGAAGTTGAACCCGGCAATCGTCAGCATGCCGCCCACTGCGATGCTGGGCCAGGCGGCCGCACCGGGCCGGAGCGCCTTGCGCTGTATGAGCGCGACCAGCGCGAGCAACAGCGCGCCGCTGCCCAAGCCGAGCCAGCGCAGCGTGAATGGCGGCACGGCAGACAGCACGATCTTGATGACCGGCCAGTTCAGGCCCCAGGCGAGGGCGAGCAGCAGCGGCGTCCACACCAGGCGCATGCGGGGCTGTCAGCGGGCCAGTGGGCGAAGCAGGCGCGGCGTCACGGCCGGCGCCGCGTCGAAGCAGACAGCTGCTTCCACGGCAGGTCCGCCGGGTCGGCGGCCATCGGGCCGGCCGCCTTGGCCACCAGCACATGGCTTGCGTGTGGTTGGAAGTCAGCGCGAAAGTGGTTCGAGCTTTTCACGACGACGATGCGCATCGCTTCAGTGTGCATGCCCACCATGCGCAGCAATTCGCGATCAAGAAGTTGTTTCTTCCCGCTGACCACGGCGATGCGGACGCCTTCGATTTCCAGGCAGGCGCTCGCGCCCAGGCGCACCGTCAGCCCCGTCATCATCGGGCCGGTGAGGGTGCACTTGCCGTCGCTGAGGGCGATGACCTTGAATCGGCCGCGCAGCGGCGGGTCGCTGTTCTTGCCGGTGAAAGTGGGCACGGCGGTGCCGAGCGCCAGGTCGAGTTCTGCGCCGACTCCCGCCTCGTGCGCGGCGCGCGCCGCCGCCGGGTCGAACAGCAGGCCGAGCGCCACCTGGCCGGGGAAGCGTTTGCCCGCGCCTTGCGCGAGCAGCGCGTGCAGCATGCCGGTGGTGTTGCTGTCGCCGCCCGCGCCGGGGTTGTCCTGGGTGTCGGCAACGACCACGGGTCTGGCTGCACCGTCGGCCAGGCGCAGCGCCTGGGTCACTGCGTCACGCGCTTCGAGGAACGCGAGCTTCCACTGGTCGGGAACGCTCACGCGTCGGTAAAGCTGCTCCACCGCGGTTTCGGCGGCCGGCCCATGGCCCCAGACCATCGGCGCGCACTCATCGAAGTCCGACGCCGGAAAGCCCATGCAGAAGCTCAACGTGGCGGCGTGCTCGCGCTCCAGTGCGCCGAGCTCGTCGTAAAGGGTCTTGGCGGGTTCGGTCCAGGTGCTCTGCGCGTTCAGCGGAATCAGGAACGGCAAGCGCTTTGAGTGCAGCGGCTCGCGTGTGCCCGCCTTGAAACGCCGCGCCAGCAACTCCGCGGCGCGCTCGCCGGTGTCGGCCATGTCGACATGCGGGTAAGTGCGGTACGAGACTAGGGCGTCGGCTTCGCGCAGCATGCGCCGCGTCACGTTGGCATGCAGGTCCAGGCTCGCGACGATTGGGGTCGCGGGGCCGACGATCGCGCGCAGCCGCGCCAGCAGCTCGCCCTCGCTGTCGTCATGGTGCTCAGCGACTGCCGCGCCATGCAGGTCAAGGTAGATCGCGTCCAGGCCTTTGGCCGAACGCGCGGCAGCTGCGTCGTCGCAGATGGCGCCGGCAATGCGCTCGAATGCGTCGCGCGTGACGAACGACGACGGAATCGCCCCGGCCCAGCACGAGGGAACGAGCGTCCAGGCGTGGCGCTTTGCGGCGGCGATGAAGCCCGCGATCGGAATGTTGATGCCGCTCAACTGCGCCGGCATCGCGGCGCCGCGAATGAACGCGGGAAACGAGTCGCCGCGCGAGAATGCCGCCCAGTCGGCCAGGCTCGGCGCAAAAGTGTTCGTTTCATGCTGGTAACCAGCGATCAGGATTTGCGCCATGTTCAGTGACTCGGGGATTGCATACACTGCGCTGCCACCCGGGCCGAACGCGCAACATGAAAGCGCAGTGTACGCACGGCCGCACGCTGCGACCGTCAGGCGCCCGACATCAAGCAACACACTGGAGAAGATGAGATGAAAACGCACCAACTGTTGTCGGCCACCTTGGCGACATTGAGCATCGCCATCGCTGGCGTTGCGCCCGTCCCGGCGCAGGCGCAGGCCTGGCCCAGCAAGACCATCACGCTGATCATTCCGTTCGCCGCCGGCGGCCCGACCGACGTGATGGGGCGCACCTTGTCAGTGGCGCTGACCAAGGCGCTGGGCCAGACCGTCGTCGTCGAAAACAAGGTCGGCGCCGGGGGCACGATCGGCGCGGGCCATGTCGCCAAGTCCGCACCCGACGGTTACACTGCCGATCATGCAGCGCATCGCCGCGCAGGCGCTGCGCACGCCCGCCGCGGTCGCGGTCGAGCACGGCGCCGAAACGCTCCGCTACGACGACCTGTTGCGGCGCGCGCGACAGCTCGCCAACGGCTTGCGCGCACGCGGCGTGTCGTCCGGCGCGAAGGTGGGCATCTCGATGGCGCGTTCGCCGGACGCGATCGTGGCGCTGCTCGGCACGCTCGAGGCGGGTGCCGCGTACGTGCCCATCGATCCGAATTTTCCGCCCGCACGAATCGCGCAGCTGGTGGAGGCGGCCGGCTTGG
>JANNKM010000048.1:0-17623 GCA_031396305.1 Rhizobacter sp.
TGCCCCCCGGCCGGCTGCGCGATCTGGTCGGTGTGGCGGCGCATCCACACAACCAGCCGAAGGTCGATGCCACGACACGCACCGTGACACGGGGCTACGGCATCCTGCAGCCGCGCGTCGTTACGCCGCTGCCTGCGCCGAAACACTTCACGCTGTACCACTGGCTGTTCGCCGGCCAGTGTGGCATCGACCCGTACAGCGCCGCCGCCTCCGAGGTCTACCAGGACGTGTTCGGCGAAGGCACCTTCACCGGCAAGGGCCTGCTGCACGTCGGCGCGCTGCACGCGCTGCTGTCGAACCGTTTGCCCGAGGGCCAGATGCTGAGCCACGACCTGCTCGAAGGTTCGCTGGCGCGCTGTGCCGCGGTCACCGACATCACCCTGATCGAAGACGCTCCCTTTCATGCCGACGTGGCCGCCTCGCGCGTGCACCGCTGGACCCGCGGCGACTGGCAGTTGCTGCCGTTCCTGCTGCACTTCACACGCCAGCGGCTGCGCGCGATCAACCGCTGGAAGATGTTCGACAACCTGCGCCGCTCGCTGGTGACGCCGCTGTCGCTGCTGCTGCTGGTGCTGACGCTGGCCGGGTTCATCGTCTCGCCGGGGGTCGCCCTGGCCCTCGTGTTGGGCGCGTTTTGCGCCGGCCCGCTGATGGGCGCGGTGGCGGGGTTTTCGCCGAGTCGAGACGACCTCGCGAAGCGCCACTTCTACCGCCAGGCCGCAACCGACCTGGTGCGCGCGCTGTGGGGCGGCGTCTGGCACATGGCGCAACTGCTGCAGCACGCGCTGCTGGCGGGCGACGCGGTGGCGCGCGCGCTCTACCGCATGACCTTCAGCCGGCGCCACCTGCTGCAATGGACCACGGCTGCCGCCGCAGAGGCGTCGGCATTGAGCGGGCTTGGCGCCGTGATGCGCGCGCATTGGAAGGAGCCGGTCGCGGCACTGCTGCTGCTCGCTGCGCTGTGGGTCGCGGCCACGCCCTACCCTTTGCTGGCCGTGCTGCTGTGCCTGCTGTGGGGCGCGGCGCCGGTGTGGACCTGGTTCGCCAGCCGGCGGCGCCCGGTGCGCAAGGACGCCGCGTTGCCGGTAGCGGACCAGGCCTGGCTGGAAGGCGTGGCGCGCGACACCTGGCGATTCTTCGAGCGCTGCGTCGGGCCGGAGGACAACCACCTGCCGCCCGACAACCTGCAGACCGCGCCGCACGACATGGTGGCGCACCGCACCTCGCCGACCAACATCGGCATGTACCTGCTGAGCGTGGCCTGCGCGCGCACGTTTGGCTGGATCGGCACGCAGGACTTGATTCTGCGCATGGAGGCGACGCTCGCGACGCTGGCCACATTGCAGCGCCACCGCGGCCACTTCCTGAACTGGTACGACACGCAGACGCGTGCCCCGCTGCTGCCGATGTATGTATCCACCGTCGACAGCGGCAATCTCAGCGGCCACCTTCTCGCCGCCGCGCAGGCGTGTCTGGAACTGGCGCGGGCGCCGTTCGACCCGGGTGCGGCGCGCGCCGCGTTGCTTGCCTCGAAGCAGCGCCTCGCGCCGTTGCTGGCACAGGTGCCCGAGCTGCTGCCCGCCAACGCGCCACTGGCACGCCTGCTCGCGCTGCCTGATGAACTGGGCCAATACTTTCTGAACTCCGCGCAATTCGACGCGCTGCTGCGTGCCGCCACGGCCGAACTCGGGCTGCGCATTCCGCCCGTGCACGAGCCAGCGGGGCCCGCCACAGCGATACGCCGCGACGAACTGGCGTGGTGCCTGGCCGATCACCTGGCCACGCTGCGCAGCGCCGTGCTGGATCTGCAGGCGGCGGGTTCGTCATCGGCCGCGTCCGCCCCGGGTCATGAACCGACCACCCGGCGCCTGCTGATACTCGCCCGTGAATTCGAGCAACTCGCCTGGGCCACCGATTTCAGCTTCCTCTACCACCGCAAGCGCCACCTGTTCCACATCGGCTACCGGGTCGCTGAGCACGAGCTGGATGCGGGCTTTTATGACCTGCTCGCGTCGGAGTCGCGCCTGACCAGCCTGCTCGCCATCGCCAAGGGCGACGTGCCGGTGAGCCACTGGGCGTCGCTTGGCCGCCTGTTCTACGCGGTGGGTGCGATTGCCGGCCTGCGCTCCTGGTCGGGCTCGATGTTCGAGTACCTGATGCCCAGCCTGGTGCTCGACGAGCCGCACGGCAGCGTGTTGCGCGACGCGTGCCTCGCGGCGCTGCGCGAACAGATCAATTTCGCGGCCGTGCACGGCGTGCCCTGGGGCATCTCCGAGTCAGCCTACGCAGGCAGCGACCACAGCCTGGCCTACCAGTACGCGCCGCAAGGCGTGCCGCGCCTCGCCCTGCGGCGCACGCCGTCCGACGAACTGGTGATCGCTCCTTATGCCACCGCGCTGGCGGTGCAGATCGCGCCGCACCGCGCCACGCTCAACCTGCAGGCGCTCGAAGCGCTGGGCGCTCGAGCACGCTACGGTTTCATCGAAGCGCTCGACTACTCGCCCGGGCGCCAGGCGAGCACCGAAGCCTTCACGCCGGTGCGGACCTTCATGGCGCACCACCAGGGCATGAGCATCGTCGCACTGGCCAACGCGTTGCGCGGCGGCGTGGTGCAGCGCTGGGGCATGGGCAATGCGCACGTCGAGGCCGTCGCCTCGCTGCTGCACGAACGCGCACCGCGCGAGGTGTCGCTGCTCCAGGGGCCGCCGGCAGGGGCGCCGCCGAAGGCATTGCAGCGCCGCGCGCCCGGGCTGCTGCGCGAGGTCTTCCCCGGCGCCGCGGCGCTGGAGCCGACCCATGTGCTGTCCAACGGCGTGTACAGCGTGTCGCTGCGCGCCAACGGGGCGGGCGCGAGCCGTTGGCGCGAGTTTGGCATCACGCGCTGGCGCGACGACGCGCTGCGCGACGCGCATGGCCACTTCTTCTACCTGCGATGGGACCAGCAGCCGCGCCCGGTATCGATCACCCAGCATCCGGCGCCCGACGCGGCGGCGCACTACAAGAGCGTGTTCCACGCCGATCGTGTGTGTTTCGACGCGGCCTGGCCGAACGTCCAGGCGCACGCGATGGTGTGGGTGAGCCCGGAAGACGACATCGAGTTCCGCCAGATCGAGCTGCGCAACCTGAGCGACCGATCCCTGGACATCGAGTTGATTTCGGCGTTCGAGGTGACGCTCGCCGATGCGCGTGCCGACGAGGCGCACCCGGCTTTCTCGAACCTGTTCGTGCGCGCCGTCTGGCAAACCGCGCAACAGGCGCTCGTGTTCGAACGCAAGCCGCGCCTGGCGACCGAGCGCGGCTTGCAGATGACGCATTTTCTGGCCGACACCGACCCGCAGGTGGTGAGCCTGAGCGTGCAGACGGACCGCCAGCACTGGCTCGGCCGCAATCAAGGCAGCAGCCGGCCGCTGGCGTCGCTCCATCCCGTGCCGGCGCCTGCCGCCGAGGGCGAGCCGACTGATGCCGTGCTCGACACCGGCCTGGACCCGGTGTGCACGCTGGCCGTGCGGCTGCGCATCGCGCCCCGCTCCAAGGCCCAGTTGATCTTCGCCACCGCGGCGGCTGACAACCGCGGTACCCTGCACGCGCTGATCGACAAGTACCGCCAGCCCAACCATGTGCAGCGCGCGTCGCTGATGTCGGCCACGCTGAGCGGCATCCGCCTGCGCACGCTGCGCATCGGCGCGGAGAATTTCGCCGCACTGCAGACGCTGACGACGGCGCTGCTGATGACGTTGACGCGCCCGCAGGCCAGCGCGTATCGCGGCGACGCCACGGCGCTTGAATTTTCCGACCGCCAGCTGCTGTGGCGCTTCGGCATTTCGGGAGACCGCCCGATCATCCTGGTGTCGGCCGGGGTGAGCCAGGGGCTCGGCCTGTTGCGTTCGCTCGCCCAGGCCTTGAGCGTCTGGTCGTGGGGCGGCGTGGCCTGCGACCTGGTGGTGGTGAACGCCGAGCCGGCGTCGTACCTGATGGCACTGCACCGCGAGGTCAACGCGCTGCGCGAGCGCCACATCGCCGACCACGGCGCCGCAGCCAACCCCGCCAGCACCAGCTTTCACCTGCTGCGCGCCGACGAAGTGTCAGATGACGAACTGCGCACGCTGCAATACCTGGCGCGGATTCGACTCGCGGCCGACGGGCGCCCGCTGCTGCACCACCTGGAGGAATGGAGCGAGGTGCACGAACAGGCGTTTGAGGCGCGCCACGACACGTCGACCTCGGTGCTGGCGGTGGCGCCGAGCGCATCCGGCGCGCCGGCCGCCGCGCGCGGCGAGTTCGCGCAACCCTCCGGGGAGTTCCGCTTCGACGTCGGCGCCCTCGTGCGGCCGGTGCGGCCCTGGGTCAACGTGCTCGCCAATCCAGCCTTCGGCGCCCAGTTGTCAGAAGCCGGAGGCGGCTACACCTGGGCGGTGAACGGCCGCCTGAACCAGCTCACCGCGTGGTCGAACGACCCGGTGGCAGACCCGCCTTCCGAGTGGTTCCTGCTGCAGGACCGCAAGACGCTGCAGGCCTGGAGCGTGACGCCGTCCGTCTGGGGCGCGGTGGGCGAGGAGCGCGCCGCCTACCAGGTCTCGCATGGCCAGGGCTACAGCGTCGTGCGGCATCGCCGTGGTGATGTCGACGTGACGGCGTCATGGTGCGTTGATGAGCGCACTTCGGTCAAACAGGTGCGCTTGCGCATCGTCAACTGCGGCCCCAGAACGCTGCACTTGCGCGTCATCGGCATCGCCGAGTGGATGATGGGGGCAAACCGCTCCGACCGCGGCACGGTGCACACGGCGCTGTATCGGCAACGCCTGCCGGCCGACACTCTGGCGGCGCCGTCGGCGGACGGCGCCTCCGCACCCGAGCGCAAGCTCAGCGCGCTGCTGTGCACGCAGCGCGAACGCTCGGCCGGATTTGGCAACGGCACCGCATTCCTCGCGATCGCGGGTGGCGCCGATGAGCGCGAAGACTGGACCTGCGACCGGCGCGAATGCTTCGACGCGCGCGGCCGGCTCGTGCTGCCCGACCACTTCGGCCAGCGCAGCGGCAGCGGCCTGGACCCCTGCGCTGCCCTGTCCACCACGCTCAGCCTGGGCGCCGGTGACACGACGGAGCGCACGTTTCTGCTCGGCTACGCCGAGAGCCCGGACGCGGCGCGCGCGCTCGCCACGCTCGCTGCGGCACTGCCCGCCGCGCAGCGCCTGACACAGGTGCGCAGGCATTGGGATGCCCTGCTGGGTGCGACCACGGTGAAGACACCCGACCCGCTGTTCGACGCGATGGTGAACCGTTGGCTGCTGTACCAGACGATCGCCTGCCGCTTGTGGGCCAAGGCCGGGTTCTACCAGGCCGGCGGCGCGACGGGCTTTCGCGATCAGCTGCAGGACGCGATGGCGCTCACCTGGGCCGCCCCCGAAATGCTGCGCGAGCAGATCGTCGTCTGCGCGTCGCGCCAGTTTGCGCAAGGCGACGTGCAGCATTGGTGGCATGCGCCGAACGGCGCCGGGGTGCGCACCCATTTCTCCGACGATCTGCTCTGGCTGCCCCACGCCTGCGTGCACTATTTGCGAACCACCGGCGACGCCGCATTGCTCGAGCAGAGCGTGCCGTTCCTCGAAGGCGCGACCATCCCGCCAGGTGCCGAGGACGCGTATTACATCCCCAGCGTCAGCACCCAGCACGCGTCGATCTACGAACATGCGGCACGCGCCATCGATCACAGCCTGCGCGTCGGCGTGCACGGCTTGCCGTTGATGGGCAGCGGCGACTGGAACGACGGCATGAACCGCGTCGGCCACGAAGGGCGAGGCGAATCGGTGTGGCTGGGTTGGTTCCTGTGCCACCTGGTCGAGGACTTCGCGCCACTCGCGCATCAGCGCGGCGAGCCCGTGCGCGCGCGGCGCTGGGAGAAAGCCGCAACCGGCTGGAAGACGGCACTGAACGATGCGGCATGGGACGGGCAATGGTTCAAGCGCGCCTTCTTCGACGATGCCAGCCCGCTCGGTTCGCACGTCAACACCGAAGCGCGCATCGACCTGATCGCGCAGGCCTGGGCGGTGCTTTCCGACGCCGCGCCCGCGCCACTGCAGCGCATCGCGTTGACCTCAGTGGAGTCGCATCTGGTGGACCGTGAGGCCGGGCTGATCCGCCTGCTCGACCCGCCGCTCGCGCACGCGCAGCCGAGTGCCGGCTACATCCAGGCCTATCCACCGGGCGTGCGCGAGAACGGCGGTCAGTACTCGCACGCAGGTGTGTGGGCGCTGATGGCGCAGGCGGAACACGCGAAGCGCCATCCGGACGCACGCGTCGCCGGCGGCGCCGGCGACGCCGCCTATCGCTATTTCACGTACCTGAGCCCTGCGCATCGCGCGCGCCACGCCACCCACGGCGCGGCGTATGGCATCGAACCCTATGTGATGGCCGGCGACGTCTACACCCAGCCGCCCTATGTGGGCCGCGGCGGCTGGAGCTGGTACACGGGCGCGGCGGCGTGGATGCATCGCGCGGCGATCGAGTCCATCTTCGGCCTGACCCAACGCGCCCAGGACCTGACGTTCGCGCCCTGCCTGCCTGCGTCCTGGCGCCAGGCCGAGCTGACGCTCAAGCGCGATGCGCGCACGATGCGCTTCGTGCTGGTGCGCTGCGCCACGCTCGAAGTGCTGCAAAACACGCCGCTTTGGCGTGAACTCTCGGGCGCAGTGTTGTTGGACCCGGGCGCCGTGCTGCATTGGGCGGAGCTGGCGCCCCACACCAGCTTCATCATCCCGTTGCTGGATGCGCCGCACGACACCGGGCGCGCGCCGCACGCACCGCACGCGGCCAGCGTTGTCACTTGAAGGTTGGGGGGCGAGGCGTCGTCCTACACACGCTGGCGGCTCGCGCCGATGGTTCCATGGCGTACAAATCTCTACATTGAGCGCATCGGTGGCTGCGGTGTCGCAGCCCGGCCTCCTTCAACTCTGGACCCCCACCATGGCAGCCCAAAAAGACACGAGCCACGTCAAGCCACTTTCCGTGGCCGCCGACTACAAGCCCATGGTGCTGGACGAAGCGGCGATCGACGCCGCCCGGCGCAGCCTGAACCAGGGAGCGGTGACACCCAGCTACGGCCCGTGGCGCAACGACATCATCAAGTTGCTCAACGATTCCCTGGCCACCGAGCTGGTCTGCGTGCTGCGCTACAAGCGCCACCATTTCACCGCGGACGGTCTGGCGTCGCCGAAGATTGCCGAAGAATTTCTGGTGCACGCCAACGAAGAAGCGGCGCACGCGGACCGCCTGGCGCGGCGCATCGTGCAGCTCGGTGGTGCGCCTGACTTTTCACCCGACTCGCTGAGCAAGCGCAGCCACGCTGAATACGACGAATCGACCGACCTGAAAGCCATGATCAAGGCGAACCTGGTCGCCGAGCGCGTCGCGATCGAGGCCTACAGCCAGATCATCGCGCTGATCGGCGAGCGCGATCCCACCACGAGGCGCCTGCTCGAAGACATCCTGAGCGATGAACAAGAGCACGCCGACGAACTGAAGGACTGGCTCGCCGACTGAGTCGCGCCACCCGATTTCTGCCCAGGGCGGTGGGGCTCAGCACCGCCTGATCGATTCATTGACGTTTCAATTCCACAGGAGATTTACCATGAACACTCGCACCACTCTGGCCGCTGCCGCTGCCGTATTCGCACTCATCACCGCCTCGGGCTGCGCCGTCACGCGCGGCCAGGAAACGGTGGGCGCCTACGTTGACGACACGACGATCACGACGGCCGTCAAGGGCCGTTATGTCGGCAACAAGGAAGTCGACGCCACCAGCATCGGTGTCGAAACGCTGAACGGCACCGTCATGCTGTCCGGATTCGCGAAGAATTCGACCGAGAAAGCCACCGCCGAGAGCATCGCCTGGAAAGTCAACGGCGTGAAATCGGTGAAGAACGAAATCGCCGTTCGCCCGTAAGTCGACTTGCGCTCACGTGAGTGAGCGGCAGTTCGCAGCGCAGGCTCATCGCCGATGCATCAAGGGCCTGGCTCACGCCAGGCCCTTTTTCTTTGGGCGACGCCGGCGCGCGGCACACTCTGGCCTGAGCAACTGTCATCCCGGCGAAAGTGCCACCCCGTGCTCGACACGAGGCCGGGATCCAGGACGGTGGAGATCGGTAAAGGATGGATCCCGGCCCCCGTGTCGTGGCACGGGGCAACGGTTCGCCGGGATGACATACAAGAGGCTGAGAGCCTTTCGATCATGCCCGCTCAGCCTCTGACTCCTTCGCCCGGAGAACCACGTGACCGACGCCGCCAACCGTCCCGATGACTTCGCCGTCCTGCCCCCGGACGACGCGTTGCGCCGTGAGCTGCACGACGAGGTTCATGCGCGCCCCCCGGCGCGGTACTGCCGATTGGCTCTTGTATGTCATCCCGGTTGTTGGCATGTCATCCCGGCGAAGGCCGGGATCCACCCTCGGTTCACGATCCTGGATCCCGGCGTCCGCCGGGATGACACTGGCTCAGCCTTGTAGTCATCCCGGCGAAGGCCGGGACCCACCATCCGTCCACTATCCTGGGATTTCAGCCTCGGTTCGGTTCCTGCGGTCGCAGATGGGCGGTCGCTTCGTCTTCCACGCGCGCCCAGACCTCCAGCGCCATCGGGTTGATGCTCTCTTCCAGGATGTGCCCCACCAGGCCAATGGCACGCGCGTAGACGCCGATGCCGCGCACGATCTTCCACGGCAGCCCGAGCTCGCAGCAGATGGCGCCGATCGCGCCGGTGGCATTGATCGGCAGCGCCTTGCCCGACGCGCGCTCGACTTCGGCGCAGATGAGCTGTTCGAGGCGGATGTAGTCGCCGAAAAAACCGTTGTCTTTGGCAATCTCGAACAGCCGCGGCGCGCGCGGGTCGACGGGCTTGTGCACCGGGTGGCCCAGGCCCGGCACGATCTGCCCGCGCGCGCGAAACGCCGCGACGGTGTTGCGCGCAAGGCGCTCGAGGTCGGGTTCCTTCGTGCCCAGCGGCAGCGCCTCGTAGAGCATCTTCGCCGTGCCTTCTGTCGAGCCGACGAACACCGTGCCCAGGCCGCACAACCCCGCCGCCACCGCCGCCTGCAGCGACTCGGGCGCACCCGCGTAGGTGAGGCGCGCGACCAGCGAACTGGGCGTGATGCCGTGCTCGACCAGCGTCACGGAAATCGCGTTGAACAGATTCGACTCGCTCGGCGTCGGCAGGCGCCCCAGGATCTGCAGGAACGCCATGTCGCCGAGGTTGATGTGGCCGAGCAGTTCATCGGGCAGGCTTTTGCCGCGCACCTCGATGCGGTCGTGGGTGCTCCACGCGATGTCGGAGCGTATCGGCTTGTTCTTGCGGGTCATGCAGTTTCCCCTGGGTGCAGTGGTTCAAACGGCGCGACGCGCTCAATCTGCCGCAGCGCCGGCGTCACGCGGCGCGGCGGCAGCTTCGTCAGATGGCCTTTTCGGTGCGCAGCCGCGCGATGTCGGCTGCACCATACCCGAGTTCGGTCAGAAGCGCTTCGCTGTGTTCGCCCAGGCCCGGCACCGGCCCCATCGCGGGCGGTTCTGCCCCGGGCAGGTGGTGCGGTGGGAACAGCGCCGGCAGCGCGCCCTGGGGCGAGCCGATCTCCACCCAGCGAGCGCGCGCCGCGAGCTGCGGGTGTTGCCACAAATCGGCCATCTGGTTGAGCTGGCCGTTGGCGATTTGCGCCGCGTCGAGCCGCTCGATCAGTTGCGCCGCGCTGAGGGTTGCGAACACGCCCTCGATGATGGCTTGCAGCTGCGCGCGGTGCGCGAGTCGCTTCGCGTTTCCCATGTACTGGGCCGCGAGCTCCGGCAGGTGCAGTACCTGCTCGCAGAACACGCTCCACTCGCGGTCGTGCTGCACTGCCAGCAGCACCTGCTTGCCGTCGCCGCAGGTGAACGGGCCATACGGATAGATCGCCGCGTGCGACGCGCCTGCGCGAGGCGGCGGCGCCTGGCCGTCGAGCGTGTAGTACAGCGGAAAGCTCATCCACTCGGCCATTGCCTCCAGCATCGAGATTTCCAGCCGCTGGCCGCGCCCGGTGCGGCCGCGTTCAAGCAGCGCCGCGAGGATGGCGCTGTAGGCATACATGCCCGCGGCGATGTCGGCAATCGACAAGCCCGCCTTGCATGGCTGCTCGGGCGTTCCCGACACTGACAGGAAACCCGCCTCGCCCTGGATCAGCAGGTCATAGGCCTTCTTCTCGGTGTACGGGCCGCCGTCGCCATAGCCCGAGATGTCGCACACGATCAGGCGCGGATTGGCCGGTGCCAGGCTTGCATGGTCCAGGCCCATGCGCGCCGCCGCGCCCGGCGCGAGGTTTTGCACCAGCACGTCGGCGCGATCGAGAAGCTGCTGCAGCACTCTGCGCGCGCTGGGTTGTTTCAGATCCAGCGTCAGGCTTTCCTTGCCTCGGTTGCACCAGACGAAGTGCGATGCCAGGCCGTGCGCCCGCGCGTCATAGCTGCGCGCGAAGTCTCCCTCGCCCGGGCGTTCGACCTTGATGATTCGAGCCCCCAGGTCGGCGAGCTGGCGCGTGCAAAACGGCGCGGCGATCGCGTGCTCCAGCGCGACCACGAGCATGCCCTCCAACGGACGCATGACGTTTCCCTTTCATCGATCCCGGTTCGCGACGCGTTCGGCGAAGCGCGTTGCCACTGGCCCATGCCACGGGGGGTCGCCTACACTTTACCCTCCATCAAGCGTCAGGCTCCAGGAGCCCTTTCCTGGCCCAACGCGGGCCCCAAAGTCCGACAGGCTCCTCGTGAATCACGCGCCGTTCGCCACCCCATGCCTGCCATTCAGAGCCAGCTCGACCTGAACTCGCAGGCAAGCCTGCAACAGCGCGAGCAGATGCTTGCGTTGATCGAGGCTTTTCGCCAGCTCGAATGCCGGGTGCGCGACACGTCGAATTCGCAGGAACCGAAGTTTCGCGCGCGCAGGCAGCTGCTGCCGCGCGAGCGCGTCGCGCGCCTGCTCGATCGCGGCTCGCCGTGGCTCGAGCTGTCCACACTGGCGGGCCTGCGCATGCACGACGACGACGGCGAAAACAACGTGCTCGGCGGTGGCCTCATCATCGGCGTCGGCGTGGTCTGCGGCAGTCGCTGTATGGTCATCGCGTCCGACAGCGCGATCAAGGGCGGCACGATCACGCCGATGGGCTTGCGCAAGGGCTTGCGCGCCGAGGCGATCGCGCTGGAGAACAAATTGCCGGTGGTGCGCCTGGTCGAGTCCGGCGGCGCGAACCTGATGCACGTGGGCGAGATCTTCATCGAGGGCGGACGCGGTTTCGCGAATCAGGCGCGCCTGTCGGCCGCCGGCATACCGCAGATCTGCGTGATGCACGGCCACTCCACCGCCGGGGGCGCGTACCTGCCGGGAATGTCGGACTACGTGATCATGGTGCGCGGGCGCGCCAAGGCCTTCCTTGCCGGCCCGCCGCTGCTCAAGGCCGCCACCGGCGAGATTGCCACCGACGAAGAACTGGGCGGCGCGCAGATGCACACGCGGGTTTCAGGCGTCGCCGAATACATCGCCGAGGACGACGCTGACGCGATACGCATCGCGCGCGACGTATTGGCGCGCATCCCTTGGAATGATTCGCCGCGCGACGCATCGGCACGTGCCTGGAAGCCGCCGCGATATGCCGCGGATCAGATCGCCGGCCTCGTGCCGCCCGATTACCGCCAACCCTACGACGTGCGCGAGCTGCTGGCGCGCATCATCGACGACTCCGACTGGCTCGACTTCAAGGGCGACTACGGCGCGGCCACGGTGTGCGGGCACGGCGCGATCGAAGGCCAGCCCTGCGGCTTCGTCGGCAACAACGGGCCGATCGACCCGCAGGGCGCGGCCAAGGCGACGCAGTTCATCCAGTTGTGCAGCCAGTCGGGAACGCCACTCGTATTCCTGCAGAACACGACCGGCTTCATGGTCGGCAAGGAAGTCGAGCGGGCAGGAATGATCAAGCACGGCTCGAAGATGATCCAGGCCGTCACCAATGCCGCGGTGCCGCGCATCACGCTGATGATCGGCGCGTCGTTCGGCGCGGGCAACTACGGCATGTGCGGCCACGCCTACGACCCGCAGTTCATCTTCGCCTGGCCTAACGCGCGCGTCGCGGTGATGGGCGGCGAGCAGGCGGCGACGGTGATGCGCATCGTCACCGAAGAAAAACTCGCGCGCGCGGGTAAGCCCGCGGCCCCAGAGATGCTGGAGGCGATGCGGCGCGAGATCGTGCAGCGCTTCGACATGGAATCGCACGCGCTGTACTGCACCGCGCGGCTGTGGGACGACGGCATCATCGACCCTCGCGATACGCGCCAGGTGCTGGCGTCGACGCTCGCCATTTGCCGCGATGGCCGGGCACGGACGCTGCGGCCGAACAGTTTTGGCGTGGCGAGAATGTGATGGGTGATGAAATCCCTTGCCCGTCATCCCGGCGAACGCCGGGATCCACCGTCAGCCCACGTCATCCCGGCGAACGCCGGGATCCACCCTCAGCCCACGTCATCCCGGCGCACGCCGGGATCCATCCTCAGCGCACGATCTGGATCCCGGCTTTCGCCGGGATGACAGTTGCTCTCCCCGGGTTGGGGGCGAGATGCGGACTTCAAGTCGCCGCGGGAGCCATGCGTGTTTAGCAAAATCCTGATCGCCAACCGCGGCGAGATCGCCTGCCGGGTCATTCGCACGGCGCGTGCGCTCGGGTATCGAACGGTCGCCGTCTACAGCGAGGCAGACGCACTCGCCTTGCATGTGCAGCACGCCGACGAGGCGCTGTGCATCGGGCCGGCGCCGGTGCGCGAAAGTTATCTGAACATTCAGGCGCTGCTGCGCGCCGCGGCGTTGAGCGGCGCCGACGCCGTGCACCCGGGTTACGGTTTTCTGTCGGAGAACGCCGCGTTTGCCAAAGCTTGCCAGGACGCGGGGCTGGTGTTCATCGGTCCGGACGCGCACGCCATTGAGCAGATGGGCAACAAGGCCGCAGCGAAGCGCCTCATGCTCAACGCTGGCGTACCCTGCGTGCCTGGCTATCAGGGCGCCGATCAGTCCGACGCCACGCTGCTCGCGCAGGCGCGCGACCTCGGCATGCCGATCATGGTCAAGGCCGCGGCGGGCGGCGGCGGGCGCGGCATGCGACTGGTCCACAGCCTTGTGGACCTGCCCGGGGCAGTGGCCAGCGCGCGTTCGGAAGCAGCGAACGCCTTCGGCTCGGACGAACTGATTCTGGAACGCGCCGTGCTCGAGCCACGCCATGTGGAAGTGCAGGTCTTCGGCGACCGCCACGGAAACGTCATCCACCTCGGCGAGCGCGATTGTTCGATCCAGCGCCGCCATCAGAAGGTGTTCGAAGAAGCGCCCTCGCCTGCTGTGGACGCACCGTTGCGCGCACGCATGGGTGCGGCGGCCGTGGCGGCGGCACGTGCGGTGAGCTACGTCGGCGCGGGCACGGTCGAGTTTCTGCTCGATCGCGACGGCAATTTCTACTTTCTCGAAATGAACACGCGCCTGCAGGTGGAGCACCCGGTCACCGAGTGCGTCACCGGGCTCGACCTGGTCGCCTGGCAACTTTCTGTGGCGCGCGGCGAAGCGTTGCCGCTGACGCAAGACCAGGTGACGCTGCACGGCCACGCCATCGAAGTGCGCCTCTACGCCGAAGACCCGGGCGCCGACTTTCTGCCGCAAAGCGGCGATGTCGCCGTTTGGCAGGCACCCTGCGGCCTGGGAATTCGCGTCGACCATGGCCTGGCCGCGGGCCAGGCGATCAGCCCCTACTACGACCCGATGATCGCGAAGATCATCGCCCATGGCGCGACGCGCGAGGAAGCGCGGCGCCGGCTCGTCGGCGCGCTGCGCGACACGCGCGTACTCGGCTTGCCGACGAATCTAGCCTTTCTCGAAGCGGCCGCGTCGCACGCCGAATTCGCCGCGGGTACGGCGACCACCGCGTTCATCGGCAAGCACTTCGACGCGGCTGCGCTCGCGCGGCAAGCCGCGAGCACGCGCGCGGTGGCCCTCGCCGCAGCGTTGTGGTTCGACGCCACCTCGTACCGCGGCGCGCAGCGCAACTGGCGCTCCAACGGCGCGGCGCGTTCGCCGATCGATCTGGCCGAGGGCGAGCGCCGCCACGCCGTGCACGTATGCGCGCTGGGCGAGCGCGGCTTTCGGGTCGAACTCGCCGATGGCGCCACGCACGACGTGGTGCTCGGCCACACCGACGCAGCGAACCTGCGCCTGGCGATCGACGGCGTGCAGCAGCACGCCACATTCGCATTTGCCGGTGCCACGCTGCACCTGGCTCTGAATGGCGCGGTCAGCGCCTTCGAAGACGTTACCTACGCACCGCCACGCAGCAACGAACAGGGCTCGGGGTCGAACGTGACCGCGCCGATGAACGGGCGCGTGCTCGGCGTGTTCGTCAAGAGCGGCGACAGCGTGACCAAGGGCCAGCGCCTGGCCGTGCTGGAAGCGATGAAGATGGAGCACCAGTTGCTCGCGAGACGAGATGGTGTGGTCGAGCGCGTCACGGCGCGCGTGGGCGACCAGGTCGCGGCGCGCACCGTTCTGATTTCCCTGGCTGCGGAGGAAACACCATGACGACCCGTGTGGAGCACGACACGCTGCGCATCGGCGGCGCTTCCGGCTTCTGGGGCGACACCGAGTTCGCTGCGGCACAACTCGTCAAGCACGGCGAGATCGACGTTCTCGTCTTCGACTACCTGGCCGAGATCACGATGTCACTGCTGGTGCGGGCCAAGGCGAAGGATCCGGCGCTGGGTTACGCGAGCGACTTCGTCGCAACGATCAAGCCGCTGATGAAGGAGTTGAAGGCGCGCGGCGTCCAGGTCATCGCCAACGCCGGTGGTGTGAACCCCACCGCATGCCGCAGCGCCCTGGTCGCCGCGGCGTTGGCCGAGGGCGTGGATCTGCAAGTTGCCGCCGTGCTCGGCGACGATCTGATGCCCCAGGTCGAGGCGCTGCGCGGCGTCGGGATCAAGGAGATGTTCTGCGGCGCGGCGTTCCCGCAACGAGTGATGAGCGCCAACGCGTATCTCGGCGCGTTCCCGATCGCGGCCGCACTGAGCGCGGGCGCCGACATCGTTGTCACCGGGCGCTGCGTTGACAGCGCCGTGACGCTGGCGCCATTGATCGCCAGGTTCGGCTGGAAACCGAGTGACCTTGACCGCCTCGCGCAAGGCAGCCTGGCCGGGCATCTGATCGAATGCGGCACGCAAGCCACCGGCGGCAACTACACCGACTGGCAAAGCGTTCCGGGCTGGGACGACATGGGTTTCCCGATCGCGCAATGCCGCGCCGACGGCAGCTTCGTCATCACCAAGCCACCGGGCACGGGCGGCCTGGTGTGCCCGTCGACGGTGGGCGAGCAGATGCTTTACGAGATCGGCGACCCGCGCGCCTACATCCTGCCCGACGTGGTGTGCGACTTCACCGGCGTGACGCTGACGCAGGTGGGCCCGGATCGCGTCGAGGTCAAGGGCGCACGCGGCCGCCCCGCCACCGACCAGGCCAAAGTCAGCGTCACGTATGCCGACGGCTTTCGCGCGACCAGCCTGTTCATGATCGGCGGCATCGACGCCGGTGCCAAAGCGCGGCGCGTCGGCGCGGCGTTGCTGGCACGCATGCGGCGCCACTTTGCAGAGCGTGGCTGGCCCGACTTCACCGAATCCAGCGTCGAGGCCATCGGCGCCGAAGACACCTACGGACCACGGGCGCATTGCGGCGCACGCGAAGTCATGCTCAAGATCGGCGTGCGCCACGCATTGAAAGACGCGCTGGAACTGTTCTCGCGCGAAGTGGCGCCGATGGCGCTGATGTCGGCACCGGCGATCACCGGCTACACGGGAGGGCGGCCGAAAGTGCAACCCGTGGTGCGGCTGTTTTCCTGCCTCGTTCCGACATCGCAGGTGACGGCGAGCATCGACATGGGTACGCAACGCGTCGCGGCGCCGCAGCTCGGCGGCACGCCCTTCGATGCGCGCACTCTGCCTGAGGTGAGTGGCCCGCTGCCCGCGCCCGACGCATTCGCGCGCGGCGCCCGTTCCGTGCCGCTGGTGCAACTCGCCTGGGGCCGCAGCGGCGACAAGGGCGATTCGGCGAACATCGGCATCATCGCGCGCAGGCCCGAGTTCCTGCCATTCATCCGCGCCGCGATCACGGAAGATGCAGTGGCGCGTTGGTTCGCGCATCTGATGACTGGCCGCGTGCAGCGCCATGACCTGCCGGGAATCCACGCGCTGAACTTCGTGCTCACTGAAGCGCTGGGCGGCGGCGGCATCGCCTCACTGCGCATCGACCCGCAAGGCAAGGCTTATGCGCAGATACTGCTCGAGCACCCGGTGCCGGTGCCGGCCGATTTGGCGGTGTGACGGCGCCGCTTGCACATGTCGAGCGTGGGCAGGTGGCCCGGGGTACGTTCTCCGGCCCACGCTCGCGGGGCACCGTAGTCAGCCCACAGACGTTGCGCCATCAACACCGTTTTCTCGGGTTCAGGTTGGGGACACCGCGAATGGTGCCTGCGCCCGTACCCCGAACCACCTGCCCATGGCACCCGGGTGCCGAGGCAAACAAATCCCGCCGGTCGCGACCTCGACTGCGCGCACGCGGGACGTGGGGACGCACACGCGAGGTCGACGAAGGGCGGCAAGTTGGCGGAGACCTATTATTGACCGCGCAGATTTGGTTGGCGGCCATTCTTTAGATTTGTCCAACCCCTGCCCTCAGTGCGGTGCCAGGCGCAGCGTCGTGACGGTGCACGGGCAGGTGTCGAACAAACCTAAACAATCCAAGTACTAGCCCCTGAGGCGGTCGCTGGACGCCTTACCGCCGATGCCTGTCGCTCGAGCGTAGACTCGACGCTCGATCTTCCCCTCGCGGAGGTGCGAGCATGACCACACGACGTGACGCTCTGCTGGCGCTGCCGCTTCTCTACGCCACCTTCGACGCCAGCGCGCAGGCGCCGAACGCGGACCCGGTCAAACGCATGGGTCACCTCCGCCCGGAATCTGAACCCACGACGATCTGGTCGGAACACCCCTTTTACATCGCGTTGGGCAAGAAGGGCTGGATCCTGGGCAAAAACCTGCGGCGCGAGCCCGCCTATGCGGATTGGAAGATAGAGCGGCTTGCCGGACTCGCCGAGGAACTGGTTCGCAAGCGCGTGGACGTCATTTTGTGCAACGGAGATCTGGCGACGCTGGCCGCAGCTCGCACCACCCGGACCATTCCGATCCTGTTCATCAATGCGACCTATCCAGTGGAGATGGGTTTCATCGACACGTACGGCCGGCCGGGACGAAACGTGACGGGTCAAACCTATAGCACGGGAATCGAGGTCTACACCAAGAGGCTGCAGTTCCTCAGGGAAATCGCGCCGGCCGCAAAGCGCCTGTCTTGGCTCATTCCAGCGGACTTAGTTTCCCTCGAAACCGTGGCTGGCGGCCGTTTCGAGTTGGCTGCGCTGCTGGAAGCGGGCGCCAAAGGTCTGGGCTTTGAGACCCGGTTTCACCCCTTCCGCACAGCGCAGGACATCGACAGCGCGTTCGGCGACATCACCGCCTGGCGCGCGCAGGCTGTTGCAGCAGGCGCATTGGC
>JANNKM010000057.1:0-7248 GCA_031396305.1 Rhizobacter sp.
TGAGGGGGAGCGCCGCAGGCACTTCGGGGGTGGTCCTATCTAAGAGCCTGTCGGGCTCCTAGCCCGGCCGGCAGGCGGCGTTGCTCGCACAACGCATGTAAGCGAGAACCTTCGGCACGTAGGCCATCGTCTCCGGATACTCAGGGATTCGATTGCCGGCGCGCATCACGGCGCCATGGCCGGCGTTGTAGGCAGCGAGCACAAGTTCCATGTCGTTGCTGAAGAGCTTCTGCAAGAACTTGAGGTAGTTGGCGCCGGCCAGGATGTTGTCCCGCGCGTTGTAGGGGTCCGGTGCGCCGAATCGCAGCGCCGTCTCGGGCATCAGTTGCATCAGGCCCACCGCGCCGCGCGGCGACAACGCGGCGGTGTCGTAACGCGACTCGGTGGCGATCACCGCGTGCAGCAGGGCCGGGGCGATTTTTACTTCGGCAGCGACCTCGTTGATCAACTGGCGCAACTCGCGGGGCGCATCCGGCAGCTTGAGAACGGCGTCTTTGGCCAGGATCACCGGCACGCGCGCCACTGGCGGCGACGTCTGTGGCGCAGCCGGGCCTGGCGCGTCGCAGGCGCTGTAGGTGACGAGCCAGGAGTCCGCGTCCGGTGCCGCCTGGGGTGCAGCTTCGGGTGCCGCGCCGGCGTCAGACACTTGCGCGGGCAGGATGCCAAGTGGGCGTCCATGCACCAGCTCCAGGGCTGCCAGCAGAAGCATGATCGCCACCAGCCCGGCAGCCACGCCCAGCGCGCGGCGCGAGGCGGGGCGGCCGGGGCGGTTGCCGGCGGATTGATTCCGTGTCGATGTGTGTGCTGAGTTCATGACGACAGTAGGCCCGCGACGCCCCTGGCCCGAAAAGACCGCGGCTGAGGGGGATGGGCTTGCCCGATCGTGAGGGTTCGCACGGCCGGGAACTGGTGTTGCGGTTACGCATGGCGCTCTGTAACTCTTTCTTGATGAAGGTGCTGCGCGACATTTTGCGGCAGTGCAGCAATCGAGCCGGCTCGTCAAGCAGGATCTCAAGCCTTGAGGAAATGCTCCCGGCTGCCGAGCCAGCGCGCGACATGGCGCTGCGCGACTTCGGAGTGCTGATCGAGCAAGGCATTGGCGGCCGCCCTTGCCCGGTGCAGCAAGGCGACGTCCTGCGTGATGTCGGCGAACCTGAGCAAGGTGGCCCCCGACTGGCGCGAGCCGAGAAACTCGCCAGGCCCGCGAATCTCAAGGTCGCGCCGAGCGATCTCGAAGCCGTCTTGCGTTTCCAGCATGGCCTTCAGGCGCGCCTTGCCGGTGACGGACAGGGCTTCGCCATAGAGCAACACGCAGGTGCTGGCGACGCTGCCACGGCCGATGCGACCGCGCAGTTGGTGCAGTTGCGACAGACCAAAGCGCTCGGCGTGTTCGACGACCATCAGCGATGCATTGGGCACATCGACCCCGACTTCGATCACGGTCGTCGCCACCAGCACCGCCATTCGCCCCGACGCGAACTCGGCCATCACGGCGGCCTTCTGCGCGGCCGGCATGCGCCCGTGCAGCAAGCCGACGCCCTGGCCGGGCAGCGCACTGCTCAATAGGAGGTGGGTCGCAGTGGCGTTTTGCAGATCGAGGGTTTCCGACTCTTCGACCAGCGGGCAGACCCAGTAGGTCTGCCTTCCCAGCGAAGCTTGATCACGAATGCGTGCGATCACTTCCTCGCGGCGCTTCTCGGCGAATAGCCGCGTCTGCACCGGCAGGCGCCCCGGCGGCAACGCGTCGATCGTGCTGATGTCCAGATCGGCGAAGAGCGTCATCGCCAGGGTTCGCGGAATCGGCGTCGCACTCATCATCAGCGTGTGAGGCTCCAGACTCACAGCGCCGCCAAGACTCGGCAAGCCGCGTCCGCCCCCCTTGGCGCGCAACGCCAGCCGCTGCTGCACGCCGAAGCGGTGCTGTTCGTCGACGATCGCCAAGCCGAGCCGGGCGAATTCGACCTGTTCCTGGATCACGGCGTGCGTACCCACCACCAGCGCAGCGTCACCCGACGCCACCCGGGCCAACATCGCGTCGCGTGCCTTGCCCTTGCGGCTACCGGTCAGCCAGGCGACTTCCACGCCCAGCGGCGTCAACCAACCCACCAGCTTGCGCAAGTGCTGCTCGGCGAGGATTTCGGTCGGCGCCATCAGTGCGCATTGCCAGCCGGATTGAATCGCCGTGGCCGCGGCCAATGCGGCGACGACCGTCTTTCCCGAGCCGACGTCGCCCTGCAGCAGCCGGTGCATCGGCACGTCGCGCCGCAGGTCCTGGGCAATTTCACCGAGCACGCGCTGCTGCGCCAAAGTCAGCGCAAACGGCAATGCCGCAAGCAGACGTTTCTCCAGCGGCTCGGACGCAGTCCGGTCACCCGGCGCAGGCGCTTGCCCGAACGCCGGCGCGCGCTGGCGAGCGCGCTCCCGCTTGGCCTGCAACTGGGAGAGCTGTTGGGCCAGCAACTCGTCGAACTTGAGGCGTTGCCAGGCCGGGTGATCCCGGTCCTGCAGCGTCGCCAGCGCGGTCCGCGGATCGGGATGGTGCAAGGAATTCAGGGCTTCGCGCAGGCCCATCAGGCTGGGCGGCGCGACGCCTGGCGGCAGAAGTTCGTCCAGGTCGGCACGCTTCAGCGCCGCCGCCACCGCCTTGCGCAAGTACGCCTGCGGCAATTGCGCACTGCTCGGGTAGACCGGCGTCAACGCAAGCGGCAAGGGCGTAGCGTCATCGACGCGCTTCACGCTCGGGTGCACCATCTCCAGGCCGAAAAACCCCCCGCGCGCTTCGCCCCTCACGCGCACGCGCTGGCCCACGGCGAGCAGTTTCTGCGTCGACGCATAGAAATGCAGGAAGCGCAGCACCAGGTCGTGCGAACCATCGTGAATGCGCACGATGAGCTGGCGCCGCGCCCGCACCTGGACATGGTTGTCGGCCACGACGCCTTCCACCTGCGCCACGCTGCCATCGTGCAACTCGGCGATCGGCGTGATGCGCGTTTCATCTTCATAGCGCAGCGGCAGGTGCAAGGCGAGGTCGATGTCGCGCAGCAGGCCGAGCTTTTCGAGCGCGCGCTGCGGCCCGGACATCGTGCGGGGCGGCGTAGGTTGGGTGGCGCGAGCGGCACGAGCGGGCATGGGAGAATTCTGCCGCCCCCTGCACGTGCGCGGTCAAGGCTCGGCCGAATTCACCCCATGACCTCGCCTTACACGCTCGCCGATTTCGATTTCGCCCTGCCGCCCGAGCTGATTGCGCAGCACCCTGCGGCCGAGCGCAGCGCCTCGAGGTTGCTCGACGCAATCGGCACCACAGCCATTGATCGGATCTTCCGCGAGCTGCCCGATCTGCTGCGCGAAGGCGATCTGCTGATACTCAACGACACTCGCGTCATCAAGGCGCGCCTGCTTGGCGCCAAAGCGAGCGGCGGCGCAGTCGAGGCGTTGGTCGAGCGCGTCTTGCCGAATCACGAGGTGCTGGCTCACCTTCGGGCGAGCAAGGCACCTCGCGCCGGCAGCGTGCTGCGTTTCGCAAACGTGTTCGACGCCGAGGTGCTCGCCCGCTCACCCGATCAGGCGCTGTACCGCCTGCGCTTTGCCGACGATCCGCTGCTGCTGCTCGAGCGCCATGGCCAGGTGCCGCTGCCACCGTACATCCAGCATGCGCCGGGCGTCGACGACGAGCACCGGTATCAGACCGTGTTCGCGAAGACCCCCGGCGCGGTGGCCGCGCCGACCGCGGCCCTGCACTTCGACGCGCCGCTGCTGTCGCGCCTGGCCGAATGCGGCATCCACACCGCCCACGTGACACTGCATGTCGGCGCAGGCACATTCCAGCCCGTGCGATCCGAGCACCTCGCCGAGCACCGCATGCACCGAGAATGGTTCGACGTGAGCACCAGCGTCGTGCAAGCCGTGGCCGCGGCGCGACGCCGCGGCGGACGCATTGTCGCGGTGGGCACGACGAGTCTGCGCGCCCTCGAGTCGGCAGCGCTCGGTGGCGAGCTACAGGCGCGCTGCGGCGAAACCGACCTGTTCATCACGCCGGGTTTCGGATTTCGCGTGGTCGACCTGTTGATCACGAACTTCCACCTGCCCAAGAGCACCTTGATGATGCTCGTCAGCGCCTTCGCCGGATTCGACGCGGTGAGGGCTCTGTACGCACATGCGATCACCCAGCGTTACCGGTTTTTCAGCTACGGCGACGCGATGATGCTCAAACGCAGCGAAGCCAACCGATAGCGCACGCTCACTCTCGTATCCAGATGTTGCGTCAAGTCAGCATCTGTTTCGAGGGTGCGTGCAGGTCTTTGCTGCTCCGCCCGGGCGTGATTCAGGGCACGCCTCGACACGCCAGAAAAATCGACACGGCGTTGGCGCAGCCTTACAGTCAAGCGCATGGACGGCACGCGGCCGAGCCCGACACGGCAAACACTGCGGCGCTGATAACACAGCCGAACCGACGCGCGGCCTCGAACCGCAACATGAACTCGATCAACACCCCACCTCAGTCGCACCCAAGCCGCAGCGCGGCAGGGCGCGTCGCGCAGGGCGTCAAGGCGGGGCTGCGGTGGCTGCGCGGCGTCTTCACAATGCGCGGCGATTTGCCGCTGGGTCGGCGACTGTCGTTGCTGCTCGCCCTGTGCGCGGGTGCCACCGCAGCATGCGGTTTCGTCGCGGTTCTGATCGCCGGCGTGTGGTTCCAGCAGTCGCGTGCGATGAACGCCTCGCAGGAACTGGCGCGAACCATGGCTTACGCGCTGCAGGCGCCACTCGCGTTCGAAGATCGCAAGACGATCGCTGACACGCTGGGTGGCCTGAGCACGCGCGCCGAGGTCGAGGCAGCCTGGTTGTTCGACAAGGGCGAGCGCCTGGTCGCGACTTACGGCAACGCCGGCAACGAGGCGCCGTCGGAGGGCGGTGGCCTGCACACCGGCAGCCTGGTCGTGAGCGAAGGCGTGTGGGCCGGCAAGACACAACTCGGCCGGGTGGTGCTGCGCAATGGGTTGAACGATCTGTACAGCGTGCTCGCGTTCGAACTGGTGGCGATTCTGCTGGGTTGCGCCGCGGGCCTGTTCGTCACGCTCAACGTGGCGCGGCGCATGGCACGGCGCATCACGGAGCCGATTTCCGCGCTCGCCGCAACTTCCGGTGCGATCGCCGCCGACAAGGACTACTCGAAACGCCTGACCGGCGTCGGCGGTGACGAGATCGGCCTGGCCGTGCACGCCTTCAATCGCATGCTCGACGAAGTGCAAGCGCGCGACGTGGCGCTGGCCGATTCGATGCGCACGCTGGAGCGTCGCGTCACCGAGCGGACGCAGGAGCTGAAGCAGGAAAAGGAAAGTGCCGAAGCAGCGTCGCGCGCAAAAACCCGGTTCCTCGCCAACATGAGTCACGAACTGCGCACCCCGCTCAATGCAGTCATCGGCGCGGCGCAACTGCTCGACCAGAACGAAGCCAACGAAGGCCAGCGCCACCTCGTCGATGCGATTCGCACCAGCGGCATCAACCTGCTCGGCCTGATCGACAACGTGCTCGACCTGTCGCGCATCGAAGCCGGCGCGTTTGAACTCGCGGTCGAAGACTTCAACCTGCTCGATTGCGTGCAAGGCGCGCTCGCCACGGCGTCGGTGGCCTCGCGCGCCAAGGGCGTGGCGATGGCTGGCGTGATCGACTCGTCGCTGGCGGCCTGGCGCCGCGGCGACGTGATGCGGCTGCGCCAGGTGCTGCTGAACCTGCTGGGCAATGCGGTCAAGTTCACGCCACGCGGCGAAGTCGTGTTGCATGTGATGCCCGGAGGGGCACCCAATGCGCTGCATATCAGCGTTCGCGACACCGGCATCGGCATCGGCCAGGCCTCGCTGAAACAGGTGTTCGAGCCGTTCCGCCAGGCCGACGACGCGGCGAACCGGCGCTTCGTCGGCAGCGGCCTGGGCCTGGCGATTTCGCGCCAGCTCGTCGAGGCGATGGGCGGGCGCATCGAGGTCACGAGCGAACTCGGCAAGGGCTCGGTGTTCGACATCTGGCTGCAGCTTCCGGCGGCCAGCCGCAGCGTGAACGATCCCGCGCCGCTGAACCACGCGATTGCCTTTTTCGAACCGCACGAAGCCAGCGCGCAGGCGCTGGCCGCACAACTCGCGCGCTTGGGGTGCAAGGCGCAGCGCTGCAATACGCCGCAGGAGCTGCGTGATTGGCTGGACCGACTCGACCCCGCCGCCGAACCGCCGTGGCTGCTCACCGCGGTGGACCATGAGAAGGCACGGGAATTCCTGGATGCCTCGAAGGGCTGGTTCGACACCGATCACGTGATCGGCATGAGCGCCGCCGAACTGTCCGCGGCAGACGCCGCGCGCGAGCAGTTCAATGTGTCGCGCAGCGTCATCAAGCCGGTGCTGCGCGCCGCCCTCGTGAGCCGTCTCGGCGCGCTGGCGCGCGTTGGCGCCGCGGACGACGCGCCGTCGGGTAACGGGCGCAGCAACCCGCGCGGCATGACCCCGGGCGGGAACAATCGCCACGTGCTCGTCGTCGAGGACGATGCGATGAATCAGATGATCGTGTGCAGCATGCTGCAAAACGCGGGTTATCTGACGAGCACCGCCGACGACGGCGCGCAGGCCCTGGAGCTGCTTTCACGGGAAACCTTCGACCTGGTGCTGATGGACTGGCAGATGCCCGACATGGACGGCCTGGAGGTGACGCGGCGCCTGCGCAGCGGCGCCGTCGGAAACTTCGGCACCGTCGTGCCGATCGTCGCGCTCACCGCCAACGCATTCGCCGAGGACCGCGCCGCCTGTCTGGCCGCGGGCATGAACGACTTCCTCACCAAGCCGGTGCTCGCCGAAGCCCTGATCGCCGCAGTCACGCGCTGGCTTGGCCGGGCTCACAACACGGAATTGGCGCCCTCCAGCGCGTTTGCGCCGTTGTACTGAGTCCGCGCGCAAGGGCCCGGAAGGGGCCTTGCGGCTGACGAAGGCCGGGACGCCATACGAGCGGCCCGGCTGAGAGCCCCCAGGGCCGGGCTTCGCCCAACCGCCGCTGCGACAATCCGCGCCATGCTGCGCTTCGAATTGCTCGCGACAGACGGATTGGCGCGGCGAGGTCGCCTCACGCTGAACCACGGCGTGGTCGAGACACCCGTGTTCATGCCGGTGGGCACCTACGGCACCGTCAAGGGGTGCTGCCGGCGTCGCTGACGGCGATGGGCGCGCAGATCATCCTGGGCAACACGTTTCACCTGTGGTTGCGCCCGGGGCTTGA
>JANNKM010000098.1:0-1900 GCA_031396305.1 Rhizobacter sp.
GCCGGGCATTCTAGAGAGTGCTCGGGACGCCGCCTCGCCCATGCCCCCCGCAGCGCTACGTCGGCCGACTCGGCGAGGCGCTGAGCGTCGACGAAGGTGTGTCCGCGGCGCAGGTCTGCGCGCTCAATGGCATCGCGCAATTGCTACAAGCGGCAGAAGCCTCGACAAGGTGCGGATCGTTCGCATCGAGAGCCATGTCGGCTGCGTTGAAGGCTTCGACGCTATCCCGAAGGTGCTGAACGGCGGTTCGGACCTGATCAACACCGTCTTCGGTGCACGCGGCCGGCACGCGCGTACCGCGCTCGGCCATCTGGTCACGCCTTTGAACGTTCCGGTGATGCTCGGCTTCTGGGTCGAGATCATCGAGTAGGGGGCGCCGGGCCTACATCCCCCAGCGCAGCGCCGCGCTATGAACCGGCGCGTCCCACAGCGCCAGCGCGAGAGCGTCCACCGCCGTCACGGTGACGGAACAACCCGCCATCTCGAGCGACGTGACGTAGGACCCGGTGAGATGCCGGACCACTTTCACGCCTGCCCCCTGCAGCACCTTGAGCGCTGCGTGGACCATCAGATAGAGCTCGAGCGTCGGCGTACCGCCGAAGCCGTTCACGAGCAGGATCGCCTCCTGGCCGCGCTTCAGCGACAGGTCTTTCAGGATCGCGCCGGTGAGTTCGGCAGCGATCTCGTCGGCACTCGCGAGTTTGACGCGCCTGCGCCCGGGCTCACCGTGGATGCCCACACCCATTTCCATTTCGTCGGCGCCGATCTGGAACGTCGGCTTGCCGGCCGCCGGCACCGTGCATGACGTGAGCGCCACGCCCATCGACGCGGTGGCCTTGTTGACGGCGTCGCCCAGCGCCTTGAGCGCACTGAGGTTATCGCCGCGTTCCGCGGCGGCGCCGACGATTTTCTCGACGATCAGCGTGCCCGCCACGCCGCGCCGTCCGGTCGTGTACGTCGAGTTCTCGACCGCCACGTCGTCGTTGACGATGACGGTCGCGTTGTCGCGCTCCAGCATTTCGGCGGCCATCTGGAAGTTCATCATGTCGCCGGAATAGTTCTTCACGATGAACAGCACGCCGGCTCCGGTGTCCACCGATTCGGCGGCGGCAAGCATCTGGTTCGGCGTGGGCGAGGTGAACACCTGGCCGGGACAAGCGGCGTCGAGCATGCCGTGGCCGACAAAACCTGCGTGCAACGGTTCGTGGCCCGAGCCACCACCGGAGATCAATGCCACCTTGCCGGGTTTCGTGTGGCGGCGCCGCACGAATTCGCGCTGTGCGCCCAGGGTGACAATTTCGGCATGTGCCGCAGCAAAGCCGTCGAGCGACTCGGCGAGCACGGTGTCAACGTGGTTGATGAGTTTTTTCATGGCGGCTCGTGGGTATTGAGGGTGGCGCGGGTGGAAACGCTGTCAGGCAGAGGCAAGGTTGTCACAGATCGCGCAGACGATCAAGGCAACCGAACGCGAACCCGGGTCGACATGGCCGAGCGCCCGGTCGCCGAGGAACGAGGCGCGGCCGCGCGTGGCGTCCATGTTCGCGGTGGCCGTTGCGGCGTCAAGCGCACATTGGCGCACCCGCGCAAGGGCGTCGCGCCCGCGCTCACCTGCCGCGGCAACTTCGCCCAGCATGGCCTGCAGCGGGTCGAGCACGTCGAGCAGCGTCTTCTGGCCGACGACGGCTTTGCCGAGTTTCGTCAGCGCGGCGATGCCCATCTGCAACGCGCGCGATAGGTCGGCAGGGCCGGGCTCGGCCGGAAGTTCTTTGGATAGCGTGACGAGCAGCGTGCCGAACACCGGCCCCGACGAGCCGCCGATCGTCGACATGCATGTCAAGCCCATCGCCTTGAGCACCGGGTTGAGCGACTGCCCCTGCCATTCCGGCAACTTCGCCTGGAT
>JANNKM010000105.1:0-10998 GCA_031396305.1 Rhizobacter sp.
CGATCGGCACAGCGTGAAAACACGAAGACATCGCGATGAACCCCTGCATCAAGAAGAGTTCGCTGCTCGTTGCCCTGACCTTTGCGGGTCTCGCCTTGTACGGCTGCGGCGGTGCATCAACCGAACCGGGGCCCAGCCCCGGCACTGTGGCTGTCGTCGATCCGGCACCGCCTGCATCACCCCCAGCGACACCGACACCGACACCGACACCGACACCGACACCGACACCGACACCGACGCCGACGCCGACGCCGACGCCGACGCCGACACCGACGCCCATACCGCCACCGCCACCAAACACACCTCCGCCCTCGGGCAGCATCAGGAACCCGATCCTGTTTGCCGCGCAAGTACCGACATTGGCTGACTTCGCGTCGCGCGCCTCGACCTTTGCGAACCACCTGCCGGGAATCAAGAGTGCGGCGCGGGGCGGTGATCTGATGCTGCGCTATCCCGACGGGGCCTTGCGCAACCTCACCAAGGAGGCCGGCTTCGGCATGGACGGGTTGCAGGGCGACAAGGCGATCGCGGTTCGCGAGCCTGCCGTGCACTGGAGCGGAACCAAGGCCCTGTTCAGCATGGTCGTCGGTGCCCCGCCGCGCCAGTATCAGCATGGCAGCCAGTTCTGGCAGCTCTATGAGGTCAACGGTCTGGCCAAGGGAGAGCTGGCCGTCGTCACGAAGGTGGCGAACCAGCCTGCGAACTACAACAACGTGTCGCCGGTGTATGGAACCGACGATCGAATCCTGTTCACTTCCGACCGGCCGCGCAACGGCGAGGCCCACCTTCACCCCCAACTCGACGAATACGAGAGCACGCCGACGATCACGGGAATCTGGAGCCTGAATCCCGCCACCGCGGATCTGCGGCTTCTGAACCACACCGTCAGCGGCGCGTTCTCGCCCAGCATCGACAGCTTCGGGCGTCTGATCTTCATCCGCTGGGACCACCTCCAGCAAGACCAGCAAGCTGGCCTGTCGTTCGACTTCGCCGACGAGGGCGTTGCGGCGACACGCCTGGGCACGCGCAGCGAAGTCTTCCCCGAGCCGCGCCAGGCATCGAGCAGCGTCTTCGGCCCGGTGGCGGGGTTCACGACCAACTTGTTCAGCCCCTGGCAAATCAACGAGGACGGTACGGAAGAAGAAACGCTGAATCACATCGGCCGGCAGGAGATGTCGTTCGGTTATCTGCCCAAGTCATTCACGAGTGACCCGGCCCTGACCGACTACACCGACGACAGCCTGCACGCGAACCGCAAGTACATCCGCCACGACGGTGGCCTGTTCCATCTGCGAGAGGACCCCGCCAGACCGGGCAACTACTACGCGACCTATGCGCGCGAATTCGGTTCGCTGAGCACGAATCAGATCGTCAGGTTCACCGGCAACCCGGCGCTCAGTGCCGAGCAGATGCAGATCAGTGACGTTACCGACAGCGCAGGCGCCCTGGCCGGTGGGCGCTACCGCAATCCCGTGCCGCTGACGGATGGCAATCTGATCGCCACCCACACTCCGGTCAGCGAGGCGGTTGCCGCGAACATGACCGACATGCGTCTGAAGCTGCTTGTGCCGCAGGGCGCGACCGGGCTGTCCCAGGCCGGCGCGTCGCTCACCGGTGGCATACGAAAGGCTGTCACGTGGTGGGACCCCGATGCCCTGCGGTCGTTCGACGGGTTCCTGTGGGAGCTGGAAGCGGTCGAGGTTGTCGCGCGCGCCCGGCCGTCGCGTGCCGCCACCGCACTCGAGGCTCCCGAGCGCGCCGTGCTGAATGAAGAACTGGTCGATGAAGCGGTGTTGCGCGCCTGGCTCAAGAGCAACGACCTGGCGATGATCGTGACCCGCAATCAGACCAGCCGGGATCGCGCCGACAAGGCTCAACCCTTCAATCTGCAGGTGCCGGGCGGCGTGCGGACGGCTTCACCCAGGGGTGGCAAGACCTACGACATCTCGCACTTTCAGATCTTCCAGGCCGACCTGGTTCGCGGCTATCGCAACGGGCGCCGGCCGCTCGCCCGCCCGATGCATGAGAGCAAGGCGAAGAACCCGCCGAATCCGAATGGACCGGCAGGCAGCGTCAAGATCGCCGCCGACGGCTCCACCGCGGCATTCGTTCCCGCGCGCAGAGCCTTGGCCTGGCAAAGCACCGACGCGGCGGGCAATGCGGTGGTTCGCGAGCGCGTCTGGGTCACCTTCCAGCCTGGCGAGGTGCGTGTCTGCGCGTCTTGCCACGGCGTCAATCAAGCCGACCAGGCAGGCCAGGCCGCACCCGTCAACAAGCCCGAGGCGCTGCGCGAACTGATGCGCGCCTGGAAGAGCCTGCCGAAATAGCACAACGCCCAGCATCGAATCCAGTCAGGCGCCCCAAACCGCTTGTTGACGGTACGGACTCACCACCAAGGAACTGCAGGATGACATTCAAATTGAACACGGTTTTGCTGGCAATGGCTGAAGGGCTCGCCTGCATGGCGTTGGTGGCCTGCGGCGGGGCGGGGAGTGACGCGCCTTCGGCAGCGGCCGCCGCCACCGACAATACCGAACCGACAGTCGCCATCGGTGGGGCTACCGCCGGCGGTTCGGCGAGCGTGGTCGGGCTCGTGGGCACGGCATCGGACGACCGCGAGCTGACAGGCGTGCGCTGGGCCAACGACCGTGGCGGAAGCGGTACCGCGGTACTCGCCGGGACGGCAACAGCCGCGACCTGGACCGCGCCCTCGATTCAACTGCAGACCGGCGACAACACGATCACCGTGACCGCCGAAGATGGCGCCGGCAATACCGCGCGCACTGCACGAGTCTTGCGCCGCTCGGCGACAGGCCCTGGACCCGCTCCGGCACCAGCACCTTCTCCATCTCCGCCACCCCCACCGCCACCCCCTCCGCCGCCGCCTGCACCTGCACCGCCTCCGAGCGTTCTGGCGCTGGCGCCGTGCGAAGCGTCCGGCAAAGGTGTTGACTACCAGGTCGGCCCCGGCAAGGCCTATACGGCGCTGCATCAAGTTCCCTGGGAAACTCTGAAGGCCGGGGACACGGTGCGCATCTTTTATAGCGCGACGCCTTACGCAGGCAAGTTCCTCGTTGCCGCGCAGGGCACGGCTGCGAGTCCGGTTCGCATTTGCGGCGTGCGAGGTCCGAACAATGAGCGTCCCGTCATCGATGGCAGCGCCGCGGTCAGCCGCGCCGCGCTGGCCTCGGGCTATGGCAGCAGCGCGAGCACCAGCGACATCCACCAGGCGCGTTCCATCGTCGTCATCAAGTCACTTGCCACACAGGCCTGGACCGCACGGCCCAGCCATGTGCAAATCGACGGCCTGGCGATCCGCAGAGCGCACCCGAGCTACACGTTTACCGACGCTGCCGGCGCCACCAAGCCGTATTCCAAGTTCGGCGCCTGCATCTGGGTCGAGCGCGGCCACGACATCACGATCGCCGACAACGAGATCAGCGATTGCCAGATGGCGATCTTCAGCAAGTCCACCGACGACGGCGAGTTCGCGCAGACCAAGAACCTGCGCGTCGCGGCGAACCATTTCTTCAACAACGGCATCGTCAACGACTGGTTCGAACACACGACGTATCTGCAAAGCGTGGGCCTTGTGCTGGAATTCAATCGCTATGGTCCGATGCGATCAGGCGCAACCGGCAACCAGCACAAAGATCGATCCGTCGGCAGCGTGATCCGCTACAACTTCATCGAAGGCGGGGCGCATTCGCTGGACTTGGTCGAAGCCGAGGACTATCCGGGCGCCGCATTGTCCAATCCGGCCTACCGCGCGACATTCGTCTACGGCAACCTGTTGCGCAACAGCGAACGCGCGCGCGCCATCGTGCATTACGGAGGCGATCACTTCGGCAGCGCGCCTGGCGCGAATTGGGGCGAACCCTTGTTCCGCAAGGGCACCTTGTACTTCTTCAACAATACCGTGCACGGCACCGGCGCGAGTGGGCGGATCTTTCGCATCTCCACCACCGACGAGACGGTGCAGGCCTGGAACAACGTCTTCTACTTCGAGGGCACGGGTTACCTTCGCGAGGCAGAGAACGACGGCGTCGGCGCGAGCTGGGTCAAGGATGGCAACCTCGTTCTGGGGGTCAACTGGATTCGCAATGGATGGTCCGCTGCGCGAACGAGTTTGAACGCCAACGTGTCGGGCACCGCGAGCTTCATCGTTGGCGCCACCGCGCCCATGGATCTGAACAGCTTTGTTCCGCTGGCGGGCAGCGCCATCGTCGATGCCGGCACGGCCAGCCCGGGGGCGCTTTCAGGGTATCCCGTGGGGTTTCAGCTTGATCCGAATCGCCTGCCCGCGCTTCGCAACGTCAACGGTGGGGCAATTGACCTCGGGGCGATTGAACGTTGAGTGAGGCGGCCCGCGCTGTGCATCACGACGCAGCGTGCGGCGTGCCGATGGGCACCGGCCGGCCCGTCAGATAGCCCTGGATCAATTGAAAGCCCATGTCGCGGCAGACTTCGGCTTCTTCTTCGAATTCCACTCCTTCGGCGAGCGCCACCGAACCGAGATCGAGCACCAGGCGCACCAGGTCGCCGACGACACGGCGCTTGCGATCGCTGGCGATGTGGATGCCGCGGATCAGGCCCATGTCGAACTTGACGAAGTGTGCGGGCACGTCGCCGAGTTCGTTCAGGCGCGCCTGGCCCGCACCGAAATCGTCGTAGGCGAATTGAACGCCGATGTCGGCGAGCCGCGCCGCGAGCTCGCGCATGCGGGCCACCTCCATCACCGCGGTCTCGTGCACCTCAATCACCAGGTTGGGCGCATCGGGGTCCTGGCGCAGCAGCGTCAGCGCGGCGAGGAAGCTCTCTTCAAAGGTCTCTTTGGGGTGCGCATTGACGAAGAGCAGGGCGCCTGCCAAGCGCGAGCCCAGCGCGCGGATGCCATGCTCGCGAAACGCCTGGCTGAGCGTCGCTTCGCAATCGAGCAACGCTGCCAGATTGAACAGGCGAATCGGTGACTGCGGCAGCTCGGGGTGGGTGCCGCGACCCAGCAGTTCATGGGCAAAGATCGCGCCGCTGTGGGCGTCGACGATGGGCTGCAAAGCGGCCGACATGCCGATTCCGCCCAGCAACTCCTTGAACTGACGCTCCTGCGGAACGAAGTATTCGCTCAAGGATTTGCCGGCCGGGACCAGCAGCGTGCGCTCGGCATCGAATTCGGGTTCGCTGGATTCGCTGGCGCGCTCAATGCCGAGGCGGAATTCGGCCCTACCGAAGTGAATGATGTCGTTTTCGCCGACCAGGCAGGAACCCGTGCGGCGGGTGTGATTCACGAAGGTGCCGTTCATGCTGCCCAGATCGGTCAGGCGCAGCCGCCCATCAGAATCGAGCGTCAGTTCAGCGTGACGTCGGCTCAAGCCCAAGGCCTGGAGTGCGAGCTGGTTGCCGGGGTCGCGCCCCACGGTAAACGGCATCACGTTCACGTCATACGTCACCCGGGAGCCTGCGGCGCCTATCGTCTCGAGAAACCAATTTTTCTGCACAGCGATCTCCCGGGCGCGTAGCGGTCGCGGTCTGTGGCCGGCTGCTCCTGTTCATGAACGCCCCCGGGCCGCCGCCCTGCGGCAGCCGCCCCCCGGTGGGGGTCCGGGAAACCTGGGTCGGCCCGGCGCTTCCTGACGATGGATCGTGGCACAACTGGCCGTGGCGTCCAGCCCCTAAGACGTGGGGTCGGCGGCGGGCGGCGGTCTGCTCCGCCGCGCGCATTGGCCGCCAGCGCGGGCAATCAGCGATCGATCAACACCGGGACTTTGGCCTGCGCCAACACCTTCTGCGCCTGGCTTCCGAGCAGCAGACCGGTCAAACCGCGACGCCCGTGCGAGGCCATGAAAATCAGGTCGCACTTGTTGCGCTGCGCCGCCGCGACGATGGCATCGGCTGGAAAATCGCTGGTCACGTGCACCGTCTTGCATGCCACGTCGGCGCCCTGCGCAGTCTTTTCGATGAAGCCGAGGTGCTCGGCGGCCGCCTTTTCGATCAAGCGGGCGTGCTTTTGCGGCGGCATGTAGTCGACCGGGAGAATGCCTTGGTATTCAATGGGTGTGGACGGAGGCGCGGCGTAGAACCCCGTCACCTTCGCGCCCATCGCCTTGGCAAGGTTCACGGCGTTCACGACGGCCTTGCGCGACAGCGCCGAGCCGTCGGTGGGAATCAGGATGTTCTTGTACATGGCTTCACCTCATTTCAAGTGGGGCAGAACCCAGATCAGCATGCCGATCACGTAGCACACGATTGAGCACACCAGCGTGAATGGCACGCTCCAGGTGAGGAACTCGCGCAACGAGACTTTGCGTCCTTCTTCCTTTTCGCCCAGCGTGAGGGCGACATAAAGCGCGGGCGCACCTGCCACGGTGAGGTTGCTGCCCAGCGTGCCTGACCACAGCAGCATCCAGTACAGCGGCCATGGCTCGATGCCGCCCTCGCCCAGATCCTTGATGGTGTACAGGAACGTGAGGATATAGGCGTCGTGCTCGACGAGGCCGACGATGGGCACCGTGACCCAGTACAGCAGCGACGCCCCGAGCGCGTAGTTCTCCAGGAAGATCGGCTTCAGGCCTGCTGCCAGCTTGTCCAGGATGTGGCTCTTCTCGAGCCCGCCCACCAGCGCGAACAGCGCGATGTAGAAGAAGATGGCGCGCCAGTCGAGCTCCTGCATGCACTCTTCAAAGTTCGCCGCCTTGACGCGATCACCCAGCAAGCCCAACACCAGCACGAGGGAAATCGCGCCCGTCATCGCGATGAACCCGAGTTGCACGCCGATGTGCTCGCGCATCGACATCGCGATCACGGTGCCGAGGAACCAGACCACGACGACGGTGGCGAACAACGGGTTCTCGATCTTCGCCTCGATGCCCAGACTGCTCAGGTCAGCGACGCGCTTGTGGCCGCGAAACCCGTAGTACCACATCGCACCCAGCGTGATCAGGAATGTCGTCATCAGGATCGGGAACGACGACGGCCGCCCCTTGTGCCAGATGAAGTCGAAGAACTCGGCTCCTGCCACGCTGTGCAACATCTGCGGCGGCAGGTCGCCGATGATGAGCGCGGTGCCCATGAAGTTGGCGCCGAAGCCGATCATCAGGATCACCGGTATCGAGGGCAGCTTCAGCGCTCGCGTCAGCGGCAGCGCCACCGGCGCCATCATCAGGATTGTCACGACGTTGTCGACGAACATCGAGATGAAGCCCGCCAGGAACGTCAGGATGATGACCAGCAGCCCCGGCCGGCCGCCCGAAAGTTTGAGCGCCTGGATCGAGAGCCAGCTCGGCACGCCGGTCTTGCCGAAGTAGCCGGCGATGATCCAGATGCCGACCAGGATCGCCATGACGTTCCAGTCGACATACTTGAACGCGTCGGTCTCGGTCATGATGCCCAGCCAGCACATGAGCCCGACGCCCAGCAAGGCGGCGAGCGTGCTGTCAATGACGTTCGTGATGACGGCGAGGATCGTCAGGCCGAACACGATCAAGGTCAGCCATTGCATGGGGTCCATTGGGTCTCCTACTCTTGTTGTCGCGAAACGCTTGTCACTTCAGGGGGTCAACGCTGCCCCACGATCCCGCCGCGTTTCAGCGCGGCAGCACCTGGGCCGGCTGCTGCGCCCCTTGCGGGGCAAGCGGTGCGTCGCCGCGCTTGGGCGTCGGCTGCCAGCCCATCACGGCGAGCAGCACCAGAAAACCGATGACGTAGGCGAGCGCGACATGCCAGCCGTGGTAGACCCAGCGGCCCACGTTCTTCGCATCCGGGTACATGTTGGACAGCGCCACGCCGGCCGACGAGCCGAACCAGATCATCGAGCCGCCGAACCCCACCGTGTAGGCGAGCATGCCCCAGTCGTAACCGCCTTGCTTGAGGGCGAGCGCGGTCAGCGGAATGTTGTCGAACACCGCGGAGATGAAGCCCAGCCCCATCGCCGACTGCCATGACGCGGCCGGCAGTTTTTCCACCGGCATCATCGACGCGCAGGTCACCAGCGCCAGCAGAAAAATGGTGCCCTTTGTCGCGCCGGGCAAGAGGCTCCAGTCGGGCTTGCGCAGCGGCGCGGTGACCAGGATTGCCAACACCACGGCGACGCCGATGAAGGGAAAGCGGTCGGCAACGTCGTTGTGCAGCACGTTCACATAGACGTTGGTGCAAATCGCCGCGACCAGGATGAAGGCGACGATGCCCACGCGCGCCCAGTCCACCGGCACGCCGCCGGGCTCGTAGGCCATCAGCGGCGAGTGCCTGTTCTGCTGCAGCGCCGCCGGGATGCCGCACACGACCAGTGCCACCACCGCGGCGACATAGGCGTGGAACACCTCGACCGGGCTCACGCCGTCGATCCACATCATCGTCGTCGTCGTGTCGCCCACCACGCTGCCCGAGCCACCGGCGTTGGACGCGGCGACGATCGCCGCAAGATAACCGATGTGCACCTTGCCGCGAAACACGGTGTGCGCCATCGCCCCGCCGATCAGCGCGGCGGCGATGTTGTCGAGAAACGAGGACAGAACGAACACCATCACGAGCAGCACGAAAGCGCCCTTGGCCTGCCCCGGCAGGTACTTCGGCAGCACCGCGGGCACATGGCTGTCCTCGAAATGCTTGGACAGCAGCGCGAAGCCGAGCAGCAGGCACAGCAGGTTGGTGAGGATGACCCACTCGTGCGCGAGGTGGCTCATCAGCCCGGGCACGCCGTCACCCGCCTTGAACCCGGTGAACGCAAGTTTGTACAGCGTGATCGTCGCCAGGCCGATCAGCGCTACGCGCAGCGTGTGGTGGTGGAACAGCGCCACGCCGAGAAATGTGAGCGCGAACTGGATGAAATCGACCGGGACGCCGAGCACCGCCGGGAGCTCGCCCGCGGCGAACGCCAGGGGTGTCGCACACCCGAGCCCGGCAACCGCACCCGCGCGCAATGCTCGGCCCGCGCGCTGGCCACCGATTCTGAGGTGATTCATAGGTCGGCGTTTTTACCACGCCGATTCCGTTCGGCGTGCTGCGCAGTCCCGGATAATGCGTCGCAGCCACATAGGGCTTATCCCGATGATCATCGACTGCCACGGTCATTACACGACGGCGCCCAAGGCGCTGGAAGCATGGCGCAACCGGCAGATCGCCGGCATCGCCAATCCCGGGGCTGCGCCCCGGGTTTCCGACCTGAACATTACCGACGACGAGCTGCGCGAATCGATCGAAACCAACCAGCTCAGGCTGATGCGCGAGCGCGGCTGCGACCTCACGATCTTCAGCCCGCGCGCCAGTTTCATGGCGCACCACATCGGCGACTTCGAAGTCAGCAGCACCTGGGCGGCGATCTGCAACGAACTGTGCTTTCGCGTCGCGCAACTGTTCCCGGCGCATTTCATCCCGGCGGCGATGCTGCCGCAGAGTCCCGGCGTCGATCCGAAGACCTGCATCCCGGAACTGGTGAAGTGCGTCGAGCAGTACGGCAACGTCGCTATCAACCTGAACCCGGACCCGTCGGGCGGCCACTGGAAAGAGCCGCCGCTGACCGACCGCGCCTGGTACCCGATCTACGAAAAGATGGTCGAGTACGACATCCCGGCGATGGTGCACGTGAGCACGAGCTGCAACGCGTGCTTTCACACCACCGGCGCGCACTACATCAACGCCGACACGACGGCCTTCATGCAACTGCTGCAGGGCGATCTGTTCAAGGACTTCCCGACGCTGCGCCTGGTCATCCCGCACGGCGGCGGCGCGGCGCCTCCGCCGTGCGGGATGATCAACTTCAGGGCCGGGAAATCCTTGAACAGGTCGCCCGCCAGGCATTGCATGAAGGCCGTCGTGTCGGCGTTGATGTAGTGCGCGCCGGTGGTGTGAAAACACGCGTTGCACGAGGTGCTGACGTGGACCATCGCCGGGATGCCGTACTCGACCATCTTTTCGTAGATCGGGTACCAGTGGCGGTCGGTCAGCGGCGGCGAGTTCCAGTGCCCGCCGCTCGGGTCGGGGTTCAGGTTGATGGCCACGTTGCCGTACTGCTCGACGCACTTCACCAGTTCCGGAATGCAGGTCTTCGGGTCCACGCCCGGCGACTGCGGCAACATGGCGGCCGGGATGAAGTGGTCTGGAAACAGCTCGGCCACACGAAAGCACAGCTCGTTGCAGATGGCCGCCCAGGTCGACGACACGTTGAAGTCGCCGATGTGGTGGGCCATGAAGCTGGCGCGCGGCGAGAACAGCGTGATGTCGCTGCCGCGCTCCTTCATCAGGCGCAGCTGGTTGGTCTCGATGCTCTCGCGCAACTCGTCGTCGCTGATCTTCAAGTCGGACGCCCTGGGCATCACGGCCGGGTCCTTGATGCCGGCGATCTGCTGGTTGCGCCATGCTTCCAGCGCCTTGGGCGCCGTCGTGTAGTGGCCGTGGCAATCGATGATCAGGCTCATTGCTTTCTTCCTTGGGTGGGTCGCGGTGCGGCGGGGCTCAGGCGGGTTCCATGCCGTGGCGGCGTTTCGCTTGCGCCGCCTCCGGCGAAGCCATGAAGGCCAGCATCCGGCGCACAGCCTCGCCGTGCTGTGAAGCGCGACAGATGCCGCCAGAAAAGGTGGTGGTGATCTGCACCGCATCGGGCAGCGGACCGATCACCTCGATGCCTTGGAGATGCATCAGCTCGCTGTATTGCTGGAAGCCCAGCGCCACCTCGCCGCTCGCCACCAGCGTGCCCACCGGCACACCCGGGGGCGCCTGGACAGTGCGCTGCCGGACTTCGCCGGCGATGCCCCAGCGCTCGAACAACTTCGCCAGCGCCACGCCACTGGGACCGGTGGAGTACCCGATGGTCTTCGCTGCCTGAATGGCGCGCCGCAACGCATCCTCCGAGCCGATGCCGGGCCGCGCCGCGCCGGCTTGCACGCAGGCAGCGACGCCGGAGTGGACCAGATCGACCCTGCTGCCCGCGACCACATGGCCGCCCGCGATCAGCTTGTCGATCGCGTCCGAGGCGAGCACCACGACGTCGAAGGGCTCACCGGCCTGGAC
>JANNKM010000128.1:0-12679 GCA_031396305.1 Rhizobacter sp.
GTGCCCGTTCGGATAGCCGGTGTACTTGCGATCGAAGTAGCCGGGCTGGATCATCCCGGTGATGCGATTGAAGTAGTGCATGTAGTCGTGATAGAACTCGCTGTTCGTGTCGTGCCACAGCTTGTAGTTCGTATTCACGACGGCCTTGTGGTAGTGAAACACCTCCAGCGGCATGCTCAGGTTTTCTTCCAGCATGCCCATCGCGTCGCCGATGAACTCGGCCAGCGACTCGCTGGCGTCGTCGATGTTGACCCAGACGAAGCCGCCGAAGCCGATCGACGCCTTGACTTCGCGCAGTCCGGCGTTCTCGCAGCCAAACCGCTCCTGGTAGCCCTGCTTGGCGCGCGAAATGTCTACGCAGTCGCCCTTCGCGTTGAACGACCACGCGTGGAAGATGCAGGTGATGCGCTTGGCGTTGCCCACCGGGTCGTACAGCAGCGTGTTGCCGCGGTGCGGACAGATGTTGTAGAAGCTGCGCACCGTCATGTCTTCGCCGCGGATCACGATCAACGGTACACCGCTCGGGTGATTGAAGGTGCGGTAGTCGTAGGCGCTCGGCAGCTCCGACTCGTGGCAGGCAATGATCCAACTCTTGGCGAAGATCTTCTCCTGCTCTTCGCGAAAAATCTGATCGTTGGTGTAAATCTCGGTGCTGACGAAGTGCGTGTCGGGGAACTGGGGGCGCTCTTGCCACTCGGTTGAATTGCGCGACATAAACTCTCTCCGTGGTGTGGCGTTTGGCAGCCGGGCGCAAGGAACCCGGGCCGATGTCGAGGTGATGTTCGGGTTGCGTATTGCACGCTCCGTGCCCGCCGCGAAAAACACCATCTGCAGTGCGCGACAGGCCCCTCGGAGCATATTTCCCAGGGTAAATCTCGATCGCTGTGCGGCGCTCGCGTTTCGAAGTGAAACTCGGCCTCGTTTCCTATCGAAACCGCGATGCCGCCATGTTCAGTTGCGCCGCGCATCGCCCCCCTCACCCCAACCCTCTCCCCAGAAGACGGGGGGCGAGGGAGCCCGCCATTACTCCCTCTCCCGCTTGCGGGAGAGGGCTGGGGTGAGGGTGGAGCCATGGCTGAGCCATGTCGCCAATCAGGTTTCCTCATGAGCGCCCCAAGGACGCCGCTTTGCGGCGCCCGCCATCGGGCTTGCAGGCCCGATGGCCTTCGCCAGCCACTCGTGAGCGCGCAGGCGCTCACTCGGTGCGGGCTCAGTCCCCCGTGGGGATCAAGGAAAGTGGCGGAGCCACACTTACTTGTGAGAAGAGGGACGCCAGAGTGAGCGCATTGGGCGTGGCATCAAGCTTGCTGGTCGAGTTGCGGCGCGAAGCTGCAGCAAGGCGGCGCGTCGGCGTATCTCGTCGGCTCGAGATATGCGCCGCCGCGCGCTGCGCGGCCCTGCTGAAACACGATGGCAATTCCCGAACGCTGGCTCCTCAAATTCCTGCCAATGCTGCGCTGGTGGCCGATGGTCAACCGGGGCAGCGTGCGCGCGGACCTGATCGCCGGCCTGACGGGCACGATCATCCTGGTGCCGCAGGCAGTCGCCTACGCCAGCATTGCCGGCCTGCCGCCCGAGTACGGCCTGTACACCGCGGTTGTACCGGTGATCTTCTCGTCATTGTTCGGCTCCTCGTGGCATCTGTTCTCCGGCCCGACCGCCGCGCTGTCGATCGTCATCTTCGCCACCGTCAGCCCACTCGCCGAACCCGGCAGCAGCAGCTACATCCAGTTCGTGCTCACGCTGACTTTCATGACGGGCGTAATGATGACGATCATGGGTCTGGCGCGCCTGGGCTTTCTGATCAACTTCATCTCGCACAGCGTCGTGATCGGCTTCACCAGCGGCGCGGCCACGCTGATCGCCACCACTCAGTTGAAAAACTTCTTCGGCGTCTCGGCCGCTGCCAGCGCGTCTTTCGTGGAGTCGCTGTCGCTTTTCGCTCGGGAGTTGCCGAACACCAACCCGTTCGCGCTCAGCGTGGGGGTCGTCACGTTAGCGGTGGGCATAGGAATGCGCCGCTATCTGCCCAAGGCTCCGCACATGATCGGCGCCATGGTCGCCGGCAGTGTCTACGCGGCCGCGCTGCAGGCCGTGTTCGGAAGCGACACGGGCATCGCCACGGTCGCGGCGATTGCGCGCAACCTGCCGCCGCTGTCGCTACCCGAGCTGTCGCTGCAGACGCTGCGCGACCTCGGCGCGATCGCCCTGGCGCTGACCATGTTGGCGCTGACCGAGGCGATGGCGATCGCCCGCGCCATCGCCGTCAAGTCCGGTCAACACGTCGACAGCAATCAGGAGTTCATCGGCCAGGGTCTGGGCAACATCTTCGGCAGCTTCACCTCGAGCTACGTCTCCAGTGGCTCGTTCACGCGCAGCAGCTTGAACTATCTCGCGGGTGGCAAGACGCCGCTGGCGCCGGTCTTCGCCGCATTGTTCCTGCTCCTGACGCTGATCGCGCTCGCGCCCCTGGTGCGCTACCTGCCGATTGCATCGATGGCGGCGATTCTGTTCATGGTGGCGTATTCGCTGATCGACACGCACCACATCCGCGGCATCCTGCGCACCAGCCGCGCCGAAAGCGCCGTCCTGCTGGCGACGTTTCTGGCCACGCTGTTCCTGCATCTCGAGTTTGCCGTGTACGTGGGCGTGCTGATGTCGCTGATGATGTTTCTCGAACGCACCGCGCGCCCAGGAATCCGCGATGCGGTGCCGGCGCCGGGCGCGGGCAGTTACCACTTTGTCGACCAGACAAGCGAGCCCGACTGCTGCCAACTCAAAATGGTGTTCATCGACGGTTCGATCTACTTCGGCGCGGTGGATAGCGTGCAGCGTCGCATGCGCGAGATCGACGCGGCGAATCCCGGGCACAAGCACCTGCTGGTGCTGGCTCCCGGCATCAACTTCGTCGACAGCTCGGGTGCCGAGCTGCTGGGGCAAGAGGCGCGGCGGCGCAAGGCGATGGGCGGCGCTCTGTACTTTCACCGCCTGAAGCAGCCCGTGGTCGAGACGTTGGAGCGCGCCGGCACCCTGTGGGAGATCGGGCGCGAGAACCTGTTCGTCGTCGGTCAGGACGTCATCGAAGCGATCTACCCGAAGCTCGACTCGCAGGTCTGCCGCACCTGCCCGACGCGCATTTTCAGGCAGTGCCAGGGTGCGCTGCCGAATGGTGAGCCGCGCCTTACCATCCCCCCGCGGAACCTCCAAGGCAGCCCATGAAGCACAACCTACGCGTCTCCGATTTCCAGTCCGAAGACATCGCCAGTCTGGAGGTGAAGAAGACCACCTGCTACATGTGCGCCTGCCGCTGCGGCATCCGCGTGCACCTGCGCAACGGCGAAGTGCGCTACATCGACGGCAACCCCGAGCACCCGCTGAACCAGGGCGTGATCTGTGCCAAGGGCGCCGCCGGCGTGATGAAGCAGACCTCGCCGGCGCGGCTGTCGATGCCCTTGTTGCGGCGCCCGGGCACCGAGCGCGGCGACGGCGAGTTCGACGAGATCGGCTGGGACGAGGTGTTCGCGCTGTTGGAAAAACGGCTGACCCACATCCGCGCCACCGATCCGAAGAAATTCGCCCTCTTCACCGGGCGCGACCAGATGCAGGCGCTCACCGGTCTTTTTGCCAAGCTATTCGGCACCCCCAACTACGCGGCGCACGGCGGCTTTTGCTCGGTGAACATGTACGCCGGGATGATCTACACGATAGGCGGGTCGTTCTGGGAGTTCGGCGGGCCCGACCTCGACCATGCCAAGCTGTTCGTGATGATCGGCACCGCCGAAGACCATCACTCCAATCCGCTGAAGATCGCGCTGTCGAAGTTCAAGCGCGGGGGTGGGCGGTTCGTGTCGATCAACCCGATCCGCACCGGCTACTCGGCGATCGCCGACGAATGGGTGCCGATCAAGCCCGGCACCGACGGCGCGCTGCTGCTCGCGCTGATCCACATCATCATCGACAAGGGCCTGTACGACCGCGAGTTCATCACGCGTTACACCAATGCCGGCCAGTTGGTGAACCAGACGCCCGGGGACGATCATTTCGGGCTGTTCGCGATGAACCCCGAGGGCGATGTGATCAACCCCGACTACCCGCACAACAAGTTCTGGTGGGACCGCCACAGCGATGCGCTGGTGCCCACTCACACGCCGAGCGCCGACCCGCGGCTGAGCGGCGAGTACGTGCTGCCCGATGGCAAACGCGTCAAGCCGGCCTTCCAGTTGCTGGTCGAGCGCATGACCGACTACACGCCGCAATGGGCGGCCGCGCTGACCGGCATCCCGGTCGAAACGATCTACAAGCTGGCCCACGAAATGGGCGTAACGGCGCGCGATCACAAGATTCACCTGCCGATCGCATGGACCGATTCGTGGGGCGTCGAGCACCCCACGGTGACTGGCAACCCGGTCGCCTTCCACGCGATGCGCGGCCTGGCAGCGCACTCGAACGGCTTTCAGACGATCCGCGCGCTGGCGGTACTGATGTCGCTGCTCGGCACGATCGACCGGCCCGGCGGCTTTCGCCACAAAGCGCCGTTCCCGCGGGCGATTCCACCGATCGCCAAGCCGCCGCGCGGCCCGCAAGACATCAAGCCGAACAGCCCGCTCGAAGGCATGCCGCTGGGCTTTCCGGCCGACCCGAACGACCTGTGTGTGGACGACGCCGGCCAGCCGGTGCGCATCGACAAGGCCTTCTCGTGGGAGCACCCGCTGTCGGTGCACGGGATGATGCACAACGTCATCACGAACGCCTGGCGCGGCGACCCGTACCGCATCGACACGCTGCTGATTTTCATGGCCAACATGGCCTGGAACTCGAGCATGAACACCTCGGACGTTCGCAAGATGCTCGTCGACAAGGGCGCGGACGGTGAATACAAGATCCCGTTCCTGGTGGTGTGCGATGCGTTCCAGAGCGAGACCACGGCGTTTGCCGATCTGGTGCTGCCCGACACCACCTACCTCGAACGGCACGACGTGATGTCGATCCTGGACCGGCCGATTTCCGAGTTCGACGGGCCGATGGACGCGGTGCGCATCCCGGTGGTCGAGCCCTTGGGCCAGTGCAAGCCGTTCCAGGAAGTGCTCATCGAGTTGGCGAGCCGGCTCAAACTGCCGGCGTTCACGACCGCGCAGGGCGAACGAAAGTTCAAGGACTACCCGCATTTCGTCGTCAACTACGAGACCGCGCCGGGCTCGGGAATCGGCTTTCTCGCGGGCTGGCGCGGCGCCGACGGATCGAAGTCGATCTGTGGCGAACCCAACCCGAACCAGTGGGAGATGTACGCCGAGAACAACTGCGTCTTTCACCACCAGATGCCGCCGGCCTACCAGTACATGCGCAACTGGAACAAGGGCTACATGGACTGGACCAAAAGCATGCGCATGCGCCGCGATGCCGACCCGATCCTGATCCACATCTATTCCGAGGTGCTGCAGAAGTTCCGCCTCGCCGCGCAGGGCAAGCGCCCCGGCAAGCAGCCGCCCGAGCATCTGCGCGGCCGCATCGAAACCTACTTCGATCCGCTGCCCTTCTTTCACGAGCCGCTGGAACTGCAGGTCACCGACCGCGCCACCTACCCACTCAATGCCGTGACCCAGCGGCCGATGGCGATGTACCACTCATGGGACTCGCAAAACGCGTGGCTGCGGCAGATCCACAGCCACAACTACCTGTTCGTCAATCCGCTGACGGCACGCGCCCAAGGCATCGATGACGACGCCTGGATCTGGGTCGAGTCTCGCTGGGGCAAGGTGCGCTGCATGTGCCGCTACAGCGAGGCCGTCGAGCCCGGCACGGTGTGGACCTGGAACGCGATCGGCAAGGCGGCGGGCGCCTGGAACCTCGGCCCGCGGGCGAACGAATCGCAGAAGGGCTTTTTGCTGAACCACCTGATCACCGAAGAACTGCCGGCGCTGGCCGGCACTGCGCCGCTGTCCAACTCCGACCCGGTCACGGGCCAGGCCGGCTGGTACGACGTGCGGGTGCGCATCTACAAGTGCGCGCCGGACGAGCCGGCGCAAACCTCGCCGCAGTTTGCAGCGCTGCACCCCTACCCCGGCACGAAACCGGTGCGGCGGCTCTGGCAGGCGTTTTTCGCGGGGCGGCCGGCGTCGTCCAAGACCTGACCGATTGCGCTGTCTTCGCCACACCCACGGCCACCTCAACTTCCTCCACCACCGCCACCCACTGCCACCCCCTGCCACGAAGCCACCTTATGACCCAACTGGCGCTTGTCATCGATCTCAATGTCTGCGTGGGCTGCCAAGCCTGCGTGACGAGCTGCAAGTCCTGGAACACCTCGGGCAGCGCCGGCGCGCTCGCCGATTTCCGGCCCTACGACGAAGAACCCACCGGCACTTTCTTCAACCGGGTCCAGACTTTCGAGGTCGGTCAATTCCCCGACACGCAGACCGTGCACTTCCCGAAGTCGTGCCTGCACTGCGAAGACCCGCCGTGCGTGCCGGTGTGCCCCACCGGCGCCAGCTACAAGCGCGAGGAAGACGGCATCGTTCTCGTCGACTACGACAAGTGCATCGGCTGCGGCTACTGCGCCTGGGCCTGCCCTTACGGCGTGCGCGAACTCGACGAGCAGCGTCAGGTGATGACCAAGTGCACGTTGTGTGTGGACCGCATCTACAGCGAGGCCTTGCCGTTGCAAGACCGGCGTCCGGCGTGCGTGATGGCTTGCCCCACCAACGCACGCCTGTTCGGCGACGTGCACGATCCGGCGTCCGAAGTCTCGACGGCGATTCGCGAGCGCGGCGGCTACCAGTTGATGCCGGAATGGGGTACGCAGCCTTCCAACCACTACCTGCCGCGCCGCAGGTCGGTGATCAACATCCGCGCCGACGAGCTGGTGCGCGCCGACAGTCCGAAGAAGCTCGACATTGCAGCGCCGGCTCCGGGCGCGAAGCCTGACTCCACGCTCGATGAAGCGAGCAATTTCGCGGGTTGAAGGCCTCGGGTTAAACGCCTCGCCTCACGCCTGAACACATCGACCGACACTGGCCACCCGGCTCGGCCTCTTTGACGGAATCAGCCATGCACCCAGGGTTCTCTGTGATCTTCCTGACGACGCTCATCGGCGCCGGGCAGGGTCTCTTTCTCGGCCTTTACGCGGCCGAGATCGCCACGCTGCCGCGGGTCGCTCCGCCGCATCAGGACAGCGGCTTCTTCGTCTGGGGCAGCGCGCTGGCCCTGCTCTTCACCGGGCTGGGTGGCGTCGCATCGCTGTTCCACCTCGGGCATCCCGAGCGCGCGTGGCGCGCGCTGGCGATGTGGCGCACCTCCTGGCTGTCGCGTGAGGGCATCGCGCTGCCCGCGTTCATGGCTGCGGTGTTCGCGTACGGGCTCGGGCATCAACTCGGCTGGCGCACTACCCCGGCAATTGGCGCGGTAGCGGCGCTGTTGTGCCTGAGCCTGTTCGTCTGCACCGGCATGATCTACGCCTGCATCAAGTTCCTGCAGGAATGGGCCAGCGCGCTGACGGTCGCCAACTTCCTGCTGTTGGGCTGTGCCTCCGGCCTCACACTGGCCAGTGCCTTCGCCGCCTTTGCCGCTCATGACTTGGTGGCCGCCTATGGGGCCGCTGCAATCGCCTTCACACTGCTGGGCCTGGCCACCCGTTCAGCCTCGCTGCGACGCAACAGCCGGATCAAGCGCAAGTCGACGCTGCAATCCGCCACCGGCATCCACCATCCGCGCATCGTGCAAACATCGCAGGGCTTCATGGGCGGTTCGTACAACACGCGCGAGTTCTTCCACGGCCGGAGCAAGGCCATGTTGCGCAGCGTCAAGTGGCTGTTCCTGGCGCTCGCTTTTGCCGTGCCGCTGCTGCTGTTGGGCGTCGGCCTGCGCAGCGGGTCAGCCCTTTTGCTGAGCCTGGCCTTCGTGGTTCAGTACACCGGCTTGATCGCGGAGCGATGGTTTTTCTTCGCCCAGTCGAACCACCCGCAGAACCTTTACTACCAGGCGATTTCATAGGTGCCTGACGCGATGTCGGGCGGTGGCCGCGGATTGCGCGGGTGCAGCACGCGATGACGATCTGGCTCGGTGCGGTGGCACTGCTGGTGGGCATTCTGATCGGCACCGTGGGCGTCGGCGGCATCCTGCTGATTCCCGCGCTCGAGCTGCTGACGCCGCTGTCGATCCAGGGGTCGATGGCGACGGCGCTCTTCACCTTCATCTTCACCGGCATCGTCGGCACCTGGCTGTTCCAGCGGCGTGGCAGCATCGACTGGGCGCTAACCGCGCCCTTGTGCCTGGGCGGCGCCTTGTTCGGTTTTGTCGGCGCCTGGGCCAACGCCCGGCTCGATGCGAAGGTGCTCGCGCTGATCCTCGCGGTGCTGATCGTCGCGGCCGGCGCCTACACGCTGTTCACCGGCAGCGCGCGACGCTTCGCCCGTTTCCACGGCCGGCCGCACCTGCAGCAGGCGCTGCTTTTCACGATCGGCGCGGTCACCGGCTTCGGTTCGGGCCTCACCGGTGTAGGCGGGCCGGCGTTGTCCGTGCCCATGATCGTGCTGTGCGGCTTTCCCGCGCTCAGCGCGATTGGCGCGAGCCAGGTGATCCAGATCGTCGCGGCCATCTCGGGCAGCGCCGCGCACCTGGGCAACGGCATGGTCGACCTGCGACTCGCTGCGCTGCTGACCGGGTTCGAGGTGCTCGGTGTGGCCATCGGGGTCTGGCTGGCGCATGCAATCGACGCCCGCTGGCTGCGCCGTGGCGTGGGACTGCTGTGCGTCACGGTGGGGGCGGCGCTGCTGGTGCGCTTGCTGTAGTTGGCGGGCCGGGTTCGGCGGCCGGGTCGCTCAGCCGCCGGCAAACGCCGTCAAGGTGCCCGTGATCAAGCGGTTCAGCTGCGTCATCAGGCGGTAGCCGAGCGTATGGTCCTGCTCCATCAGGGCGATCAGGCTGGCGCCGTCGATGGCGAGAAAGCGGCTCGTCGTCAGGCAGCTTGCCGTGGCGATGCGCACATTGCAGCTCGGCGTCAGCGCCGCCCAGCCGAACACCTCGCCGCGGCGCAGGATGTCGCCGACGCCGGCGTTGCGGCCGCCGTAGCCGATGGAATGCCGCACCGTGCCGCGCACCAGCACATAGACCAGATTCGCCGGGTCGCCGACGCGGTAGACCTGCTGGCCCGCGTCGCAATCGTGCACCTTGCTCACGCCCGCGATCCGCTCAAGCTGGCCGGGCGTGAGATCGCCGAAGAAGCCGGTCTGCGAGAGGATCTCGGCCGGCGCCATCGCATCGGTCCATTCGTTCGTCATGGTGGGCTCCGGTGCGTCGTCATGGCATGTCGTTCACGGGGTCGTCTTCGCTCGAGTGCGCCGCATTGGCGTTGGCGCCATCGCGCTGCCGGTACAAGCCCCAGTGGCGGCGCCGCACCCACAGGGCCTTGCGGCCGATGCCCAGCAGGGCGGCCAGTTCGGCCTCACCGTACCGGTCCTGATAGAGCACGATGATCTCCTTGGTGTACTCCTCGATCGACAGCGGCAGGCCGTCGCCCTTGGGCAGGGCCGCGTCTTTGGCGGGCGCCGTGTTCTCCTCCTCCAGGTCGTTGAGAGTCAGCACGTCGGAGTCGGCCAGGATGACGGCCCGTTCGATCGCGTTTTGCAACTCCCGCACATTCCCCGGCCAGGGGTGGCGATATAGAAATTCCACAAACTCCTTGTGCATTCGGGTCACGGGGCTGCCGAACCTGGCGCAGAACTGGCGCATGAAATGCCGCGCCAGCAACTCGATGTCTGCGCCGCGCTCGCGCAGTGGCGGCACATGGATCGTGATGACGTTCAGGCGGTAGTAGAGGTCGGCGCGGAAGCTGCCGTTCTCCGCGCTGTCCTTGAGGCTGCGGTTGCTCGCCGCGAGGAAGCGCGTGTCGGTGAGGTAACTCTGGTTCGACCCCAGCGGCCGCACCTGGCGCTCCTGCAGCACCCGCAGCAGCTTCACTTGCACATTGAGCGGCATCTCCGAGATCTCGTCGAGGAACAGCGTACCGCCGCTGGCCTCGCGAACCAGTCCTTCCGTCGCGCTGGTCGCTCCGGTGTAAGCGCCCTTCTCGTGCCCGAACAATTCCGACTCGATGAGATCGGTGGGAATGGCGCCGCAGTTGACCGTCACGAAAGGCCGTTGCGCGCGGCTGCCGCCGAAATGGATGGCCTGCGCCACCAGCTCCTTGCCGGTTCCGCTCTCGCCCTGGACCAGTACGTTGGCGTCGGTCGCGGCAACGCGCTGGATCATCGCCAGCAGGCGCTTGACGCTGTCGCTCTCGCCAACGATGGCGTGCTGCGTGAACGCCTTCTTCAGGCTGCGCTTGAGCGCCGCGTTCTCCATCCGGGTGCGGCGCTCGCGCAACGCGCGCTCGACGGAAAACAAGAAGTCGTCGTTGTCGAAGGGCTTGATGATGTAGTCGTTGGCGCCGCGGCGCAACGCTTCGATGGCACTCTCGACCGACGAAAAGCTGGTCATCAAAATCACCTGCGTCTCGGGATGCGCGGCCTTCGTCGCCGCGACGATGTCCAGCCCATTGGCATCGGGCAGGCGCAGGTCGGTGATCACCAGATCGAATTCGCGCCTCTCGAGTTGGGCCAGGCCGTCCCGGCCGCCGCGCGCGATCACGCTGGCGTGGCCGGCCCGCTCGAGCAGCATCTCGACGCACTCGCCGATCCCCCGGTCGTCGTCGATCACCAGAATCTGCTGCGCGGCACGGCGCGATGCGCAGTCGATTGGCTTGCGCTCCATCATGTTCATGCTCTGGGCAGCGTCACGCAAAATCCGGCCCCCCGCGGCGAGCTGTGCCGCAGCTCGATGCTGCCCCCATGCTCGCGTGCCATCTCGGCGCAGATCGCCAGCCCGAGCCCGGTGCCATGCTGGTCCGCCTTGGTCGTGAAGAACGGCTCGAAGATCCTTTGCGCCAGAGCGGCGGGAACGCCCGGGCCGGTGTCGCTGACGAGCACCTCGACGTTTGCGCCGGCACGGCGCGTCGCGACGCTCAGCCTGCCCCGGCCGGCCATCGCTTGCACGGCATTGAGCAACAGGTTCAGAAAGATCTCGCGCGCCTGTCCGGTGTTGCCGTACACCGTGGCGCTCGGATCCGGCTGATGCAGCAGTTCGATGTCATCGAGCAGACCGTCATGGCGCAAGGCATGGACGGCCTCTTCGATCGCAGCGTCGATGGCGAAGCGAAAACGCGGCTCGTCGCCGACCCGCGAGAACTTCACCAGGCGGCGCGAGATGTCCAGGATTCGTTTGACGTTGACCGCGATGTTGTCGAGCCCCTTGTCCAGCAGCGCCTGGCTCGGGTGCTTGTCGGCGCGAAGAATCTGCACGATCGAGTGCAGCGACGTGAGCGGGTTGGTCACCTCATGGCACACACCGGCCACCATGAATCCGAGCGATGCGAGTCTGGCGGTCTGGATGTCGGCTGCCTGAAGCTGGCGCAGGTCGGTCTGGTCCACGACCACCAGACACGCCCCCCACACCGTGCGCCGCAGATGGATGCGTTCGTGGGCCAGCGCGCCCGAGGGCAGCGTGCGAATGCTGTCCGCTTCTTGCGAGGTCGGCCAGGGCACGCTGCCGCGCAGCAGGGTGAGGTAATGTTCCGCGCGTTCGCGCAGCGGCACATCGGGCGGCGTTGCATCGGCAACCAGGCCGATGGCGTGCTCGTCGCTTGCGCCGAGCACGCTGCCGTCTTCGCCCAACATCAGAGTCGGCCACGGCATGGCAGAAAAAATCTGACCGAACAATTCGGACAAGCGGTGGGAATCTGTCATCGTCGTCGTCGTCGACCGATCGTTGCGTGGCGGTGGATCACGACGCAGCCTACGAGCACTCGCTTCGCGCGGCAATAGAGAACGACCCCACGCGAGGCATCAAACTATAGTTGTCCCGTGCCGATCCTGCCCCGCCCCCAATGACCGATCTCAGTGAACTCAAACCCGACCGGATGCTCGCAGCGCGCGAGGTCTTCGGCATCGACTCCGATCTGAACGTACCCGCTTTCAGCGAGCGCGACGAGCATGTGCCCGAAGTCGACGCCGTGTACCGCTTCAACGCCGACGTGACCCTCGCCATCCTCGCCGGCTTCACGCGCAACCGCCGTGTCATGCTGCAGGGCCTGCACGGCACCGGCAAGTCGACCCACATCGAACAGGTGGCGGCGCGGCTGAACTGGCCGTGCGTGCGCGTGAATCTCGACGGCCACCTCAGCCGGCTCGACCTGGTGGGAAAGGACGCCGTGGTGCTGCGCGACGGCCAGCAAGTGACGGAGTTCCAGCCGGGTATCGTGCCCTGGGCCCTGCGGCGCCCGGTGGCGCTGGTGTTCGACGAATACGACGCCGGCCGGCCTGACGTGATGTTCGTGATCCAGCGCCTGCTCGAGCGCGACGGCAAGTTCACGCTGATGGACCAGAACCAGGTGCTCACGCCGCACCCATACTTTCGCCTGTTCGCCACCGCCAACACGGTCGGCCTGGGCAACCTGAACGGCCTGTACCACGGCGCGCAGCGGCTCAATCCCGCGCAGATCGACCGCTGGAACATCGTCGCGTCGCTGAACTATCTGCCCGCCAACGAAGAAGTGGCGATCGTGCAGGCGCGGGTGCCCAAGCTGGCCAACAAGGCCGGGCGCGCCACGGTGCAGGCCATGGTGGCGGTGGCGGACCTGACGCGCAAGGGA
>JANNKM010000138.1:0-27231 GCA_031396305.1 Rhizobacter sp.
TCAAGCAGGCAGAAATTGCATACGTTGCCGGTGTCGCCGCGGGCATGTTGTCGAAGAACGGTGCCATCAGCTACATCGGTGGCATCGAGGTTCCGCCGATCGTCAATGCCGGAACCGAATTCCGCAACGGCGCACGGTCGATCAATCCGAACATCAAGTACTTCCAGAACTTCACGGGCGATTTCGACGACGTCGCAAAGTCCAAGGAAGCGACCCTGGCCGCGATCGCACAGGGTGCCGACATCCACTATCACATCCTCAACCTCGGGCTGCGCGGCATGGAACAGGCAGCCACCGAGAAGGGAACGAAAATCATCGGCAGCTACACCGACCGCTGCGGCACCGACAAGCTGTACGTCGGCTACAGCGTCACCGGGATCGGCTACATCCTGCAGTACGCCGTCAAGGAATCGCTGGCCGGCACCTGGAAGCCCGGCTACAAGGCGTTCGGCCTGGCGATGGGGCCGCAAGCCTCGGCAATGCTGGTTTGCGGGGCGACCCCCGAGATGAAGGCGAAGTTGCTGGAAGCCGAAAAGGCGATCCGCGAAGGCAAGATCAAGGTGCTCGAGGGCTGAACACGCTTTTCTCGCGCGGTCATGTCCAATGCGCCGGGCGCGACCCGCGAGGAATCCTTGCTGCCGGGCTCGGCCCCACCGCTGCTGGCCATTCGCGACGTCAGCAAGAGGTTCGGCGCGACCAAAGCGCTGGACCGCGTCTCGCTGGAGATCGCCTCCGGCGAGATCCATTGCCTGCTCGGCGAGAACGGCGCGGGCAAGTCGACCTTGTGCAACGTGATCTTCGGGGTTCACGCACCGGACGAAGGCCACATGCAATTCGCCGGGGTTGCCTACCGGCCGCTCGATCCCGCCAGCGCGCTGGCGCAAGGCATTGCGATGGTGCACCAGCACTTCAGTCTGGTGCCCGATCTCAGCGTCGTCGACAACTTGCTGCTCGGCCAGACCCGCGGCATCCTGCGGCGTGCGCAGTGTGCGCAACGCCTGGCACAGCTGTCGCAGCAGTACGGCTTGACGCTGGACCCGTTCGCGCGCGTGCAAGACCTGTCGGTGGGCGAGCGACAGCGCGTCGAAATCGTCAAGTGCCTGATGCGCGAGCCGCGCCTGCTGGTCCTGGACGAGCCGACTGCCGTGCTGCTGCCTGCTGAAATCGAAGGCCTGCTGTCGGTGTGTCAGCGGGTGGCTCAACAAGGCTGCAGTGTCGTGCTGGTGACGCACAAGCTGGCGGAAATCAAGCGTGTGGCGACACGGGTCACAGTGCTGCGCGCAGGTCGCGTGGTCGCGCAGTCGAGCGAGCCGTCCAGAGACATCGGCGAACTGGTGCGCGCCATGATCCAACGCGACTTGGTGGGTCTGGACCCGTCAGTCATCGCTGCGCTCGGTGAGACTGCGGGCACGACCTCCGAATTGCCCGCAGCCTCGACTGCCCCCGCGTCTGGGGACGTGCTCAGTGTCCTGGAGCTTTCCTTGCGTGACGCGCAGGGCATTGCCCGGCTGGACAAAGTGAGCCTGAGTGTCAAGCGCGGAGAGATCGTCGGCGTCGCCGGTGTCGAAGGCAACGGGCAGAGCGAACTGGGCGCAATCCTCGCCGGCATGACTTCACCCACCGAAGGGCGCTTCACCGTCAACGGCATCGAATTGGCCGGTCGGCCACCCAAAGCTGTCACGGCGGCGGGCGTCGGCGTCGTTCCAGAGGACAGGCATCTGGTTGCCTCCATATCCGCGATGAGTCTGGCCGAGAACCTGTTCCTGCACCGGCTCGAAACGTTCCGGCGCTACGGCATGCTCAATCGAACCGCATTGCGCAACGCCACGCTGGGTCTGATGCGGCAGTTCGACGTGCGCGCCGCCGCGGCGGATGCGCCGTTCTCCAGCTTGTCCGGAGGCAACCAACAGAAGGCAATTCTGGGGCGCGAACTCAGCACGCCGCAGCTCAGCCTTCTTGTCGCTGCCCAACCGACACGCGGATTGGATGTCGGCGCTGTCGAAGCGATCTATGGCGAGATCAGGGCAGCGTGTGCGCGCGGCGTCGGCGTGCTGCTCATCTCGTCGGAGCTGGACGAGCTGTTGAGCGTCGCTGACCGAATCGTCGTCCTCTACCGCGGCCGCGTGATGGGCGAGTGCCCCGCCCAAGGCAGCCAGCGCGCGCGCATCGGCGCACTCATGGCGGGGCATGTCGAATGAACCTGACACGGGCGGCCCTCGAACGCCAACTGCTTACCCATGTGGGTGTCTGGTTGCCGGTGGGCGCCGTGCTGTTCGGCATCGTTTGCGGGCTGGCGCTCGTCGCTGCAGTCGGTGTGCCATTGCACGACGCGATTGCTGCTTTTGCCGAGGGCGCTTGGGGCTCGGCGTATGCGATCGCGGCATCGGCGAACCGGGCGCTGGCGCTCGGGCTCGTCGGGCTGGGGTTCATCCTGGCGCATCGGGCCAATCTCACCAACGTGGGCGGCGAAGGGCAGATTGCGGTGGGCGGCATCGCCGCCGCTGCCATGAGCCTGTACGGCGGCGCAGCCCACCTTGCCGGACCGCTGGCCTACGTCGTGCCGATGCTGGCTGCGCTACTCGCAGGCGGGCTGTGGGGCGGCATCGCCGGGCTGTTGAAAGTCAAGTTCGGCACCAACGAGGTCATCAGCACGCTGCTGTTGTCTTTCGTCGCGGTGTGGATTCTGTATGGCTGCGTTCAGTCCGAGGCGCTGCTGCGCCAGCCGATGACCGATAGCGCGACCCTGCCTGAGTCGCTCGAAATTCCCGAAGCGACGCATATTCCACTGCTGTCGGATGACTCAGCGCTGCCCATGCATTGGGGGGTGCCGATCGCACTGGTGCTCGGGCTGATCGTGGCGATCGTGTTGAACAAGACGGTCTTCGGCGTGCGGCTTCGCGCAGTGGGTCTGAACCCGGTGGCGGCGCGGCGCGCCGGTATTCCCATTACGTCGTCGATTCTGCTCGTCATGTTTTTCGCCGGCGCATTCGGCGGCCTGGCCGGCGCGTTCATGCTGCAGGGTGAGCAGTTTGTCCTGAAAGCGCGCTTCTCCTCCGGCTACGGCTTCGACGGCCTCGTGGTCGGTCTGCTGGCCCGCGGCTCGGTCAAGGGCGTGATTGCGAGCGCGCTCCTGTTCGGTTTCCTGCGCTCGGGGGGAATCAGCATGGAAATGGTCGCCGGTGTGCCCAGCGCGATCGTGCTCATCATCCAGGGGTTGATCATCCTGACGCTCGCGGGCGCCGCATTCTGGCTGGAACGCCAACCGAGGTGAAGCATGGACTTTACGAGTGCACCGATGTTGGCGTTGTTCGTGGGCTCCAGCCTGCGCTTGGCGATGCCGATGCTGCTCGGCTCGATGGGCGAGCTGGTGAGCGAGCGTGCCGGAGTTCTCAACCTGAGCGTCGAAGGCATGATGCTGATGGGCGCGTTCGCCGGCGCGATGGGTTCACTCGCCACCGGCAGCGCCGCGCTGGGCCTGGTGCTGGCGCTCGTCGCGGTGCTGCCGGTGGCGCTGCTGCAGGCCTTTCTGAGCATCACGCTGCGCGCCAACCAGATCGTCACCGGCATCGGCATCAACATCCTGGTGCTCGGTGGCACCACGATGGCGTATCGAGAGCTGCTCGGCAGCCGTTCGCGCGTGCAGATCCCGGGCCTGGACAAGTGGACGCCTCCGGGGCTCGGCGACATTCCAGTATTCGGCGGGGCCGTGTTCAACCAGACGTGGCTCCTCTATGTCGCACTCGCCATTGTCGTCGTCATCGCCTTGGTCATGCGCTACACCGCCGTCGGGCTGGCCATTCATGCGGCAGGCGCCGAGCCGCGCGCGCTGGACAAGTCCGGCGGCTCCGTGACGCGAATCCGCTACGGCGCCGTCGTCTTCACCGGCCTGCTGTCGGCGCTGGGCGGCGCGTTCCTCTCGCTGGGTGACATTCACACCTTTACCGAAGGCATGACCGGTGGTGCTGGTTATCTTGCTTTGGTCGCCGTGATCTTCGGCAACTGGAAGGTCGGACGGACGTTTTTTGCGTGCCTGTTCTTCGGCGCAGCGACTGCATTGCAGTTTCAGCTCCCTGCCATGGGCATCGAGATCCCGACCGCCATTCTCATCATGCTGCCGTACGTGATGGCTTTGCTTGCCGTTGGCGGGTTGGTCGGGCGGCAGACGCCACCGCCATTCCTCACCCACGCGTACGTTCGCTAGCTGCGCCATGAAAGTACAACGCATCACTTCTCGCAGGCCGAAGGCGGTCAATTCCGCCAAGACGGTCAAGGCTGCGGCCAAGGCAACGCCGGCGCTGCCCAAACCCGACGACCTGCAGATTGGCGGCCGCGTGAAACACGCTCGGCTCATGGCCGGCATCCGGATGCGCGAACTCGCCGTCAAGGTTGGTTGTACCGAAAGCATGATCTCGAAGATCGAGAGCGGGCGTGTGGTGCCGTCGCTGCCGATGCTGCAGCGACTGGTCGGCGCGCTGGATCGGGACCTGTCTTCCTTCTTCGGATCTGACCTCGACTCCCCGGGCATCGTGTTGCGCGCCGGGCAGCGGCCTGTGGTTCTCACCGATCCGATTCGCCACGGTCCGGGCGTTTCCTATGAGCGGTTGGTGCCATTCGCGGCAGGCAATCTGCTGGAATGCAACATTCACGTCATTGAACCGAATGGATCGAAGCAGGACTTGATCACTCATCAAGGCGAGACGGTCGGGTACGTGATCGAGGGCCAACTCGAACTGATCATCGAAACAACCAAATATGTCCTGTCGACGGGCGATTCATTCTTCTTCAAGAATCACCTGACCAACAGCTATCGCAACCCCGGGCCCAGCGTCACGCGCGTGGTTTGGGTGAATACACCGCAGATTCATTGATGGTTGTCGGCATTGTTCATGTGTACGGCGAGGCGATCGCGGCCCCATCGCTTGCTTCCGGCCTGAATCCCCCGCGGCGGCGCGAGTTGTGCCGGCGCTTCTAGGCGATCGCCGGCGTCACGCCGAAGGACATGGCGGTGGACATCGGCGTTCCGCTGCACAAGGGCGCTGCCAGGTTCTACAAGGAAGTCGGCGCGCTCTGGGCGCCCCCAGGGCCGGGCCAGCCCGGCCCGCCCCCTGTGGGGGTTCAAGCAAAGCGGCAAAGCCACATTTGCTTGAGAGCGCAGGCCGGCAAAACGAGGGCGGCACGAGCCGCCCTTTTTCATTGCGGGGAGCAGGCATGGCCACCACCGTCATATCGGACGAAAAGCAGCGCACAGCTCCGGCTTCGGCGCTGCTGAAGTGGGCGGTGACGGGAATCGCGATCGCGATGTCGCTGTACCACATGCAGGTGGTCGCGTTCGGGCCGCCCGAGACGGTGATCTTTCGGGGCACCCACCTGATGTTCGCTCTCGTGCTGGTGTTCCTGCTCCACCCGTCGCGCAAGGGCGCCGGCCTGACCTGGCGCGCGCTCGATCTGCAGACGGTCCTGAACACGATCGTCAGGCGCGCCGTGCAGTTGTCCAACGCGCAAGGTGGAGTCATTTACGAGTATGACGAGGCCACGCAGGAATTCAGCCGCATCCGCGGCGCGTACGGTCTCGACGACGATCTGGGCACGGTGCTCAGTGCCGCTCCGCTTCGGCTCGGCGAGGGCGCGGCGAGGCAAGCGGCCGCCCGGCGGACTCCGGTGCAAGTCGCCGATGTGCTGGCTGTGGGCACCTACGGCGTAGCGCGGGTGCGCGACATCTTCGAGCAGCGCGGCTATCGTTCTCTGCTGGCGGTTCCCCTGCTCTTGGAGCGGAGAATCGTCGGCGTTCTCGTTGTGTGGGGGCGCGAGCCCGGAACCTTCGCCCAACCAATCGTCGACCTGCTGCAGACTCTGGTGACCCAGTCCGTTCTCGCGATCCAGAACGCCCGGCTGTTCCGTGAGATTGCCGACAAGAGCCAGCAGCTCGAGGTGGCGAGTCGTCACAAGTCGGAGTTCCTCGCCAACATGTCGCACGAGTTGCGCACGCCGCTGAACTCCATCATCGGCTTCTCCGAGGTGCTTGGCGAAGGCATGTTCGGCGAGATCAATGCGAAGCAGGCGGAGTACCTGCGCGACATTCTGGAGTCGGGCCAACATCTTCTCTCGCTCATCAACGACGTTCTCGATCTCGCCAAGATCGAGGCCGGGCGCATGGAACTGAAACTGGCGGAGTTCGACCTGCCGAGCGCCATCGAGAGCGCCCTGATCCTGGTGCGCGAGCGCGCGCTGCGCCGAAGCATCACGCTCGTGCACGCGATCGACGAGCGCCTCGGGACGATCCGTGCGGACGAGCGCAAGGTGAAACAGGTGCTGCTCAACCTGCTGTCGAATGCGCTGAAGTTCACGCCCGAGGGCGGACGCGTCGACGTCCGGGCCGACATTCAGGGTGAGTTGGCCGAGATCGCCGTGACCGACACCGGCGTCGGGATCGCCGCGCAGGATCAGGATGCGGTGTTCGAGGAATTCCGGCAGGTCGGGGCGGCGGCGCAGAAGGCGCAGGGCACCGGGCTCGGCCTGGCCCTGTCGCGCAAGTTCATCGAACTCCACGGCGGGAAGTTCAGCGTGAAGAGCGAGCTGGGCGTGGGCTCGACGTTCACGTTCACCTTGCCACTGCACATCGACGTTCGGGGTGCGTGAGCAGCGCCGACAAGGTGCTGCCTGGGCGACTCCCGTCAGATGGGATCGTCGACGCTGCGGTCCTGATTGACGGTGACCGTTCAATTCGAAATTGATTCAGCCCGCCGCATTTCGCCGCCGCGCGGCGCCCAGCACCGCCCGTACCACCGGCACCAGCACCGCCGCCAGCGCAGCGATGGTGAGTGCGGCAGAAATCGGCCGCATGAAAAAGATTCCCATCCCCGCATCCGAGATGATCAACGACTGGCGCAGCGCCCGTTCCGCCAGCGGCCCGAGCACCAGCGCGAGCACCAGCGCGGCGGGCGAATAACCGAGCTTCTTCATCGCATAGCCGAGCACGCCGAACACCAGCATCTGCCCAACGTCCCACACGCTGTTCTTCAGCGAGTACGCGCCGGTGATGCAGAAGATGATGATGATCGGCATCAGCACGGCGTAGGGCACGCGCAGCGCGCGCACGAACAGCGGGATCGCGGCCGTGCTGAGGATCAACAGCATCACGTTGGCGATGTATTGCGAGGCGATGAGTCCCCAGACGAACTCGGGGTTCTTCTCGAACAGCAGCGGACCCGGGCGCAGGCCCCACATCATCAGGCCGCCGAGCATGATCGCTGTCGTCGCCGAGCCTGGGATGCCCAGCGTCAACATCGGCACCATCGCGCCGGTGGCAGCGGCGTTGTTCGCCGACTCGGGGCCGGCCACGCCTTCGATCGCACCGTGGCCGAACTCCTGCGGGCGCTTCGAGACCTTCTTCTCCAGCGCGTACGACATGAAAGTCGCAATCGTCGGGCCGGCGCCCGGCAACACGCCGACAAAAAAACCCAACAGCGTCCCGCGCGCGATCGCCCAGCGGCTGCGCAGCCAATCCGTCGCGTTCGGCATCAGGTCCGGCAGGCGATAGCGCCCGTGCACGACAGCCTGGCCCTTCGGCGCTTCGGCGCCGGCCAGCACTTCACCCAGACCAAACAGGCCGATCGCGACCGGCAGAAAGTCGATGCCGTCCATCATCTCGGGGATGCCGAACGCATAACGCGCGTCGCCGGAAATGATGTCGAAACCGACCATCGCGAGCATCAGGCCGAACACCATGCTGATGTAACCCTTCACCGGGTTGTCGCCGGTGAGCAGCGTCACCGTCGTCAGGCCGAGCAGCATCAGCGCGAAGGTTTCGGGCGGCCCAAATGCGAGCGACCAACGCGCCAGTGCAGGCGACACCAGCATGAGCAACACGACGCCAAAGGTGCCGGCGATGAACGAGCCGATCGCGGCGATGCCCAGCGCCGGTCCGGCGCGGCCTTGCAGCGCCATCTGATGCCCGTCCAGGCAGGTCACGACGGAGGCCGATTCGCCCGGCGTATTGATCAGCACCGACGTGATCGTGCCGCCGTACATCGTGCCCGCGTACAGCGCGGCGAGCATGATGATTCCGGAGGTGGGGTTCATGCCGAACGTGAGCGGCAGCAGCAGCGCCACGCCCGAGGGCGGGCCCACGCCCGGCAGCGCGCCGATCAGAATCCCCAGCGTCACGCCGACCACCGCCATCAGCAGATTGAAGGGCGTGAGCGCGACCGAAAAGCCGAGTGCGAGGTTGCCGAGAAAGTCCATCGCCGCGAATGCCTCAGAACCCGAACACGCCGATCGGCATCGGCACCTTCAGCCAGCGCGTGAAGACGACGAAGTTGATGCCGGCCACCGCCAGCGCGACGCCCAGCGCCAACGGCCACGGCGTGCGGTCGAGAAAGCGCATCAGCGCGATCAGAAACAGCACCGTGCCCAGCAGCATGCCCACGACATTGAGCAACGCCACCAGCGCCACCGTCGCGCCCAGCACGACGGCGAAGCGCTGCAACGCCCGGCCACGCGGCAGCCACGGCTCGCCGGCGTCTCGCGAGCGCAGCGCGCCCACCAGCAACAGCGCCGCGAGCAACGCCATCACCACTCCCAGCCAGAACGGCAGGAACGCCGGCCCGGGGCCGTTTTCGCCCCAGTAGGCGTAGTGCTTCAGCGCGCCCGCGCTGAACGCCACGGCGAGCGCAAGCAAGGCCGCGCCGGTGATCCGGTCTGCGCGGCGCATGCCGTGCTTACTTCTTCAGTCCGCCGAGCGCAGCAAGCGCACTCTCATAGTCGCCCGTGATGCTGTCGAGGTATTTGTTCGCTTCCTCGCCGACCCAGGCCGTGGGCGTGAGCAGGTTGCGCTTGATGTAGTCCTCCTGCCACTTCTTGGTCTGTGTCACGCGTCGAAGCGTGCCCTGCCACCACGCCACCGCGTCAGGCGCCATGCCCGCCGGCCCGACGACGCCGCGCATCTGTTCCCAGTAGAACGCATGGCCCTTCTCGGCGAAGGTGGGAACGTCGGGGGCGTCCGTCATGCGCTTGCGCGCCGCGACCGCCAGGTTCTTTGCCTTGCCGGCTTCCACCTGCGCCGAAATCTCGTTCGGGTTCATGATGCCGGCGTCGATGTGGCCGCCCATCAGCGCCGCCGTCACCTCGCCACCGGAATTGAACGGCACGTACTTCAGCTTGATCTTCGCTGCCTGCTCGAACAGGTGCGAAAAGATATGGTCCTCGTTGTGCGTGCCGGTGCCGCCCACCGTCAGCGTGCCGGGCTTGGCGCGCGCGGTGTTCACAAAGTCTTCCACCGTCTTGAACGGCGACTCGGTGCGCACCGAGAGCATGAGTTCGTCGATCGCGACGATCATCAGCACCGTCATCGCGTCGCGGTGGTTGCCGCTCAAGCGCCCTTGCAGCTTGCCCGACACGACCATCGGCGTGGCGCCGGCCACCACATGCGAATCGCCCTTTTTGTTGATGAGGTAGCTGTAACCCACCGTGCCGCTGCCGCCGGTACGGTTGTTCACGTTCAGCGCGACGGGAGACCATTTGTTCTCGTCCATGATGCCGGTGATCGTGCGCATCAGGTTGTCGGTGCCGCCTCCGGGGGCGAACGGCACGACGACCTCGATGTTCTTCGACGGATAAGTCTGCGCCAGCGCGGCGCTGGCACAGGCGCCGAGCAGTGCGATCGAGCCGAAGAATGCGGCAATCGGACGAAGTGGTTTCATGGGGTGATCTCCTCGGGCGCGATGCGCCTGGCTGGTGCGAATCACTCTAGCACGCGGGTGCGGGTGCTACGATCCTCGGCAACCCTCAAGCCGGCGTGCGTCCAGCGCCTTCTTTCGTGGAACCCCTCGTGGAAAACACCAGCCCGATCGCAGACCATGTGCTCGTCACGCGCGACGGCGCCGTGCTCACACTGACGTTCAACCGCCCCGAGGCGCGCAACGCAATGACCTGGGACATGTATGAGCGGTTGTACGCCACCTGCGAAGTGGTCGACGCCGACGACACGATCCGCGTGCTCGTGCTCAAGGGCGCAGGCGGAAAGGCCTTCGTCGCCGGAACCGACATCGCCCAGTTCGCCGAATTCAAGAGCGGCAAGGACGGGCTGCGCTACGAGCGCGACGCCGAGCGCTTCCTGGGTCGGCTCGCGCGCGTCAGGAAGCCCGTCATCGCGCAGATCCAGGGCTTTGCCGTCGGTGGCGGTTTCGGTATCGCCGCCGGCGCCGACGTGCGCGTCGCCACGCCGGATGCCAGCTTTGGCGTGCCGATCGCGCGCACGCTGGGCAACTGCCTGGCGATACCGACCTATGCGCGCTTCATCGACATCCTCGGAGCGTCGCGCGTCAAAGAGATGCTCATCACCGCACGCCTGATGCCCGCCGCCGAGGCGCTCGCCGCCGGCTTCGTGCACCAGATCGTCGACGCGCTAGGCATCGAGACCCATGTGCGCGAGTTGGCGCAGAAAATCGCGACGCACGCGCCGATCACGATGGCGGTGACGAAGGAATCGGTGCGCCGCATCCAGGAATCGCGCGAGCTGCCCGACGGCGACGACCTCGTCATCAAGACCTACGGCAGCGCCGATTTCCGCGAGGGCGTACGCGCGTTCATCGAGAAGCGCCCGGCGCGCTGGACGGGCCGGTAGCGCGACTGGACCGCCCCAGCCCGGGCCCGGCGGGATCTCGTTTCCCCGATCTGGACGCGCAGGTTTCGCCGGTGCATAGTGGCACTGAACGGCACCCTGGCCGCACGAGACGTTCAAATCAACGCCGTCACCCATCTGGAGCAAGCATGCGCTGTCGCCATCTATTGCACTCGGTTCTGCTTTGCGGCCTCGGTACTGCGCCGGTATTCGCCGACGAGCGCGATGCGCATCGATCCTGGCATGGCACTTACACCAAGTCCAGTTACGACGGCATCAGCAATGACCTGCTGACTGCGGGCCTGGGCAAGACGGGGCTGCAAAACCCGGTGGCGCCGGCGTTTGCCGACTCGCTCCATCCCACGGCGGCCGAACTGCGCACCTTGGGCGTTCACAACAACTACCGCGCCCTCACGGACATGTCGAGCAACGGCGGCTACGGTGTGCTGTACGGGCCGAACGTCGACCTGACCGGAAATCCCACGCTCGGCGAGGGCCGAATCGCCGGCGACGAATACATCGCCTACGCCAACCCGGGAAGCGGCCGGCGCAACGTCACCATGATGGTGCAGGTGCCGGCGAGCTTCGACCCATCGAACCCCTGCATCGTCGCGGCGCCGTCGTCGGGCTCGCGCGGCGTGTACGGCGCCATTGCCACCACCGGGGAGTGGGGATTGAAACGCGGTTGCGCCGTCGCCTACACCGACAAAGGCACCGGCAACGGCGTGCACGACCTGCAGAACGACACCGTGAATCTGATCGACGGCACACGCACCGGCGCCGACGCCGCGGGCACGGCGTCGAACTTCACCGCACGCATCTCGCAGGCCGAGCGCTTGGCATTCAATTCGGTCACGCCGAATCGATTTGCCGTCAAGCACGCGCATTCGCAGTTGAACCCTGAAAAGAACTGGGGCCGCGACGTGCTGGAGTCGATCCGCTTCGCGTTCTTCGTGCTCAACCGGGAGCATGGCTCGGCGCACCACCGGCGCGCCATCCGACCCGAGAACACGATCGTCATCGCCTCCAGCGTGTCCAACGGCGGGGGCGCGTCGCTCGCCGCGGCGGAGCAGGATGACGACGACGAGGACGAAGGCCTGATCGACGCCGTCGTCGTCTCCGAACCACAGGTGCAGCTTCGCAGACTACACGGCCTGGCGATTCAGCGCGGCGCGACGCCGGTCACGGGGATCGGCAAGGGGCTGTACGACTACATCACGTTGGCCAATCTGTACCAGCCGTGCGCTGCGCTGGCACCCGAGAACGCTGCCGCGCCGGCGGGCTTCTTCGTCGTGCAGAGTTTTGCCGCGAATCGCTGCGTGGCGTTGCGCGCCATGGGCCTGCTGAACGGCAGCACCACGGCGGAGCAGGCGGTTCAGGCGCAGGCCTTTCTCAACGCGAACGGTTGGGAACCCGAGAGCAACATCCTCGGGCCGTCGCACTACGGCTTCCAGGTCGCTCCGGCGGTGGCCCTGACCTACGCCAATGCGCATGGCCGCTTCAGCGTGCTCGACAACGTCTGCGGGCTGTCGTTCGGCGCGACCACGGCGGCGGGCGTGCCCACGGCGTTGGCGCCGGCGGCGCTGGCGCAGATGTTCTCGGTGGGCAACGGCGTACCTCCGACCAACGGCATCAACTTGATCAACAACAACTCGCGCGGCGGCCCGCTGAACGAGCCGCTGTCGTTCTCCCCAGTGTCGGGTCTGCAGGACTACAACGCGCCAGGGGCGGCGTGCCTGCGCGAGCTGCTGGTTGGCACTGGCGACGACGCGCGGCGCGTGCGCGCTGGCGTGGCCGCGGTCAAGCGCAGCGGCAATCTGAACGGCAAGCCGGCCATCATCGTGCACGGACGCGCCGACAATCTGGTGCCGGTGAATCACTCATCGCGGCCGTACTACGGCGTGAACAAGCTGCTGGAGGGGCAGCGCAGCCGCCTGCACTACTACGAAGTGACCCACGCGCAGCACTTCGAGGCGTTCATCAATCCGTTTCTCGTGCCGGTCGCCCCGCTGCTGGCCGGGTACGACACCCGCTTCATCCCGCTTCACGTTTACGGCATCGAAGCCTTGAACCGGATGTACGACCACCTGAAACATGGCACACCCCTGCCGCCGAGCCAGGTGGTGCGCACGCTGCCGCGCGGCGGCGTTCCGGGTGCGGCGCCGCCGATCACGGTTGTGAACGTGCCGCCCATCGCGGACAGCCCCGCGGCGGCGAACCGCATCCTGCTCGAGGGCAAGACGTTGCGCGTCCCGGACTGAGAGCACCGCCGACCCACGCGGGTTGCTGCGCCTGCGCACTTGCGCAAGCAGCGGTCCGACAACGGCGGCTGCGGCCGCCGTTTTGTCTCTGATTTCGACCACCTCATACCCATGTCGTCGCAAGCCCTCACGCCCAAGGCCTTCGTCACGCTGCTGTTGCTGGCGTGCCTGTTCGGGGCGAACCATGTCGCGGCGCGCATCGCGCTGGACAACGGGGTCGATGTGACCACCGCGGTGGCCGCGCGCAGCCTGGCCACGGCGCTCGTCGTCGGCTTGCTCGTCTGGTGGGCGCGCATTCCTGTCACGCTGAATCCGCGCCAGCGCCGCATGATGCTGGCGATCGGCCTGCTCGTCACCGTGCAAAGCGTGTGGCTCTATTCATCGGTCGCACTCATTCCGGTGGGGCTGGCACTGCTCGCTTTCAACACCTATCCGCTGTGGGCCGCGTTCGCGATTCTGTTGCTCTACAAGCGCGTGCCGCAGCGGGCCGTATTGATTGCCATGCCGATCATTCTGTTCGGGCTGGCGCTCGCGCTCGATGTGTCGGGCCTGGCCACGGGCCTGGGCGCGCAAGCGCAGTGGGATCGCATCGGCGCCGGCGTCGCCTACGGTGTCGGCGCGGGCGCGGTGTTCGGCATGGTGCTCGCGCTCACGCAGCATGAAGTGGCGGCGCTTGACGGGCGCCTGCGCAGCGCGATCACGATGAGCATCGTCGGCGTGCTCGCGCTGGCCGGCGCCTTGGCGCAAGGCGGCCTGCAGTGGCCGAACGCTGCCGCAGGCTGGTGGGGCCTGCTCGCGCTCAGCGTCTTGTACGGCACCGCGTTCACGATGCTGTTCACGTTGCTGCCCAAGCTCGGCGTCGTCGGCAATTCGCCGATTCTCAACGTCGAGCCGGTCGCGGCGCTGGGCATGGCGTGGCTGATCCTCGACCAGGCCGTGGCGCCGATTCAGCTCGTCGGTGCGCTGCTGGTGGTGGGCACCGTGATGGGATTGGGGTTGCGGCGGCGCTGAGAGTCAGGCGAGACTTGCCGGCCGCGCTCAGGACGCGCTGCCCGGGAATGATCGAAAAACTCTCAGCCTCTTGAATGTCATCCCGGCGCACGCCGGGATCCACCCTCAGCTCACTACCCTGGATCCCGGCGTTCGCCGGGATGACAGTTGCTCGGACTCTCAGAGTCGCGTGGGTACCGGCACGTCGCGCTCGCGCAGCATGACCGGTTCGATCGAGCCGGCGGCGACGCGGCGCCGCACGGCGGCGTCGATGACTTCGCGGTTCGCCGCGTAAGTCGCGAGTGCATCGCTGCCGCTGATGTCGCCGCGAAAGCTGTAGTGCAGGGTCTGTTTGCTGATCGTTGCGCCCACGTACTGGCCGCCTTCGGTGAGCACCCAGAACCGGACCGAGCCGGATTCATCATGCATGAATGCGGGCGGCAGCGTGGCGGGGGCGGCGAGTGCGGTCATCTTCGTGTCCTTCGGGGTCGGGGTCATGCGGTCGAGCCGCTACCCGTGCGGTGGCGCCAGCGCATCATGCGCGCACCCGAATGCCCCTACTGCGCGCTGCCCGCCCCGGCGCGGACCCGACCCAAAGCCCGACAGGCTCCCAGCTATTTCGCAGGCAGGCGCGGTGCGGCGTGCAGGAGTTCGGCCAGTTCCTTCTTCCAGAACTTCGCCTGGCCGGTGGTGCCGTGGCCCGCGGTCTGCTCGCTGCCCGGAATCAGCAGGATCTTGCCGTTCTTCACGCGCTTGATCTCGCGATCCAGCACGCCGTTCTCTGGTGGGTTGCGTTCGTCGTCGGCCGAGTTGATCGCGAGTAGCGTGGCTTGAATCTTCTCGAGCCCGCTCGAGGGGTTGTAGTCGCGCGACGCATCCCATTGGTAGAGCACGTCGTTCGCGTCGGCGGGAAACGGCGCGTTCAGGCGCTGGTTCAGCAACTGGTCGGCGGAGCTGCGCGTCGGCGCCGCCTTGTGCAAAGCCTGATTGCCGCCGTTTGTTGCCAGACCGTAAAACACGGAGGCGAACTGGGCGCTGCGCGGCTGTGTCGTGTAGTTGCCGCCCTGCCATTGCGGGTCATTGCGGATCGAATCGGTGATGAGCCGGCGCAGCATCCAGTTGCGGCTGCCCATCTCGCTGGGCAGCGAGGCCATCGGCACGGCGACGTCCATGAAGTCGGGGTAGCGCAGCGCCATGATCCAGGTTTCCATTCCGCCCATCGAGTTGCCGAGCACAAGCCGAAGGTGGCGCACGCCGAGGTGCTCGGTGAGCAAGCGGTAATGCGCGTGCACCATGTCGTCGTAGTTGTATTTCGGGAAGCGCGCGCGCAAGGAGTCGGACGGCTTGCTCGACTTGCCGTGGCCGATGGCGTCGGGCAGGATCACGAAGTAGCGGGTTGCGTCGAGCGGCTGACCCGGGCCGAAGAGTTCACCGCCGAAGCCGGGGGCGAGCAAACCGGCACCCGAGCCCGTCGTTCCGTGCAGCAGCAGCACCGGCTCTCCCGTTGCTGCTCCCACCGTGGTGTAGTGCAGTTTCAGCTCGGGCAGCACTTCGCCGGTGTGAAAGCGAAAGTCGCGCACCACCCACGAGCCTTCTTTGGGTGCCGGGAAGTCAGCGGCGCCGGCCGGAACCAGCATCAGGGACAGCAACAGCGCCCACAGGGGACGCGACAACGTCGTCAGCAACTTCATCGGGATCTCCTGCGTTGAGCAACGATCGATTCGAACACGGTCGGCGCCGATTTCAGTACGGGTTTTCCGGAGTTTGCGTTGGCGCCTTGGCGCCGAGCACGGACTCGATCTCTCCGAGCAAGGCACTCGCGCCGATGCGAAATCGCGCGGGAGTCAGCGCGCCGGCGCCGAGCTGCGCTTCGACCAGGTCGAGATACTGTGCCGCGTCGGCGATGCCACGAATCCCGCCGGCGGCCTTGAAGCCGACGCGGCCGCGCGCCTGCACGTCGCCGGAAATCGTGCGCAGCATGATCCGCGCGGCGTGTGGCGTCGCGCCGAAGGGTGTCTTGCCGGTGCTCGTCTTGAGGAAGTCGGCACCCGCGGCGAGCGCGAATCTTGCCGCCTGCTCGATCCACGCGTCCTCGCGCAGCTCGCCAGTCTCGAGGATCACCTTGAACACCAGGCCCTCGCAGGCGCGGCGCACCGCGCCGAGCAGTGCCGCGCACGCCTGGGTGTCGCCGGCCAGCAGGGCGCGGTAAGGCAACACGAGGTCGACTTCCTGCGCGCCGGCTTGCAAGATTTCTCCGGTGTCGCGCAAGGCTCGCTGCACGTCGGTAGAACCGTCGGGGAAGTTCGCCACGGCGGCGACCGCGATGTGCGATGGAACATGGACACGTGCAAAGCGCGCCAGGCGCGGCCAGACGCACACCGCGGCGACGGGGCCGCAGGCGCCGGCCGCGCGCTTGCACAAGGCGGCGATTTGCGCTTCGCCGTCGCTCTCGTTCAGGCTCGTGAGATCGAGACACGCCAGCGCGAGGCGTGCTGCTTCAACGGGGCTGCGTGCCACGTCAGAGCTCCAGCGCCGCGATCAGCGCTTCGAGCAGTGGCACGGCGTGCGCACCCGCGGCCTGCGCGGCGGCCAGGGTGTGGGCGTGACTGAGCGCTTGCGCATCGATGCCGCAGCCCATGTTCGTGAGCAGCGACAACGCCAGCACGCGCAGGCCCTGCTGGCGCGCGACGATCGTCTCCGGCACCGTGCTCATGCCCACTGCCTGCGCGCCCAGCTGTTGCAGCATGCGGATCTCCGCCGGCGTCTCGAACTGCGGCCCGAGCATCCAGGCGTAGACACCTTCATGCAGCGTCACCGCGCGCGCCGATGCGACCTGCTTCGCCGCAGCGCGCAGGGCGGGGTCATAGGCATCGCGCAGATCGACGAAGCGCGCCGCGCCTTGCTCGTGCAGCAGCGGCGTGCGTTGTGCGAGGTTCAGATGGTCGGCGATCAGCATCAGCTCGCCCGGGCGCATGCGTGCATCGAGGCTGCCTGCGGCGTTGGTCTGCACGAGCACGCGCGCGCCGATCCGGGCCAGCGTGCGCAGCGCGCCCTTCATCGCCGCCGGATCGCCGTTTTCATACGTGTGCTGGCGTCCGCTGAGCACGGCCACGGCGCGTGTGCCGATGCGCCCGAGCAGCAGCCAACCGGCATGGCCTTCGACACCCGGGCGCGGGAATGCGGGCAGGTCGGCGTAGGGCAGGGTGACCGAATCGTTCACGCGGTGCGCCAGGGCCCCCCAGCCCGAGCCGAGCAGCACGGCGATCTGTGGCTGCAAGCCGGCGCAGCGGCTGCGAATCAGCACCGCGCTGCGCTGCACCGCGTCATCCAGTTCCGCGCCGTTCACGGTTGCACCTTGGCCAGATGGCCCGGCCCGAAGCTCGCCGGCAGCAACTCGCCCAGCGTGTGCTGCGCCGTGACAGCGTGCAGGTCGGCTGACCAGACCGGGCAATCGTCGGCCGCGAACTCGCGCAGCTTTTGCCGGCAGCCGCCGCAGGGTGTGACGGGCTGCAGCGCATCGCCCACCACCACGGCGGCCATGACTTGTTTGCCGCCGCCCAGCACCAGGTGCGCAAGTGCCGCGGCTTCGGCACACAGGCCTTGCGGATACGCGGCGTTCTCGATATTGCAGCCGGCGTGGACTCGGCCCTGCTCGTCGAGCAACGCAGCACCCACGCTGAAGCCGGAATACGGCGCGTAGGCGCGCGAGCGCGCCGCTCGGGCGGCGCCGAGCAGACTGTCCATCCTGGCGTGGCTGGGCAGGGCGGTCATGGCGGGTCCTGTGATGCGCGCGGGGGGGCCTGATTCTCGCGGCAAATGTCGCGTCATCGAAGCGTCACGAGTCCGGGCTCGTTGTCACGCGACTGTCACGTCGGGCTGTCACCATTCCTGACCCCCCCGAACCGCATTGGAGACAACGATGACGCTTGCGTCCAAGAGATTTTTTCGCGCCTGCGCGGCCCTGGCCCTTGCCGGTGCCCTGGCGTCACCCCACGCCGCCCCGGCCTTCGTCAATGGCTTGCTGCTCGACGGCAACGCGGTGGACGCCTCGGGCGGCACGGCCGTGAACGACGGGCGCCTGGGCTATTTCTCTGACATCTACTACGACCCGAACCGCAAGGAATGGTGGGCGCTGTCGGACCGCGGCCCCGGTGGCGGAACTTTGCACTATGAAACCCGCATGCACCGCTTCAAGCTCGATGTGGACCCGCACACCGGTGCGATCTCCAACTTCCAGGTGCTGAAGACGAAGATTTTCCGCAAGCGCGGCAGCTCGCTCGATGGTTTCGCGCCAGAGGTCGGCGGCGCGCTGGGTCTGGCGCTGGATCCGGAAGGCATCGTCGTGCATCCGCGTACCGGCAGGCTGTTCGTCTCCGACGAGTACGGCCCGTCGCTGCTCGAAGTCAAGGACAACGGCCGGGTCAAGCGACGATTCGAGACGCCCGCCAACCTGCTGCCGCGCAATGCGCTCACGGGCGCGGTGAACCACGCGAGCGACGCCGGCAATACCGCGGGCAAGCGCACGAACCGCGGCTTCGAAGGCCTGGCGATCAGCCCGGACGGCCGCCATGTGTACGCGATGCTGCAAAGCGCCACGCTCGACGAAGGCGCGGGCAACGGCGTCTACAACCGCATCGTCAAGTTCGATACGCGCACCGGCCGCGCCGTCGGGCAATACGCCTACAAGATGGAAGGCAGCAATCAGGGGCGCGGCATCTCCGCGCTGGTGGCGCTGAACGAGCATGAGTTCTTCGTGCTCGAGCGCAACAACCGCGGCCTGGGTGTGCCTGATGCGAACCTGGCGAGCCCGAACAAGAAAGTCTTTCGCATTGACCTCACTGGCGCCACCGACGTGAGCACGATCGACCTCGACGCCACGGGTGCTGTGTTCACGCCCGTGACGAAGCAGGCCTCGCCCTGGCTCGATCTGGCGCTGCCCGCGACGCTTGCCGAGGCCTCATTGGCCGGCCTGGGCGGCGTGTCACCAGAGAAATGGGAAGGCCTGACGATCGGCCCGCAGCTCGCCGACGGTTCCTACCTGGTACTGGCCGGGACCGACAACGACTATTCAGTGACGCAAAACGGCACCGGCACCCAGTTTGACGTCTACTTCAAACCGAACGGTGCGACGCCCAGCCGCATGCAATGCGACATCGGCACTTTCTTGAACTGCTTTGCGATCGATGCAGCCGGCACGGTGTCTGCAACGCCGTTCCCCGCGGGCACGGACTTCACCGGCTACCGCCTCATTCCCGGCGTGCTGCACGCCTACAAGGCCAGCGCTGACGATCTGGCCGGCTATGTAATGCCAACGCGCAAGCGCCGCCACCACGACGCGCACGACTCGTCGCGTGACGACGATGGCGAGCACGACTGATACGGCGCGTCGCCCGTCAGGCCAGGTGCGCCGCGGCGAGCAGTTGCCGGGTATACGTCTGCGACGGTGACGCAAACAGCGCCTGCGCTTCACCGGCTTCGACGATCGCGCCGTCTTTCATCACGAGGACGCGATGCGACATCGCGCGCACTACTGCGAGGTCGTGGCTGATGAAGATGTAGCTCAGGCGGTGGCGTGTCTGCAGTTCGACCAGCAGACGCAGCACCTGCTGCTGCACTGACACGTCGAGCGACGAGGTCGGCTCGTCCAGCACCAGGACCTCGGGGCGCAGCACGACGGCGCGCGCGATCGCGATGCGCTGGCGCTGGCCGCCTGAAAACTCATGGGGATAGCGCTGCAGCACGCCGGCCACACCGTGGCGTTCGCTCAAACCGACTTCGTCGAGCATCTCGGCCACCAGCAGTTCGCGCTGTGCATCCGACAGGTCAGGGCGGTGCAGGGCCAGGCCCTCGCCGACGATGCGCCCCACCGTCATGCGCGGCGAGAGCGACGCAAACGGATCCTGAAACACGACCTGCATGCGCCGGCGCATCGTGCGCAGCGTCGCGCCGTCGGCGTTGTCGATGCGTTGACCGTCGAACTCGACCGACCCCGCGGCGAGCCCTTCCAGCGCGAGCAAGGCCATGCCCAGCGTCGTCTTGCCCGAGCCCGACTCGCCGACGATGCCCAGCGTCTGGCCGCGGCGCAACTCAAAGCTTGCATTGCGCACCGCCTGGAACTGGCGCTTGCCGAACCAGCCTCGGCGCAGCGCGAAGCTCACGCCCACATCACGCGCCTGCACGAGGACGGGCGCCGCATCGTCGGGCGGCTGCACCAGGCGTTGCGGGCGGCTCGCGAGCAGTTTCTTCGTGTAGTCGTGCATGGGGTTGGCGAACACCGCGGCGGTGGTGCCTAGCTCGACAAGCTTGCCGCGCTCCATCACGCCTACGCGGTGCGTGAATCGTCGCACGAGGTTCAGGTCGTGCGTGATGAACAGCAGCGCCATGCCCATCTCGGCCTGCAATTCGTCGAGCAGACTCAGGATTTCCGCCTGGATCGTCACGTCCAGCGCGGTGGTCGGCTCGTCGCAGATCAGCAGCTGCGGCTTGCAGGCCAGCGCCATCGCAATCATCGCGCGCTGGCGCTGGCCGCCGGAGAGCTGATGCGGATAACTGTCGACCCTGCGCTCAGGTTCCGGAATGCCGCTGCGGGCCAGCAGTTCGATCGCGCGCGCTCGCGCCACGTTCGGCAGCATCGCCTCGTGCAATTTGAGCACTTCGCCGATCTGGTTGCCCACCGTGTACAGCGGGTTCAGCGCGGTCATCGGCTCCTGGAAGATCATGCCGATGCGTGCGCCGCGCAAGGCGCGCATCTGCGTCTCGCTCTTTTGCATCAGATCCTCGCCCGCAAAGCGAATAGAGCCGCTGCTCGCCGCGCCGTCCACCAGGCGCAGCACCGACAGCGCGGTGATCGTCTTGCCCGAACCCGATTCGCCCACCAGCGCGAACTTTTCACCTGCCGCGACGCTGAAGGAGACATCGTCGACGACGGTGGATGCGCCAAAGCGCACGTTCAGGCGGTCGATTTCGAGAAGCGCGGTGCCGCTCATCTCAGTTGCTCCACCGCGCTTTGCGCGACCCGCGACTCACGAAACGCCGAAGCGGCGTCAGTGGCTGCTTTCGGGCCCAATGCTGCCGTTCGACTCGACGTGCCTGCTCGCGTGGAGCGAGGGCAGATGGCCCGGGGTACGTTCTCCGGCCCCACGCTCGCGGGGCACCGGAGTCGGCCCACAACCGTTGCGCCATCAACCAGGTCTTCTCGGGGGCAGCTTGGGGCCACCGCGAGTGAGGGCCTGCGCCCGTACCCCAAGCCACCTGCCCCCTCACCCAGGCAGCAGGCAAAGGCGTGGCAGGCAACGGCTGGTGGCAGCAGGGCGCTGCCGTCGCCCTGGCGTGGAAACCTTGGCAGGCTGAACGCACGCCTACGGGCAGCTTTGGGCCCGAAAGCAGCCTGTGATCCACGCCAGGCCTGACACAAGTGGACGTATGCCAGTTTCACTTCATGACTTTCGCGTATCGAAGGCATCACGTAGCGCGTCGCCGATGAAGGTGAGCAGCAGCATCGTGAACATCAGCAGCAGAAACGTCGGGCCGATGATCCACCATGAATCCAGATTGATCTTGCCCTGCTTGAGCAGCTCGCCCAGCGAGGGCACGGTGGGCGGAACGCCCAGGCCCAGAAAATCGAGCGAGGTCAGCGCGAAGATCGCCGCGCTCATGCGAAACGGCAGGAACGTGATCACCGGGGTCAATGAGTTGGGCAAGACGTGGCGCCAGATGATCTGTGCGTTGGACAGGCCCAGCGCCCGCGCGGCCTTGACGAACTCGAGGTTGCGGTTGCGCAGGAATTCGGCGCGAACGTAATCCGACAGGCCCATCCAGCCCCACAGCGACAGCAGGATCAGCAGCAGCAGCAATGAGGGCTCGAAGATGGACGCGAAGATGATGAGCAGGTAGAGCTCGGGCACCGAGCCCCAGATTTCGATCAGGCGCTGCAGCGTCAGGTCGATCCGGCCGGCGAAAAAGCCCTGCAACGCGCCCGCGGCGACACCGAGCACCGTGCCCGTCAGCGTGAGCGCGATCGCGAACCAGATGCTGACCCGAAATCCGTAGAGCAGGCGCGCCACCATGTCGCGGCCGTTGCCCTCGGTGCCGAGCCAGTTCTTCGCGCTCGGCGGCGCCGGGTCCGACACCATCGCGAAGTAATCGACCGAGGTCGCCGAATGCGGATTCAGCGTGACCAGCGCCCAGTTCCCGTCTCCTGCGAGCAGCTTGTCGATGAAGGGGTCTTTCCAGTCGGTGGGCGTGGCGAAGTCGCCGCCGAGTTCTTTCTCGCTCGGGTTGTTGAACATTGGCGCTTGCCACTGCCCGTCGATGCGCGCAACGATCGGGCGGTCGTTGCTCACGAGTTCGGCGCAGGTGGCGACGACGAGCATCGCGGCAAAGACCCACAGCGACCAGTAGCCCAGCCGGTTGCGCCTGAAGCGCAGCCAGGCGCGCCGGTTCGGCGACAGCGGCGCGGGGGCTGAACTCACTTCGCCGCGCTCGTGAACTGCACGCGCGGATCGACCACGACGTACAGCAGGTCGGAGATCAACTTGACGACGAGCGCTATCAGCGTGAACAGGTAGAGCGACCCGAGCACGACGGGGTAGTCGCGCCGGATCACCGACTCGTAGGCCAGCAGGCCCAGGCCGTCGAGCGAGAAAAGCGTTTCGATCAGCACCGAACCGGCGAAGAACGCGCCGATGAAGGCCGCGGGAAAGCCGGTGATGATGGGGATCAACGCGTTGCGAAACACATGCTTGTAGAGCACGCGCCGCGGCGACAGGCCCTTGGCGCGCGCCACCAGCACATACTGCTTGCGCAGTTCTTCGACGAAAGTGTTCTTCGTCAGCATCGTCATCACTGCGAAGCTGCCGATCACCAGGCAGGTCAGCGGCAGCGCCAGGTGCCACAGGTAGTCGGCAATGCGCGCCGGCCAGCTCAGTTCCTCCCAGTTGTCGGAGGTCAGGCCGCGCAGCGGGAACCAGTCGAGGAAAGTTCCGCCGGCGAAGAACACGATCAGCAGCAGGCCGAGCACGAAGCCGGGAATCGCGTAGCCCAGCAGCACGAACAGCGTGGTCGCGGCGTCGAAGCGGGTCCCCTCGCGCACCGCCTTGGCCACGCCCAGCGGTATCGAGATCAGGTAGGAGATCAGGAACGTCCACAGGCCGAGCGAAATCGACACCGGGAGTTTTTCCTTGATGAGATCCCACACCGGCTTGTTCTGCAGGAAGCTCTTGCCCAGGTCGAAGCGCGCGAAACTCCCGAGCATCTCGATGTAGCGCACATGCGCCGGCTTGTCGAAGCCGTAGAGTTTCTTCAGCTCCTCGATCTGCTGTTTGTCGATGTCGCGCCCGGCCTTGTAGCCGCCCGACTCTCCGCCCTTTTGCGATGCGCGCGCCTCGGCCATGATCTGTTCCACCGGGCCGCCCGGGACGAACTGCATCACGATGAAGGTGATGGTCAGCGCGCCCAGCAACGTGGGGATCATCAGCAGGATGCGCTTGACGATGTAGCTCAGCATCTCAATTCGCCGTCTTGTCGAGCGACCTGTCCCACCAGGTCCACAGCGGCCAGGGGCCGAATTCGATGAAACCGCCGATCAGGATGTCGGCGCCGAAGTAGTCTGCCTGTTTTGCCGGGATGCCGAACTTGTTCCAGTAAGACACGTTCTCGGTGTTGGCGTACAGCTCGGGCATCTGCCAATGGTTCCACATCACGACGCGATCGAAGGCACGCGCCGCGTCGCGCAGTTCCCGCATCGTCGTGGCCCGGCCGATGGCCTCGAGCAGCGCGTCGGCGGCACGGCTCTTCACGCCGCGGAAATTGTTCGAGCCTTTTTCATCGGCGGCTTTGCTGCCGTACAGCCCCACCAGATCGTTTGCCTTGGGCAAGGTGAAATCGCCCTCGACGATCGTGATGACGTCGAAGTCGAACTCCTCCAGGCGGCGGCGGAAGATCGCGAAGTCGACGACGCGTTCCTTCAGCGTGATGCCGAGTTTTTCGAGGTTGCGCTGGTAATCGCTCATGCCGGCTTCGCGCGGCGTCAGGTACTCGATCTCGAACAATTCGCCGGCGGCGTTGCGCAGCTTGCCGTCGTCGCCCACTTTCCAGCCGGCCTGCGCCAACAGGTCGCGCGCGCGCAGCAGGTTGCGCCGCAGGTTCTCCGGCTTGCCGCTCGTCGCCGGCGCGACGAAGGCCGGTCCGAACACCTCGGCGGGCAGGTCAGCGCGAAACGGTTGCAGCAGCGCCAGCTCCGCGGCACTGGGCATGGCCACGGAGGCGAATTCGGAGTTGTTGAACACGCTGTTGGCGCGCTTGAACTGGCCGAGCTTGTTGATCGTGTCGAAGTCCCAGGCCAGGCCGAGCGCTTCGCGCACGCGGATGTCCTTGAAGATCGACCGCCGCATGTTCAGGTTCAGCGCCTGCAAGCCCTGGCCGGTGGCGGTGGTGAAACGCCTCTTGACGATGCGCCCGTCGTCCCATTTCACGCCCTTGTGCAGCCGCACCCAGGAGCGCGCACCGTACTCCTTGTAGAGATCGAACTCGCCGGCCTTGAAGGCTTCGCGCGCGACCGCGTTGTCCTGGTAAAGACGGTAGATCACGCGCTCGAAGTTGAAGTGGCCGCGCCGCACCGCCAGGTCTTTGGCCCAGTAGTCGGGGTTGAAGCTGAACTCGATGCGGCTCGGCATCGCGACCTTGGCGATGCGGTACGGGCCGGAAAGGATCGGCCACTCGATGACGATCTCGTCGAACTTCTTGCCCTCGCCCCATTTGCGCGAAAACACCGGCATCGTGCCGGCGATGAACAACTGGTCCTTGCTCTTGTCGCGCAGCTCGAAGCGCACGGTACGCTCATTCACCACCGTCGCGCCGGCGATGCCCGCAAGCTGCGTCTGCACGTCGGGCGCGGCCTGCTTGCTGCTGAGCATGCGAAAGCTGTGTGCCACGTCTTCGGCGAGCACCGGGTCGCCGTTGTTGAAGCGTGCCGCCGGGTGGATGCGGAACGTGATCGACGACAGGTCCGGCGCGACCATCATTTCCTGCGCGAGCAGGCCGTACATCGTCTGCGGCTCGTCCTGCGCCAAATGCGCCAGGCCCTCAACCATCCAGATCATCACGCCGGCAGGTGCGCTGCCGCGCACCGTCCAGGGGTTGAACTTGTCGAAGCTGGTGCGTCGGTCCGGCCCGCGCAGGCGCAAGGTTCCACCCTTGGGCGCCGTCGGATTCACGTACTCGAAGTGCGTGAAGTCGGGTCCGTATTTCGGCGGCCCGTAGGCGGCGAAGGCTTGCACCCAGCGGCCGGTGAAGGCGGGCGCGTCGGCGGGGGCTTGCGGCGTGCCGGCCGCGGCGGCAGCGCCGGTCGCAAACGGGAACAGGAGCGCGAGAAGTGCGCCCCTGATTCGAGCAGCTGGGCCGGAGGTGACACGCGCAGTCATGCAGTCAATTCTCGACGAAGGTTGGCGCGCACCATCAAACTGCCACTTTGGGCCTGCGTAGATCACACAATGCGACGCGGGGCGCAGCAGCGGCGCGCCGCTGCACTCAGGCGAAGTCAACGCTCCTTGACGTACGGTACCCCGAGAGCCTTCGGCGCCCGCGCCCGGCCGATGAACCCGGCCAGCAGCACGACCGTCATGAGATACGGCAGCGCCTGGATCAATTGCACCGGCACGCTGCCGATGCCGGGCAGGCTCACGCCCTGCAAGCGGATCGCCGCCGCGTCGAGAAAGCCGAACAACAGGCACGCCCACAGCGCGCCCACCGGATGCCATTTGCCGAAGATCATCGCCGCCAATGCCATGTAGCCGCGGCCGGCTGTCATGTGCGGAATGAAACTCGGGTTCTGTGCCAGCACGAGGTAGGCGCCGGCCAGCGCGGCGAGCACGCCGTTGCCGGCGAGTGCGGTGTAGCGCAGCCTGACGATGGACACACCCGCGGCGTCGACCATCGCCGGGTTTTCTCCGGTGGCGCGCAGGCGCAGGCCGAAGCGTGTGCGGAACAGCAGCCACCACAGAGCCGGGACCAATGCAATGCTGAGGTAGACGAATCCGTTGTGGCCCAGCAGCCCCAGTGCGAGCACCGCACCGATGAGCGGTACGTCGCGCACTGCGGCAGCCGCGCCCGTGAACCAGTTCGACAGGCGTACCGAATCGGGCAAGGGCGGCGTCTGCCCGCCTTGCTGGAACCAGGCGATTCCCAGCACGACGGTGAGCCCGGCGGCGGTCATCGTGATCGCCATGCCCATCACGACCTGGTCGCCGCTGTGGCTCACACAGGCGTAGCCGTGCAGCATCGACACCAGCACGCCGACGCTGACCGCGGCGCACAGCGCCAGCAGCATCGAGCCGCTGAACGCGCCGACGCTGCCTGCCGCGAACGCGCACAGCAGCATCTTGCCTTCCAGGCCGAGGTCGATGACGCCGGAGCGCTCGGAGAGCACGCCGGCCAGCGCACACAGGATCAACGGCACCGACACGCGCAGCGTCGAGGCGAGCAGGGTGGCGATGCCGACTTCATCCATGCGCGCTGCCCTGCGGTGAACGCGTGTCAGCCCGCTGCCGCACGCGCGTCGCGGTGGCGCTGCCATGCTGCCCAGCTGCGGGCGAATGTCGGCGCGGCGACTTGCGCCATCGCGCCGCAGAACAGCACGATCAGCCCCTGCAGCGTGAACACCATGTCGCGGCTGAAGCCCGCGACCTCGAACGCGAGTTCGGCGCCACCCTGGTAGAGCGCGCCGAACAGCAGCGCGGCGAGCACGATGCCCACTGGATGGTTGCGCCCGATCAGCGATACGGCAATGCCGGCGAAACCGGCACCGACCACATAGTCGAGCAGCAGCCTGCCGTGCACACCCGCCACTTCGTTGATTCCCACCAGCCCGGCAAGCGCCCCGGAGATCGCCATCGCGCGCACGATCTGCGCGCGCGGGCGGATGCCGGCGTAGCGCGCGGCCTCGGGCGCGTGGCCCACGGCGCGCAGCGCGTAACCGCACTTCGTCTTCCACAGCAACCAATACACGCCCAGCGCGGCGGCCGCAGCGAGCAGCACACTCAGGTTCAGCGGCGAACGCGGCCATTCGATTCCGAACCAGGCGAACGCTTCATGCACGCCGGGCACCTTGGCACTCGCGCCGAAGCTGCGACTCTCGATCGTCATGTTGCCGGGTTCCTTCAGCACGTCGATGAGCACGAAGGCGAGCAACGCGGAGGCAAGAAAATTGAACATGATCGTCGTGATCACGACATGGCTGCCACGCCACGCCTGCAGCGCGCCAGGTACCGCGGCCCAGGCCATGCCGAAAACCATCGCGGCCAGCACCATCAGGGGCAGCAGCAGCCAGGCGGGCAGCGCATGGGCGAATCCCAGCGCCATCAGCCC
>JANNKM010000379.1:0-4883 GCA_031396305.1 Rhizobacter sp.
TTCGTCGCGCTGCCCAGTTCCTCGGCGCTCGAGCCGCGTGGCGTGAGACCCTGCGCATTGAGTTGCTCACGCACGTTGGCATCAGTCAGGGCCTTGACGATTTCAGCGTTCAGTCTGGCGACGATGTCGGCCGGCGTCCCCGCGGGCGCGAGCACGGCGAACCATGAGTTGAAGGTGAAGCCGCGCAGGCCGGATTCGGAGAGCGTGGGCACGTCGGGGAACTGAGCCATGCGCTGCGCCGTCGCCACGCCGAGCAGCTTGACCTTGTTTGCCTTGATCAGCGAGTTGACAGTTGCCAGGCCCTGCATCGCGACGGCCACCTCGCCGCCAGCCACGCCGATGCCGGCCTGCGTCGCGCCCTTGTACGGTATGTGGTTCAGCGTCACGCCGGCGTCCGAGGCAAGCAATGCCATTGCGATGTGCTGCGGGCTGCCGATGCCGCCCGATCCGTAGTCGATTCGCCCCGGCGCCGCCTTCGCCGCGCCGATCAGGCCGGCGGCGTCTTGATACGTCGCGGCGGGGTTTGCGACCAGACCCCATTCGATGGTGGCGACAAGCGACACGGGAGTGAAGTCGCGCACGATGTCCCACGGCATCTTCGCATGCAACGCCGGCACCATCGTCATGATGCTGTCGTTGAAGCCGCCGATCGTGTAGCCATCCGCTGCGGCTTTCGCGACTCGGTCGGCGCCGGTGAGACCCGCCGCGCCGGGCAGGTTTTCGACGATCACGGATTGGCCCATCGACGCAGACATCTTCTGCGCGACGATGCGCGCCGCCACGTCCACCGCGCTGCCTGCGGCGAGCGGCACGATCATGCGGATGGGCTTGGTGGGGTAGGCGCCTTGGGCGCTCGCGGTGAAAGGCAGCAGCGCGGCCAACGCGGCTGCTGTGAGGTGGTTGATGAGAGATTTCATGCCGAGTCCAGTGGCGCGATGCCGAGTTCGGAAGCGACACCTGCCAGCGTGACCAGCAAGGCGGCGCTCAGTGGAATGCCGTCGCGCGCATTTGCAATCCGCTTCGCGTGGCTTTGTTCGCCGGGCAACCAGATTCGCTCGACGCCCGGCATGCGCTCGCTGCCCCGCAAGTCGCGCACCAGTGCATCGACGCCGCGCTTGAATTCCGCCACGGCGCCGAAGGCCTTGATGTCGATCATCGCGATCGCCTGGCCGGTGTTCGTGGTTCCGGTGAAGTCCTTGTTGAAGTCGAGCACGTCGCGGCCCATCGCGGCGCCGTTCAGCGTGCCGGCGAGCAGGCCGACGATGAGCGCCAGGCCGTAGCCCTTGTAGCCGCCGATTGGCAGCAGGAAGCCCTCGTCGGCGCGTTTCGGGTCGAGCAGGGGTTTGCCGGCGCGGTCGATCATCCAGCCTTCGGGCATCATTTCGCCGCGTTGCGCCTTTGCCTTGACCTTGCCGTAAGCGGCGACGGTCGTCGCCATGTCGAGCACGACCGGCGCTTCGCTGCCCGATGGAACCGCCACCGCGATCGGGTTCGTCGACAAGAGCATCGTCAGACCGCCCCACGCCGGCAAGTGGTTCGCGTTGCCGACCGCGAAGTACAGGCCGATCATGTCGTGCGGCAGCGCCATGCGTGCATACAGCGACGCCGGCCCGGCGTGGTTGCTGAAGCGCGAGCCGACCCAGGCGATGCCGGCGCTGCGCGCCTTCTCGGCAGCAATTTGCGCCGCGCGCGACATCACCAGATGCCCCATCGCGTTATCGCCGTCGAGCAGCGCGGTGGCAGCGCGTTCTTCAATGATGCGCATCTTCGGCCGCAAATTGATGCCGCCGCCCTTGATGCGCTTGATGTAAGGCGCCAGGCGAATCACGCCATGGCCGTCGGAGCCTTGCAGGTCTGCCTGCGTCATCAATTCGGCAACGGTTTGCGCATCGTCGGCCGGCATGGCGACGGCGACAAACGCACGCGCGATGAATTCGCGCAGCGCTTGCGCGCGCACCGGCGAGAGCGTGGCTTCGCTCATTCGAGCCGACTCAGGAAATCGTCGTCCACGCCGAAGCGCCGCCGGCATAGCGCGCCACCGCCGCTTCATCGAAGTTGAAGCCCAGGCCCGGGCTCTGGTGCAGCATCACGTAGCCGCCTTTGTGTTCGAGCTGGCGGTCAATCAGGCGTCGGAAGTTCAGCACCTGGTCGTCAGGGAAGAACTCCACGTAGCGTGCATTGGGCGTTGCGGCGACGAGCGGGGCGTGCAAATCATGAAACCAATGCGGGCTCACCGTCACACCGCAACTGGCGGCGTGCGCGGCGATGCGGCGCCACTCGGAAATGCCACCGCAGACGGCGGCGTCGGCCTGCAGGATTTCGGCGCCGCCGGAATCGATGAGTTCGCGAAAGCGCCAGCGCCCGACTTCGATTTCGCCGGTGGCGATCGTGATCGACGTGAGTTGCGCCAGGCGCGCATGCAGGTCGATGGCGTCGGGCAGGAACGGCTCTTCCAGCCAGTACGGGTTGTGGGGCTCGAAGCGCCGCGCGTATTCGAGCGCAGTGGGCAGGTCGGACCAGCCGTTGTTCACGTCGAGCATCAACACCACGTCGGGGCCGATCGCGGCGCGGGCCGCGGCGACGCGCTTTTCCTCCTCGGCGGGGGACAGGCGCCCGGTCTTCATCTTCACCGCCGTGAAGCCGATGTCGACATAACCCGCCATCTCGCGGCCGAGGTCGGCGGGCGTCTTGCCGTCGAGGTAGTAGCCTCCGCTGCAATAGGCAATCACCTTTTCGCGGTTCAGGCAGCCCAGGTAGTCGTGCAGCGGCAGCTTGTTGCTGCGCGCATTCAGGTCCCAGAGGGCGGTGTCGAGGATCGAGATGCCACGCATCACTGCGCCCGAGCGCCCTTGCAGCAACGCCTCCTGGTACATGTCGTTCCACAGGCCTTCGCTGCGGTGGCTGTCCTGACCGATGAGCACCGGGGCGAGCAACTGCTGCACCGCGACCTTCGCCACGTCACCGCCTTTGCTGCCCACATAACAAAAGCCGATGCCTTCAACGCCGTCGGTGCTGCGCACTTTGACGATGCAGAAGTGGCGCTCGGTGACGGTGCGCGTGGAGAACGACGTTGGCCGGTCCAGCGGGACGCGGGCGACGGCGACCTGGACGGATTCGATTCTTGGCAAGGTGCGATCCTGAAGTGGCAGTGCAGGGGTTTGGTGAATTGACAAGCCGACTAAATATACGGATATTAGGGCTGCCCCAAGTCACGCTGTCAAGTGAGGGTTGACCCGAAGCGGGTTCGCTCTCAAGGCAATTTGCGCCAGGAGCTGGGCCTGCGTTACCGCGTTCAGTCAAGTCAATATATGGACAAAGCCAAACCCCGGGTGGCCGTGATCGGCGCCGGCACGATGGGCTGCGGCATCGCGGCAGGCTTCGTCGCGCAGGGCTGCGACGTGGTGCTTCTGCTGCGCGATGCGGCGCGCGCCAACGCCTGCCAGGCGAGCACGCTGGCACTGGCCGAGAGTCTGCATTGTGCGCAAGCACCGGGGGTGCTGAGCGTGCACGCGCTCGACGCGTTCGATGCCTGGGCGGCGGTGACACTGGTGATCGAGACCATCAAGGAAGACCTGCTGCTGAAGCAGCAACTGTTCGCCTGGCTGGAGGCGCGTGTACCCGCCGCTGTGGCAATCGGCAGCAACAGCTCGGGCTTCGCGATTTCGCGAATTGCCCAGGGCCTGGCATCGCGTTCCCGGATGTTCGGCATGCACTACTTCATGCCGGCACATCAGGTGCCGCTCGTCGAAGTGGTGCTCGGCGCCGATTCCGACGCGGCGCTCGCGCAGCAGGTTTGCGCGATGTTTGCCGCCGCAGGCAAGAAGCCGGTGCTGGTGAAGCGCGACATCGCCGGTTTTCTGGCGAACCGCATCCAGCACGCGTTGATGCGCGAAGTGCTGTCGCTCATCGACAGCGGCATCGCCTCGGTCGAAGACATCGACATCGCGGTGCGCTACAGCTTTGGCTTTCGTTACGCTGCTTGCGGTCCGGTGCTGCAGAAGGAGATTTCGGGCTGGGAGTCGATGGCCACGGCGGCGCGCGAAATCTACCCGACTCTGTCGAACACGGCCGTGCTTGCGAAGTGCCTGGAACAGCGCCTGACTGAGGGCAAGTTCGGCATGAAAACCGGCGAGGGCTTTCTGAAGTGGACGCCTGAGTCGGCGCTGGCGGCGCGCGCCGACTACAGCGAACGCTTGAGCGCGGCACTGCGCCTGCTCGAATGAGCAGCGTACGCAGTGCCCGGGAACGGGCAGTCGGCAAGGCCGCGGGCAATGGCGCAAGCAAGCCCCGAGCGGCCCCGCCCGCAGCGTCGTCTGCGGTGCTGCCGCGCCAGCGCGGGCGGCGACCCGGCGGGGCGCTGTACAAGAGCATCGCCGAGCAGATTGAACGCGACATCGCCGCGGGTGTATTTGCGGTCGGCAGCCTGTTGCCCACCGAAGCCGAATTCAGCGAGCGCCTTGACGTGGGCCGGCACACCGTGCGCGAGGCCTTGCGCGTGTTGTCGCAAGGCGGCCTGATCGTGCGCCGGGCAGGCAGCGGCTCCACCGTGGTGAGCAACGGCCGGCGCAACGTGTTCGCGCACGCCGTGTCGAACTTCGACCAGTGGTTCAACTATCCGGAAAGCGTGAAGCGGCATCACCTCGACCATGAACACGTGATCGCTGACGCTACCCTGGCCGAGAGTCTGGGCTGCACGCCCGGCACGCCATGGCTGCGGATCAGCGCCTTGCGCACGCGCGACGAAGCCGCGGCGCCGCTGTGCTGGGTCGACATCTACATCCAGCCGCGATTCGCGCGCGTCATGAAGTCCAGGCACTTCGACAGTTCACCCGTGCACGAGCAGATCGAAGCGATGTTCGGCGTGGCGATCGCGGATGTGGAAG
>JANNKM010000174.1:0-13128 GCA_031396305.1 Rhizobacter sp.
GCAGGTAGCGGTCGGCATAGTCGTCGGGCACGCCGAGCCGCACACGGCCGGACAGCTGCTCGTCGGAGAAGGCCGCCAGCGCGCGCGCGCTGGCCACCGACCCCAAGCTGATCGCGCTGGACGAGCCCGCCGCCGGCATGAACGCCACCGAGAAGGTGGTGCTGCGCGAGCTGATCGACCAGATCCGCAAGGACGGCCGCACCATCTTGCTGATCGAGCATGACGTGAAGCTGGTGATGGGCCTGTGTGACCGGGTGACAGTGCTCGACTACGGCAAGCAGATCGCCGAGGGCACGCCTTACGACGTGCAGCGCAACGAGAAGGTGATCGAGGCATATCTGGGCGCTGGCCACAAGGCACATTGAGCGCAGGACAACACATGGCAACCAACAACAACCAAGTCTTGCTCGAAGTCATCGGCCTGAAAGTCGCCTACGGCGGCATCCAGGCCGTCAAGGGCGTTTCGTTTCAAGTCAATGAGGGCGAACTCGTCAGCCTGATCGGCGCCAACGGCGCAGGCAAGACGACGACGCTCAAGGCCATCACCGGCACCCAGCCTGCGGCCGACGGCGACATTCGCTTCATGGGCCGCAGCGTCAAGGGCCAAGGTTCGTGGGACCTCGTCAAGCAGGGCCTGGTGATGGTGCCCGAAGGGCGCGGCGTGTTCGCGCGCATGACGATCACGGAAAACCTGCTGATGGGCGCCTTCGTGCGCGACGACGCCGAGATCGACGCCGACGTCGACAAAGTCTTCGCCGTGTTCCCACGCCTCAAGGAGCGCCGTGCGCAACTCGCCGGAACCATGAGCGGCGGCGAGCAACAAATGCTCGCGATGGGGCGCGCCCTGATGGCCCGGCCCAAAGTGTTGCTGCTGGACGAGCCGTCGATGGGCCTGTCGCCCATCATGGTCGACAAGATCTTCGAAGTCATCGACAACTTTCATCGCGACGGCACGACGATCCTGCTGGTCGAGCAAAACGCGAGCCGCGCGCTGCAACTCGCGACGCGCGGTTATGTGATGGACTCGGGCGAGATCACGATGAGCGGCGAAGCCAAGACGTTGCTCAACGACCCCAAGGTGCGTGCCGCGTATCTGGGTGAGTGACTGGCGCACGCGCCTGTGCCGACGGCGAGCGCCTCGATGAAGAAGGTGCTGGTCGTGCGCTATTCGCAAACCGGTCAGTTGACAGCGCTGGCAGACCGAGTCATTGCGCCGTTGCGTGAGGATGGGCGCTTTACAGTCACGGTGCTGCAGCTGGTGCCGATTCAGCCGTTTCCGTTCCCCTGGACCTTCTTCAAGTTTCTCGACGCGTTTCCCGAGTCGGCGCATCTGGTGCCGTGCCCCCTGGAGCCTCTGGGGTTGACCGGCGACGAAGACTTCGACCTCGTGATCCTGCCCTACCAGGTGTGGTTCCTGGCGCCCTCGCAGCCGATCACGGCTGCGCTGAAAGACGCCACGGTCCAGCGCGTGTTGCGCGGCAGGCCGGTGGTGACGCTGATCGCCTGCCGCAACATGTGGCTCTCAGCCCACGAGAAAGTTGCAAGTCTGCTGCAAGGCTGCGGTGCGCGCCTGATCGACAACGTCGTGCTCACAGACCCCGGCCCGACGTTGGCCACCTTCATCACTACGCCGCGCTGGCTGTTCACCGGCAAGAAGCAAGACTTTTGGGGCATGCCCGCTGCCGGCCTGAACGCGCAGCAAATTCACGGCACGCGCCGTTTCGGCATGGCGCTGCGCGAAGCTTTGTTGCAGGGTCGGGAGCAAGGCACGTTGCCGTTGCTCGCCGGCCTGGGCGCCGTACGCGTCGACCCGCGCCTGTATTTCAGCGAACGCACCGGGACGCGCAGTTTTTTCGTTTGGGGCAAGCTGCTGATGGCCGCCGGACCGCCCGGAAGTCGGCGGCGCAAGCCCCTGCTGGCGCTGTACGTTGCATTCCTGGTGACGATGATCGCCACCCTCGTTCCGCTGAGTCTGGCGCTGCAAGCACTGTTGCGTCCTTTCATGCAAGCCTGGTTGTCTAGAATCGTGGTCCGGTTCGAGGCACCCTCGGGCTCGTCTACGGAACGCAGCCACCTGTATGAGGACTGAAGTCTTTCTCACCCGAACCGCCTCCTACCTGCCGTTTTCTCCCGTCGGCAACGAAGAAATCGAAGACGTCCTCGGCCAGATCGGCGGCAAGCCATCGCGCGCGCGGCGCGTCGTGTTGCGCAGCAACGGCATCACGTCGCGCCACTATGCCATCGACCGCGCGACCGGTGAGCCGGCGCTGAACAATGCGCAACTGACCGCAGCGGCGATCCGTGCGCTGGGCGACATCGGCAAGGTCGACTGCCTGGCGACGGGGACTTCGCTGCCCGACCAGTTGATGCCCAACCACGCCGTGATGGTGCACGGCGAATTGGGCTGGCCGCGCCTGGAAGTCGTGGCGTGCGCGGGCATCTGCCTGGCCGGCACCGCGGCGCTGAAACACGCGTGGCTCACCTTGCGCGCCGGCGAAGGGCGTCGCGCCGTCGCCACCGGCTCGGAGTTGGCGTCGCCGATTCTGCTGGCGCGCAATTTCGAGAGCGAAAGCGAACACCGCATCGCCGCGCTCGAGGTGCACCCCGAGATTGCATTCGAGAAGGACTTCCTGCGCTGGATGCTGTCCGACGGTGCCGGCGCGGTGCTGCTGGAGACCACGCCGCGCGCGCCACTGTCGTTGCGCATCGACTGGATCGAGTTGTCTTCGGCGGCGCACGAACTGCCGGCGTGCATGTATGCAGGTGCGAAAAAGAACGCCGACGGAACGCTGCGCGGCTGGCTCAGCTTTTCGCCCGCAGAATGGGCGACGGAGTCGATCTTCACCGTGAAACAGGACGTGCGTTTGCTCAATGACAGCGTACGCCGCGCCACGCTGCGCGATCCGCTGGCGCAGCTGGTGCAAAAACGCAAGCTGCGGGCAGACGATTTTGACTGGTTCTTGCCTCACCTGTCGTCGCAGTTCTTCGTGCAGTCGATGATCGAGGGACTCGCCGATGCCGGCTTGCCGATCCCGCGCGAGCGCTGGTTCAGCAATCTCGCGAGCAAAGGCAACACCGGATCCGCGGCGCCATTCATCATGCTCGACGAATTGTTCCACTCCGGGCGCATCGAGCCCGGCCACACGCTGCTGATGTTCATTCCGGAAAGTGGGCGATTCTCCAGCGGCTTTGTCTGCATGGAAGCGGTGCGGGGCGTGGCCTGATGGACGTCGACGCGGTTCCGCAGGAGGGCAACGCCACACTGGGGGGCCATCGCAAGGCGATGTATGCCCGCGGCGCCGACGGCCACCTCGTGATCACCCCGTCGCGCGGCTGGGAAGCCGAGGAAATCGTCACGCGCCACGCGGTGCAGACTCTCGATGCGCAGGCGCAGGAGGCACGCGCGCGCGTTCACGCCGGGCTCGCGTCGCCGCTCGAGTACTGGATGTATGCGCGCCGCATGGACCCGGCCTTGCTCGCGCAGACAAGCGGCTTCTGGCAATGGCGTGTGAAGCGCCACCTGCACGCGGCCGGGTTTGCCAAGCTGCCGCAGCGGCATTTGCAGCGCTATGCGCAAGCGCTGGGCTTGACGCTCGACACCTTGCGCAGCGTGCCGTGAAGCCCTTGGCGTTTCAACATCGCCACGCCGCGCATTGCGAAAGCGGCGTGATCGCCAACCTCTACAGCCACCACGGCGTACCGATGTCGGAGAGCATGGCGTTCGGCCTGGCGTCAGCGCTGTCGTTCGCCTACCTGCCGTTCATCAAGTTGTCCGGCCTGCCGCTGATTGCCTACCGAATGCCGCCGCGCGCCATCATCAAGGGCTTGCTGGCGCCGCTCGCCGCGCGTTTTGCGTTCGAGACGTTTCGCAGCCCGCAAGCCGGTCAAGAGCGCCTTGACGCCTTGCTCGCGCAAGGGCAACTCGTCGGCGTGCAAACCTCGGTGTACTGGCTGCCCTACTTTCCGCCCGACATGCGCTTTCATTTCAATGCGCACAACCTGCTCGTATACGGCAAGGAGGGGGACGACTATTTGATCGGCGACCCAGTGTTCGAAACACCGGTGCGCTGCCCGAGCGCGGATCTGGCGCGCGCGCGTTTCGCCAAGGGCCTGCTTGCGCCCAAGGGCTTGCTCTACTACCCGACGGCGATCGCGCGCGATGCCGTGACCTCCGACGCGCTGCTCAAGGCGATCCGCAAGACCTGCCGCATCATGCTCGCGCCGGTGCCGGTTGCCGGCGTGGCCGGAATGCGCTTGTTGGCGCGCAAGTTGACGCGTCTGCCGGCCGGTGCCCCAGGGACTACCGCGTTCATCGGCCACATCGTGCGCATGCAAGAAGAAATTGGCACCGGCGGCGCGGGCTTTCGTTTCATCTATGCGGCGTTCCTGCAAGAGGCGGCGCAGATCGCCGGCTTGCCGGCGCTCTCGCTTCTGGCGGATCGGCTGACGAACATCGGCGACGCCTGGCGCGCCCTGGCGTTGCAGGCCGCGCGCATGGTGAAGGGTCGTGAAACGATGGCTCCGGCGCAAATTGCGGCGCGCCTGCGCGAACAGGCTGCGCAAGAGGAGGTGTTCTTTCGCGACCTCAAAGCGGCCGTGGCCTGAGTTCTCGGGCCTGCCGCCATGTTGACGATCGAACATCTGAGCTACCGCTACCCGAAGGCCGTCAACCCCGCCCTCGACGATGTGTCGCTGCACGCCAAGCGTGGCCAGGTGCTGGGCCTGCTCGGGCCAAATGGGGCGGGCAAGACGACGCTGATCTCGCACCTCTCGGGCTTGCACGCCGTGCAGCGCGGGCAGGTGCTGATCGACGGGCAATCGTTGGCGGCAGTGCGCGCCAGCACACCGACGCGCATTGCCGTCGCGCCGCAAGAGTATGCCTTCTACCCGATGCTCAGCGTCGCCGAGAACCTCGCGTGTTTCGCCGCGGCCGGGCGCTTGACCGGTGCAAAGCGCGGCGAGCGCATCTCGGCCTGCCTGGCGTTTGCGCAACTCGAGCGCTTCGCGGGAACAAGAGCCGACACGCTGTCGGGCGGCCTGAAGCGCCGCCTGAACCTGGCGATCGCGCTGCTGCCCGAGCCCGAATTGCTGCTGTTCGACGAACCCACCGTCGGCGTCGATCCGCAGTCGCGCGCCTTTGTGTTGGAGGCGATCCGCAACCTCGCCAAAGACGGCGCCGCAGTGATCTACGCCTCGCACTACATGGAGGAGATCGAGGCGATGGCCGAGCACGTCGTGATCCTGGACCACGGGCGCGTGCTGCGCGCCGGCCTGCTTGACGAGTTGCTGGTGCAAGACAGCGGCATGCTGACGCTCGCGGCCGACGGCCTGCCGGCCGAGGCGTTGACGGCAATCCTGTCGCGCTTCGGCACGGTGCGCTCGCTTGGCGAACGCTTCCAACTGCGCTCGGCAACGCCGCCCGCCGAAGTGCTGGCTGCGCTTGACGCCGCCGGGGCGCGCGTGCGCCACGCCGAATTCGGCCGCGCCAACCTCGAACAGTTGTTCCTGGCGCTGACGCATCGCTCGTTGCGCGACGAATAGCCAGACGCAAGATGCTCGCCGCGCTCATCAGGAAAGAACTGCTCGCGCTGACGCGCGACGCGCACGGTCTGGCAGCGCTGTTCCTGATGCCGGTGATGTTCATCGTCATCATGTCGCTCGCGCTGAAAGACGTGTACAGCCCGCCGACGCGCACGCTGCGCTACAGCGTCGATGCGCAGGACAGCGGCGCGAACACGGGATCGCTGCTCGCGCAGTGGCAGCGCCAGCACGGCCCGCCGCGGCCACTGGGCGCCGATTGGCAGGAACGGCTGCGCTCGGGCCAGCTCAAGTACGTGCTCGTGCTGCAGGCTGGCCTGTCGGACGAACTGGCGACGCCGGCGTTGCCGAAGGTCGCGCTCATCAAGCTGCTCGCCGAACCCGGCATCGACGCGAACCTGTTCAACGCGCTGCGTGCCGAACTGAGCGGCATGGCCGGCGAATCGAAAGCGCGCCACGCGCTCGCCGCTGCCGGCGCGCCAGCGCCGCCGGAGGCGTCGATGCTGAGCGTCGTGCACGCCGAGCGTTTTGCGACGAGCGGCCCGCAACCCAGCGCCGTGCAGCAAAACGTTCCGGCGTGGCTGGTGTTCGGCATGTTCTTCGTGATCGCGGCGATGTCCAGCCTGTTTGTGCACGAGCGCAGCACGGGGGCGCTGGCGCGGCTGCAAAGCCTGGGCGTTCCGCGTGCGGTGCTGCTCGCATCGAAGGCCTTGCCCTACCTCGGCGTGAACGCGATTCAGGCGGCATTGATGCTGGCCGTGGGCGTGTGGCTGATGCCGTTGATCGGCGGCGACGCGCTGTCGCTGCAAGGCATCCACTGGGGCGCGTTGTTCGTCACGCTGGTTGCGTTGAGCCTGGCCGCAGTGGGCATGGCCCTGGCGCTCGCGTGCGCGCTGCGCACGCATGCGCAAGCCACCGCGGTGGGCCCGATCGTCAACGTGTTGATGGCGGCGATCGGCGGCATCATGGTGCCCAAGTTCGTGATGCCTGCCTTCATGCAACGCATCGCCGAATGGTCGCCGATGAACTGGGGACTCGAGGCATTGCTGAGCGTGTTGCTGCGCGGCGGCGATGTCGCCGCGGCGATGCCGCATGTGCTGCGCCTGGGTGGCTTTGCGGTGCTGATGTTCGCGATCGCCGCGCTCTTGTTCGGGCGCGCGCCACGATGAGTTCACGCATCGCCGAACTCAAACTGCTCGTGCTTGAAGCGGCCGAGAAGGCGCTGCCCGAGGGCGGTTTGCTCGACGACGAGATGCTCTTCGGCCCGGACTCGCGCCTCGGCCTGGACTCGCTCGACGCGCTGCAGATTTCAATGGCGATACAGGAACGGTTTGGCGTGCGCATGGCCGACAGCAAGGAGACGCGGCGCGCCCTTGCGTCGATCGCGAGCCTGGCCCACCACTTGCGCAAACGCGGCGCATGAAACCGGTATTCCTGGCCGGGCGCGGCCTGGCGTGCGCGCTGGGGCTCGATCTGGATGCGGCTGTGCTGGCGCTGCGGCGGGGCGGTGCCGCGTCTGTTGATGTTCGGCCCGGCACGATGCAAGTCGCACCCGGTTGGGCCTGGCCGTATCGCGCGATCGCCGACGACGGCGGTGAAGGCGCCGCGCCCGGTGGCTGGCTGGCACGCGCCCGGCGCATTGTCGAGCGCGTCGCCTGCGCAAGCGGCGCCTTGGCCGGGCCACGCGACGGCACCTTGTTCGTTGCCTCCTCGTCGCTGGACATCGGCATGTGCGATGACGGCGGCGCGCTGCTGGGCGACTGCCACAGCCTGACCGAGCACGTGGCGGCGTGGCTCGGCTGGCGCGGCGCGGCGTACACCGTGTCGACGGCCTGCACGTCGAGCCTGAATGCGTTGCTCAGCGCGCACCATCTGGTCGGCATGGGTCACGCCGAGCATGCGCTCGTGCTTGGCATCGAGTTGCGCAATCGGCTGAGCGTCGGCGGCTTCGGCGGCATGCAGTTGCTGAGCCCCACACGTGCCTTGCCGCTCGGCGCCGGCCGGGACGGCCTGGTTCTGGGCGAGGCCGTCGCGGCGCTGTACGTGTCGTGCGCACCGGCGCGTTGGCGCATCGCGGGCGGCGCCAACGTCGTCGACGGGCGCGACGCGGCGGGTTGCGTGCCTGACGCCGTGGTCGCGATGTGCCGGCAGGCGCTCGCCGCGGCGGGGCTGCGGGCGCACGAGATCGACCTGCTCAAACCGCAGGCCGCCGGCAGCCCCAGCAACGACGCCGCCGAGATCCTCGCCTTGCGCGAGGTGTTCGAGCCGATGCCGCGACTGGTCGCGCTCAAGGGCGAGATCGGCCACACCCTGGGCGCGTCGGGCGCCGCGGAAATCGCGCTGCTCACCGCCTGCCTGGAGTCGGGCGCATGGCCGAGCGTCGACTACCCGATCGACCCGGCGTTGCAGACCCCTTCGGCACTCCAGGCGCCACACGCACCGCAAGCGGTGCGCCATGTGCTGGCCAGCATCCTCGGTTTCGGCGGCGGGCATGCGGCGGTCGTGCTGGAGGATTGCGCAGCATGAGCAATGCATCCGGGCGCTGGCACCTGCTGGCCCACGTCGTCGTGGATCCGCTGCCGCCCGACTGGCGCGACCGCTTGGTGCGGCGCCTGGGGCAGCGGCCGCGACGCCTCGGCGCCTGGACCGAACTTGCGCTCTACGGCGCCTTGTTGTGCCTGGACGAAGCGCACGAAGAGACGCTTCCCGCGGCGGCGCTGTTGCGTGTCGCGAGTCTGAGCGGGCCACTGGCGGCAGCACACGCGGCCACGCGACAAGCGAGGAGCGGCTTGCCGATGCCATTCACGTTCATGCAAAGCCAGCCGAGCCAAATGCTCGCGGCGCTGAGCCGCCATCTTGGGTGGCAAGGCGACGCGCGCTTTGTCGTCAGCCGGGATAGGAGTAACGTGCAGCAGCTGGCCCTGCAGGAAAGCGGCGCGGCGGGGTTGCTGATGGGCTGGGTCGAGGAGGATCACCGCACCGAGTGGTGGCGCTTCGTGCCCGATACGGGTTCGAGCACGACCGAATAGGATCGATCGGCTGCAACGGGCCAGCCGCGCACAGCCATGCCTATCCCGTTCGAACCCGAATCCGCACGAAAAATCAGATCACGCGCGCTTGAACAGTAGCACCGAATTCGTTCCGCCAAACGCAAACGAATTGCTGATGGCCGCCTGCAGGCCCGGCATCAGTTCGCCGGGAGTGCGCACAAGGTTGAGCCGGCACGCCGGGTCGACGGTGTCGCAGTTCGCGTTCGGCGGCAGTTCGCCGCGCTGCAGCGCCAGCACCGTCACCACCGCTTCGAGCGCGCCCGTCGCGCCAAGCAGATGGCCGTGCAGGGCTTTCGTTGAACTCACGCTCAACGCGTCGATCGCGCCACCCCAGACCTCGCCCAGCGCCGCGGCTTCGATCACGTCACCAACTTTGGTGGCCGTGCCGTGGGCATTGCAATAGCCCACGTCGGCGGGCCGCAGGTCGGCCTGCGCCAACGCGGCGCGCAGCGCGCGCTGCTGGCCGGGCGCGTCGGGTTTGGTCAGATGCGTTGCATCGCAGCTCAGGCCCCAACCCGCGAGCTCGGCGTAACGCCGGGCGCCGCGCGAACGGGCTTGGGCGTCAGGCTCCAGGACCAGAAAAGCCGCGCCTTCGCCGAGCACGAACCCGCTGCGATTCAGGGCGAAGGGTTTGCACGCGGTCGCCGCCTCGCCCGGCGCGAAGCTCGCCAGGGTCTGCATCGCCTGCCACGCTGCAACCACTCCAGGCACGATCAGCGCTTCGCTGCCGCCGGCAATGGCCAGGTCGATCTCGCCGCTGCGGATGGCCTTCGCGGCCTCGGTGATCGCCACTGCGGCCGACGCGCAGGCCACCGCGTAAGTGAGCACGGGGCCCTGGATGCCATGGCGCATTGCCACATGTGCGGCCGGCGCATTGGGCATGAAGGCGGGAATGGTCAGCGGCGGCACGCGCCCGCCGTGGTGGCCCGCCGTGTAGGCCGCCTCCAGCGCCGCCGCGCCGCCCATGCCGCAGCCCACATACACGCCGATGCGCTGTGCGGCCACCTTGCCCGCGGCGCCCGAGTCCTTGAGTGCGAGGTCTGCCGCCGCGACGGCGAGCTGGCTGACCCGGTCCACCCCGGCGAGTTGCAGCTTCGTGAACCAGCGTGTTTCGTCGAAGGCGACTGTCGCGGCGGCTGCGGGTTTGGCGAGATCGGGAAAGACCTCTCGCACCGCCGAAACGCCCTGCATCAGCGCGGCGAACATGTCTGCGGCATCGTCGCCATGCGGCGAGATCACGCCGATGCCGCTGACGACGATGGCGGCGTGCTTGATGGCCGGTGTCACGGCTCGCCGGCGCTTGCCGCAATCATGCTGTCTGCGCAGCCCGAATCTCGTCCACCGCCAGCGCCAGGGCCGCGAGCGTGTCGACGTCCGAGTACTTCTCGGGGATCGAGATTCGGTAGTGATCTTCCACGGCGAACAGAAACTCCACCAGCGTCAGCGAATCGATGCCGTGGTCACGCAAGCTTGCGTTCGCATCGAGCGTCGCCGGATCGACTCCGTACTTCTTCTGAATCAGGTCTTGTATCTCTTGCAGCGAACTCACGGCTCGGACTCCCCGGTTTCGACGTTGGCGCAGCCATGCGGTGCCATCGCGTTCGTTGCGTCCCGTCAACGACTGCGGTCAATCATATCCGCTTGGGCGCGCGCAGCCGCACATACAGCGACGCCAGCGCGAACGCCCCGCCGAGCAGCATGCCGGCCAGCACGTCGAGCACCACATGCTGCTTGATGGCGAGCGTGGAATAGGCGATGAGCACGAACCAGATGCCGTTCAACGCCCGCGCGGCTGCTGGCGCATGCAATTCCTTGAACAGATGGTCGATCCAGATCGCGCTGAAGAACGCGGTGGCCACATGCAGCGACGGGCAGGCATTGCCCGCGGCATCCACCCCCTGGATCACGGAGAAACCCAGATGGTCCGACAAGTCCGTTCCCTGGGTAAGCGGCGGAACGGCCGTGGGGACGAGGTAGAAACACGCCAGTCCGGCCAGGCACAGTGCACCGGCCCACAAACCATGGACGATTGCATGGCGCAGGCTTGGTTGCAGACTCACCGGAATACCGACATAGAACCACAGCGACACATACACCCCAAGCGCCCAGGGATTGAATGCAATCGCGTGGTCCAGTGCCGTCAGCGGCATCTCTATCGGGGCCACCCGGGGATGGCGCAGCAAGTGGAAGTAGGCGACGAAGAAAACCCAGCAGAACAGTGAAATGCCAACGGCCTTGAGCCACAGGAAGTAGCGAATGCGCTGCCACGCCAACGTTCCCCAGCCCGCGGGTGCGGCACTCGCGGGCTGCAACGACGGGGGGGTGGGTCCGGGTACGGCTTCGGCGGGCATACGCCCGCGAGTGTCGCAGGGCCTGGCGCAGGTGACCAGCAGCGCCTGGTGCCGCGAACCCGGGTGATACAGTGCGGGCCCGTGCCGCTGACGATACCGCTTCACCTGTTCGTGGCCCTGCTGACCGGCCTGCTGGTGTGTCGCGCCGTGGCGGCACAGGCTGTGCCCCCCACCGAAAAATTGCCGCTGTGGGAACTCGGCGTCGGAGTTGCCGCGCTGCGTCTGCCAGACTATCGCGGCGCCGACCAGGCCACCTACTACGCGCTGCCCTTGCCGTACTTCGTCTATCGTGGCCAATGGCTGCGCGCGGATCGTGAGGGTGCGCGCGCTGTGCTTGTCGACGCGCGCCGCTTTGAGATCGACGTGAGTCTCGCCGCCGCGGCGCCGGCGCGCAACAACAACGCGCGCGAAGGCATGGCCGAGTTGCCGGCGCGCATCGAGTTCGGGCCCAGCGTCAACGTTGAATTTTGGCGCGACGCCGCGAATCACCTGAAGCTCGAATTGCGTGCACCGCTGCGTGCCGCCTATACGCTGCAACGCTCGCCACGCAACATCGGCTGGACTTTCAACCCGCACCTGAATCTCGATGTGCGCGGCATCACGGGCGGTTGGGATCTGGGCCTGCAAGCCGGTGCCGTGTTCGGCGACCGGCGCTTTCACGAGCACCTGTATGGCGTGGGGACCGCCGACGCCACGGCGGCGCGCCCGGCCTTCGACGCGCGAGGCGGTTACGCCGGCTGGCTTGCGCTGGCGGGCGTCTCGCGGCGTTTCGATAGCACCTGGGTCGGTGCCTTCGTGCGCTACGACAGCTTGCGCGGCGCCGTGGTCGCGGCAAGCCCGCTGGTGAAGGCCGAACAGAACTTGACCTTTGGAGTTGCCGTCTCGTGGATCTTCAGCGTGTCGGATCGCCTCGTTTCCGTCGAGAGATGAGTCCCCTCCTGGCCGCGCTGGGCGGCATCGCCCGCAGTGCGCGGCTGTACGCCTTGCTGCTCGGCCTGGGGCTGGCGTCGTTCGCCTGGAACCTCGTGGCCCTCGGGCTGTTGCCGTTGCTGCCGCCCGCCGCCGGCCGGGCGCTGGGCCGGGCCGCCATTTCACACGGCTATGCGGTGTTCTGGGCTGTCGCGCAGAGAGTTGGCATGATGCGCATCGACATGGGTGGCTTGGCGGCCCTGCGCCATGAGAGCGGCGGCCTCATCATCGCCGCGAATCACCCGAGCATGCTTGACGCACTCCTGATCGTCGCCTGTCTGCCGCGAGGTGTGTGCATCATGAAGGCTTCGCTGATGCGCAATGTGTTTCTCGGCGCGGGCGCGCGCCTGGCCCGCTACATCCGCAACGATTCGCCGCGCGGCATGATCGGCGACGCTGTGCGCAGCCTGCGCGAAGGTGGGCATCTGGTGGTGTTTCCCGAAGGTACACGCAGCGTGCGACAGCCCATCAACCCATTTCTGCCGGGCATCACCTTGATCGCGCAGCGTGCGCAAGTGCCGATCCAGACCGTCATCATCGAAACCGATTCACCCTACCTCGGCAAGGGCTGGCCGATATGGCGCACGCCACCGGCACGCGTGAACTTCAAGCTGCGCCTGGGCGAGCGCTTCGCCGCGCAAGAGGACCATGCGCTACTGCTGCGCACGGTTGAGGCCTACTTCACCCTGGAGCTGACGCGGTGACGCCGAGCACGACCCACGTCGTCATCGTTCCCAGCTACAACCCCGGCGGGATTGTGTTCGACACGCTGCGCGCGGCACGCGCCCAGTGGTGCCCCGTGTGGGTGGTGAGCGACGGCAGTACCGACGGCACGCCAGCGCGGCTGCACGAACTCGCCGCGTCCGACACGGGTTTGCGCGTGCTCGAACTGCCACACAATCAGGGCAAAGGCGCCGCGCTGCTGCATGCCCTGCTTGCGGCGCGCGCGGCGGCCTTCACGCACGCACTGACGATGGACGCCGACGGCCAGCACCCGGCCCAATTGATTCCCACCTTCATGCAGGCAAGCGCCGCGCGCCCCGACGCGATGATCCTTGGCCGCCCGGTCTTTGATGCATCGGCGCCGCTGCTGCGGGTGCGCGGCCGGCGCATCTCGAACGGCTGGGCGAACCTGGAGACACTTGGCGCGGGCATCGGTGACTCGCTGTATGGTTTTCGCGTCTACCCGATTGCCGAGTTGGTGGCGGTCATGAACAACC
>JANNKM010000190.1:0-6262 GCA_031396305.1 Rhizobacter sp.
CGAATACTTCTGGGAGCACGATCTCGACGTGACGCGCGACGAGCACCGCCACGTGCTCGCGGCGCGCGCCAAGCGCGACGGACTGGCTGTGGAGTACGAGGGCTGGACGACGATGTCGAAGTCGAAGAACAACGGCATCGACCCGCAAGAGTTGATCGACCGCTATGGTGCGGACACGGCGCGGCTGTTCGTGATGTTCGCCTCGCCGCCCGAGCAGACCCTCGAGTGGAACGACGCGGGCGTGGAGGGCGCGAATCGGTTCCTGCGCCGCGTCTGGGGCTTTGCCGCGAAGCACACGGCGGCGATCCGCGCCGGCGCAGCGGCCGCGCCAAGCGCCGAGGCGGCGGCGCAAGGCCTGCGGTTCGAACTGCATTCGCTCCTGCGCCAGATCACGTTCGACTACGAGCGCATGCAGTACAACACCGTCGTTTCCGGCGCGATGAAACTGCTCAATGCGCTGGAGGACTTTCGCGGCACGGCACCGGGCGCGCTGCGCGAGGGTTTCGGCATCCTGCTGCGCGCGCTGTATCCGGCGTGCCCGCACCTCACCTGGGTGCTGTGGAATGAGTTGGGCTACGCCGAGCAGCTGGGCGATCTGCTTGACGCTGCGTGGCCGCAAGTCGACGCTGCAGCGCTCGTGCAAGACCAGATCGAACTCGTGTTGCAGGTGAACGGCAAGCGCCGCGGCGTGATCGGCGTGGCCGCCGCGGCGGATGAGGCGACGATCGTCGCGGCAGCGCTGGCCAGCCCCGACTACATCCGGTTCGGCGGCACGGCAACGCCGAAGATGGTCAAGGTCGTGCCGGGGCGGCTCGTCAACGTCGTGGTCTGATGCGGCTGTGGCACCAAGCCTTGCTGGTCGCCGTGGTCGCCGCAGCCGCGGCCACCGGCTGCGGCTTCGAGTTGCGGCGCGCGCCGGAGCTGCAGTTTCAAAGCGTCCAGCTCAAGGGGTTCAAGGAGGCCTCGCCGCTGGCCAGGGAGCTGCGGCGCAGCCTGGCGGCGAGCCGCACGACGCAAGTGGTGGAAAGCGCGGCCGCTGCGCAAGTCGTGCTCGAGGCGCTGAGCGATGAACGCGAGATCAGCGTCGTCGCGAGCACGGCAGCCGGCCAGGTGCGCGAACTGCAATTGCGCGCGCGTTTCCAGTTCCGCCTGCGCAGCGCCAGCGGCAAGGATTTGCTGCCCGCCACGGAAATCCTGCTCAGCCGCGACATGAGCTACAACGAGACCAACGCGCTGGCCAAGGAACAGGAAGAAGCGCTGCTGTACACGGCGATGCAAAACGACATCGTGGCGCAGGTGATGCGGCGCCTGGCCGCCGTGCCGGCGCTGTAGGCCATGCAAGTCCGCACCGAGCAGCTGAACGCGCACCTCGCGAAGGGGCTCAAGCCGCTCTACACCGTCTGGGGCGACGAGCCGCTGCTCGCGCAAGAAGCGCTCGACACACTGCGCGCCGCGGCGCGTGCCGCGGGCTGCACCGAGCGCCAGGTGCACACCGCCAGCGGCGCACGTTTCGACTGGAGCAGCCTGCTCGGTGCGTTGCGTGAAATGAGCTTGTTCAGTGACCGCCAGTTGATCGAGATCCGCATCCCCGGCGGGAAACCGGGCAAGGACGGGTCCGATGCACTGCAAAGTTACTGCGACGGCGTGACGGCGCAGGGCGCGGACAACGTCACGCTGGTCTCGCTGCCACGCCTTGACCGCACCCAGCAAGGCAGCGTCTGGTTCGGCGCGCTGGAGCGAAGCGGCGTGACGATACGCATCGATGCGATCGAGCGCAAGGCCTTGCCGCAGTGGATTGCGCAGCGTTTGGCGCAGCGCGGCCAGCGCGTGCAAGGCGGTGAGGCCGGCCAGCACGCGCTGAGCTTCTTCGCCGACCGCGTTGAAGGCAACTTGCTCGCCGCGCACCAGGAGATCGAAAAGCTCGCGCTGCTGTATCCGAGCGGCGAGTTGACCTTCGAGCAGATCGAAGCCGCCGTGCTGAACGTGGCGCGCTACGACGTGTTCAAACTGGGCGAAGCGGTTCTGGCGGGTCAGGTAGGACGTGCATTGCGCATGTTGGAGGGCCTGCAGGCCGAGGGTGAGGCGGCGGTGCTCGTGCACTGGGCGATCGCCGAGGACATCCGCGCGCTGAAACGCGTCAAGGAAGCGGTTCGCGCCGGCCAACCGCTGCCGTTGGCGCTGCGCGAAGCGCGCGTCTGGGGGCCGCGCGAACGCCTGATCGAACGCGCGTTGCCGTTCTTCGCGGAAACGACGCTGGCCTACTTGTTGGAGGCCGCGAGCGTGTGCGACGGCCTGGTGAAGGGCTTGCGCCACGCCGATTGGCCAGCTGACCCTTGGCAGGCCCTGAAAAAGCTCGTCCTGATGCTGCTGCAGCAGACGGCTCAGGCCGCGGCGCGCACGCCGCTGCGCCTGGCATTGATGCCCTGAGCCCGGTCGCGGCGCGCCGGCCCTGGGGGGCGCTCAATAGCCGCGGGTCCGATCGACAAGATGCGCCAGCTGCGTGCCATTGCGCAACGCCTGCACGTTGCGCGCAACGACCTGCGCCGCGCTGCGTGGGTCGGTGAGGGCGCCGATGTGCGGCAGCACGCTGATGCGCGGGTGGGTCCAGAACGCATGGCCCGCTGCGAGCGGCTCGACCGCGAAGACGTCGAGCACCGCGTGGCGCAGGCGCCCCGATTCCAATGCCGCCAGCAGGTCGGCCTCGATCACATGGGCGCCTCGCCCCAGATTCACCAGGCTCGCGCCGTTTCGCATTTGGGCGAATGTGGGTTTGCCGAACAGACCCCGCGTCGCGTCGGTCAGCGGCAGCAGGTTGATCGCGATCTCGGCCTCGGCCAGCACGGGCGCGAGCGCAGCCGTTCCGGCGCGGGTGACCACGCCACCCAGTTGCACGGGGCGCGTGCTCCAGCCCAGCACGCGATAGCCGTTGCCGGCCAATCGCAGCGCGGTGGCGCGACCCATTTCGCCCAGACCGAGCACGGCCACCGTCACTTCATCGGCGCGGCGCTGGGGACGTTGCCGCCATTCGCCGCGGCGTTGTTGCGCGGCATACTCGAACGTGTCGCGATGCAGGCTGAGGGTGGCCCACAACGCGGTCTCGGCGATGGCCTGGCTCAGCATCGGGTCGACCATGCGTGCCAGAGGGATGTCGCGCGGCAGGCTTGCATCGCCCAGCAGCCCGTCCACACCCGCCCACAACGACTGGATGAAGCGCAGTCGCGCCAGGCCGGCCAGCAGCCCTTGCGGCGGATTTGCCACCAGCGCGATCTCGATGGACAAGGGGTTCGCCACCTCGCGCACCAGCGTCTCGCCCGGCAGCGCGGACTGCAACGCAGGCCACCACGCCACCCATTCGGCTTGCGAGAAATCGGCGGCAAGCAGAATGCTCATGGCTGTGATGAGGCCGGGGCTTCGGCCAGCATTTGCGCGCGCTGCAAGGCAAGCACGACGGTCTGGTCGCGCACCGCGCCGCGATCGCCGCTGAGGTTGAGCAATTCGGCTTGGGCAGGGCTCACGCGGCGCGCCCAGGCCAGCCACACGGTACCCACAGGCTTGCCCGGCGTCGCGCCGCCAGGCCCGGCGATACCGGTGACCGCCACCGCGACGTCGGCGCGCGAGTGCGCGAGGGCGCCCTCGGCCATCGCGCAGGCGACTTCGCTGCTCACCGCGCCGTGCGCCGCGATCAGTGCGGCGTCAACGCCGAGCATCTCGGTCTTCGCCGCGTTCGAGTAGCTCACAAAGCCGCGCTCGAACCAGTCGCTCGAACCGGCCACTGTGGTGCAGGCGGCGGCGATGAGCCCGCCGGTGCATGACTCGGCGGTGGCGAGCGTGGCGTTGGCGCGGCGCATGGCCTGCGCCACCGACTCGACCAGGGGTTCGAAGCGTGTCACAGGAATCGCCACAGCGCGATCACGAGCAGGGTGCAAAGCGCCGCGACAAAATCGTCGAACAGGATGCCGAAGCCCTGTCGCCAGCCGACGGGCTCGCCGCGCCGCACTTTGAACAGCGCGTCGGCCCAGGCCACTGGGCCGGGTTTGGCGGTATCGAAAATCCGGAACAGCGCGAACGCCGACAACTGCGCCCAGAAGCCCGTGGGGGTGACGAGCCACAGCACACACCAGAACGCGACGATTTCGTCCCAGACGATGGCGCCGGGGTCGCCCAGTCCGAGCTCGCGCGCGGTGCGGGTGCACGCCCAGACGCCGATCAGCGTGGAGCCGACTAGCATCGCCGCCCAGCGAGCATCGTTCATGTGCGGCTGGGCCAGGGTGAACACGAGCCAGGCCCACAGCGTGGCCACCGTGCCCGGCGCGAACGGCGACAAGCCGCAGCCGAAGCCCAATGCAATCGCGCGCGCCGGGTGGCTGAACACAAAGCCCGGTGTCGGCTTGCGCGACGCGCTCGCCACGGGCGGGTTGAGGGTGGATTCGTGCTCAAACATCGCGCTTCAACGGAAATGGTCGAAGCCGGCGAAATGCTGGCCGATCGGCTGCGAATTGGCGTCGAGCAGGCGCAGGCCCGGCGTAGCGTCGATGTGCCCGATGCAGGTGACGGCCACGCCCGCGTGCTTGGCGGCGGCCTGAACGTCGGCGCCACCCTGTATTGGCGCAGTGAACAGGAGTTCATAGTCGTCGCCTCCGGCCAGCGTGCACTCGCGCTGCACCGCGCTCGTCTGCGCGGCGAGCACGGCACTGCGTGGCAGCGCATCGACGTGCACAGTGGCGCCCACACCAGAGCGGCGCAGGATGTGACCGAGATCGCCGAGCAGGCCGTCGGAAACATCGATCGCGCTCGTCGCGATGCCGCGCAGCGCAACGCCAAGCGCCACGCGCGGCTCGGGGCGCTCCATCGCGCGGCGCACGGCGCTCAAGCCACCGCCGGCCAGTGCGAGGTTGCCGCGGAAGCATTCGAGCGCCAGGCGCGCATCGCCCACCGTGCCGCTGACGTACAAGGCGTCGCCCGCGCGCGCCGCGCTGCGCAGCAAGGCCTGGCCGGTCGGAACCTCGCCGAATACGCTGATGCAAATGGTCAACGGGCCCTGGGTCGTGTCGCCGCCGACCAGCTCGCAGTCAAAGGCGCGCGCCAGCTCGAGCAGACCGCGCGAGAAACCCTCCAGAAAGGTTTCGTCGGCGCGCGGCAAGGCCAAGGCGAGGGTGAAAGCAAGCGGCGCCGCGCCGCACGCCGCCAGGTCGCTCAGGTTCACCGCCAGGGCCTTGTGCCCGAGTGCGTCTGGCGCGACGGTGGACAGGAAGTGGCGCCCTTCGACGAGCATGTCGCTCGATACCGCGAGTTGCTGGCCGCTCGCGGGCCGCAGCAGGGCGCAATCGTCGCCGACACCCAGGGCGGCGCGCCGCACGGGCTGGGTGAAGTACCTGTCGATCAGTTCGAATTCGCCGAGTGGCATGTGCAGGTGGCTGGTTGTGGCGGGCAGAGAACGTCGGGGTCGCGGAATTATGGGCGCCCGCGCGCGGGCCGCGGCGCGCAGCGGCGGACACGGTGACAATGGCGCGGTTTGGGCTCGCCGCGCCTGGTACTGCGTTGCGCCATTGGCAGAGCGCAGTACCAGCGCACGCGGCCCGCCTCTGACGAGGTCACGTCACGAAAACGAAAGCACAACCCATGTCCACCTACGAAGAAAAGCGCGTCGAGCTGCGCCGCGCCGCGCTCGAATACCACGAGTTCCCGACGCCGGGCAAGATCGCCATCGCGCCGACAAAGCAGTTGATCAATCAACGCGATCTTGCGTTGGCGTATTCGCCGGGCGTTGCCGCGGCGTGCGAAGAAATCGCCGCCGACCCGGCGAATGCGTTTCGCTACACAGCGCGCGGCAACCTGGTCGCCGTGATCACGAACGGCACGGCGGTGCTGGGGCTCGGCGACATCGGGCCGCTCGCGGCGAAACCGGTGATGGAAGGCAAGGCGGTCCTGTTCAAGAAGTTCGCCGGGATCGACGTCTTTGACCTGGAGGTGAACGAGAAAAACCTCGACAAGCTGAACGACCTGATCGCCGCGCTCGAGCCGACGTTCGGCGGCATCAACCTCGAAGACATCAAGGCGCCGGATTGCTTTTACGTCGAGCGCGCGCTGCGTTCGCGCATGAAGATTCCGGTGTTCCACGACGACCAGCATGGCACCGCGATCACGGTGGCGGCCGCGATGCTCAATGGCCTCAAGGTGGTGGGAAAAGACATCGCCCAGGTCAAGCTTGTGACCTCTGGCGCCGGCGCGGCGGCGCTGGCCTGCCTGAACCTGCTGCTGAAGG
>JANNKM010000193.1:0-1707 GCA_031396305.1 Rhizobacter sp.
CCCGACCTGCGGCACGAGCTACTCCGAGCTCGACCCGCGCATGTTCAGCTACAACAGCAAACACGGCTGGTGCACCACCTGCGTCGGCACGGGCCTGGCGCTGACGCGCGAGCAGCGCAAGGCCTACGACGATTCAAAACCAGACGACGCCAACAAGGGCCGCGAGCAGAGTTTTCCATCGGAAGAGATGGAGGTCGAAGGCCTGGTCGATCAGCCTTGCCCCGACTGCGCCGGATCGCGCCTCAACCTCGCGTCGCGCGGCGTGACGTTCGAGGGCCACTCGATTGCGACCGTGGCGCAATGGAGCGTGACCGATGCACGGGCCTGGGTCGAGGCACTCAAGCTCGTCGGCCGCGACGCCGAGATCGCCCGCGACGTCATCAGCGAAATCAAGAGCCGCCTCGAATTTCTGGAGGAAGTGGGCCTGGGCTACCTGACGCTGGAACGCGCAGCGCCCACGCTCAGCGGCGGCGAAGCACAGCGCATCCGCCTTGCGGCTCAGCTCGGCAGCAACCTGCAGGGCGTGTGTTACTTGCTCGACGAGCCGACGATCGGCCTGCACCCGCGCGACAACCAGATCCTGCTCAAGGCGCTGCACACGCTCAGCGAGAAAGGCAATACGCTGGTGGTGGTGGAGCACGACGAAGACACGATACGCCGCGCCGATCACATCATCGACATCGGCCCGGGTGCCGGCAAGCGTGGCGGGTCGCTCGTTGCCGAAGGCAGCGTTGCGACGGTGTCGGGCCATGCCGGCTCGGCAACCGGGCGTTTTCTGGCGCATCCGCTCGTACACCCCTTGCAGGCGCGCCGCGGCGTGGCGCCGGTGAGCGCGAGCACGGTGCGGCGCGAAAGCGCAACCAATCTGCTGCTGACGGTGCACGGCGCGGCAATGCACAACCTGCAAGACATCAGCGTCGACATTCCGCTGAAGCGCCTCGTCGCCGTCACGGGAGTCAGCGGCTCGGGCAAATCGACGCTCGCGCGCGATGTGCTGCTCGCGAATCTGCAATTCATCAACGCCCGTGGCGGCAAGCCGAACTGGGCGGGCTGCACGCACATCGACGGCTGGGGTTTCATCGACCGTGTGCTCGAAGTCGACCAGACGCCGATCGGCAAGACGCCGCGCTCCTGCCCCGCCACCTACATCGGTTTCTGGGACACGATCCGCAAGCTGTTCGCCGAAACGCTCGAAGCGCGCGCGCGCGGCTACGCACCGGCAAGGTTTTCGTTCAACACCGGCGAAGGCCGCTGCGCCGGCTGCGAAGGCCAGGGCGTGCGCACCATCGCGATGAGTTTCCTGCCCGACGTGAAAGTGCCGTGCGACGTGTGCCACGGACAACGCTTCAACGCCGAGACGCTGGCGGTGAGCTGGCGCGGCAAAAGCATCGGCGACGTGCTGAAGATGGAGATCGACGAGGCGGTCGAATTCTTCGGATCGATGCAGAACATCGCGCACCCATTGCAGTTGCTGAAAGACGTGGGGCTGGGTTATCTGACGCTCGGCCAGCCGTCACCGACGCTGAGCGGCGGCGAAGCGCAGCGCATCAAGCTCGTCACCGAACTGACGAAAGTGCGCGACGACGTAGGACGGCGCGGCAACAAGGCACCACACACGCTGTACGTGCTCGACGAGCCGACGGTCGGCCTGCACATGGCCGACGTGGAAAAACTCATCCGCGTGCTGCACCGGCTGGTGGACGCCGG
>JANNKM010000204.1:0-1911 GCA_031396305.1 Rhizobacter sp.
TCGGCAGGCTTTACACCAACTTCAATCTCAGCGCCGCGCTGGGTCAATTGCGCGGCGTGAAAGTGTTCGTCGTCGGGCCCGCACAACGGCCTGGCGTGTACACCTTGCCGGGCCAGGCGACGCTGCTCTCCGCGATGGCCGCCGCTGGCGGGCCGGCGCCGTATGGCTCGATGCGCAAGGTGCTGTTGAGGCGCGATGGCCGGGACGTCTCTGAACTCGACCTGTACGATTTTCTGGTGCTCGGCGACAAATCGAAGGACATTCAACTCGCCGCCGGCGACGTGGTGCTGTTCCAGCCTGTCGGGCCACGCGTGGCGTTGTCGGGCGCCCTGGACGTGCCGGCCATCTACGAGTTGAAGACCCAGAATGAATCGGTGCGCGACGTGCTGCGCTATGCCGGCGGCGCGCCGCTGCTGGCCGACCGCAACCGCGCCCAGCTCGAGCGCGTCGATGCAACCCAGGCGCGCGCGGCGCGGTTCATCGAAGAATTCAAGCTCGACGCGGACGGCCTGCAAAAGCCCTTGCGCGACGGCGACCTGCTGACCTTGCTGGCGATCTCGCCGCGTTTTGCAAACGCCGTGACGCTCAAGGGCCATGTCGCCCAGCCGCTGCGTTACCCGCACCGCCCGGGCATGCGCATTCGCGACCTGATTCCCGACCGCGACGCGCTGATTTCGCCCGAGTTCTACCGGCGCAAGAATTTGCTCGTCCAGGTGTTCGAGCCGGAAGATGACGAGGAGCAGCGGCCAGGCAGTGCGGCGCGCGCAAGCATGGCGGCAACCACGGCGGGCGCGGTTCCGGGCGTGTCGCGCGAGGTTCCTGCGCAACGCCCCCTGAAGCCACGGCGCACCGGCGAACGCGAAGACGATCTTGCCGCCGCCAACCGGGCCAAGAAGACCCCTGCGGCACTGTTCGACGAATTGAACTGGGACTACGCCGTCATCGAACGCCTGATCGAGAAGGACCTCAGCACGCAGGTGATCCCGTTCAACCTGGGCAAGGCCGTCCTGGACGGCGACCCCGCCAACAACCTCGAGCTGCTTTCGGGCGACGTGGTCACGGTCTACAGCCAGAAGGACGTGCGCGTGCCGGTGGCCCGCCAGACCCGGCTGGTTTCGGTGGAGGGTGAGGTCTCGGCGCCCGGTGTCTATCAATTGCTGCCCGGAGAAACCCTGCCCGGCCTGATCCAGCGTGCCGGCGGATTCACCCCCCAGGCCTACGTCTACGGCCTCGACTTCAGCCGCGAGGAAACGCGCCAGCGCCAGCGCGAAAACCTCGCGTCAGCGATCACCCGTCTGGAGTCGCTGGCGGCGACCCAGAGCGCGCGTGACGCGGCGAATCGGCGCGACGACACCACCGCGGCCACCACCGCCGCAGTCAGCAACGCCGCCACGCAGGCCCAACTTGCGCGACTGTCGCGGGTGCAACCGAACGGCCGCATTGCGCTCGAACTGAATCCGACGGCCAGCAGCCTCGAGGCGCTGCCCGACGTGCCGCTCGATCATGCCGACCGCATCGTGGTGCCGTCGCGACCGGCGTTCGTGACCGTCGCAGGCGCGGTCGTGAACAGCAATGCGTTCCTGTGGAAACTCGGCCGCACTGCGGGCGACTATCTGAAGCTGGCGGGCGTCGACGAGGCGGCCGACGTCACCAACATGTTCATCCTGCGCGCCGCCGGTACCGTCAACCATGCTGGCGACCGGCGCAGCTTCTGGGGTGGCAATGGGCTTGAACGCGAACCCCTGCGGCCCGGGGATGCGGTGATCGTGCCGAACCAGCTCGACTTCGAGACCTGGGGCCGCGCGCTGGTGCGCAACCTGAAGGACTGGTCGCAGATCTTCTCGGGCTTCGGCATCGGGATTGCCGCGATCAATTCGCTGAAGAATTGAAGGCGGCGACATGAAGCTGGAC
>JANNKM010000211.1:0-4366 GCA_031396305.1 Rhizobacter sp.
GTCGCTGCCTGCGCGCCCGAGCTGCCGTTGATGAACGTGATGTTCGGCTGCGTCTTCGAATAGTCCTTGACAGCGATTCCTTCGCCGCCCGACAGCGGGCCGACCATGATGTCGACCTTGTCCTGCTCGACGAGCTTGCGAGTCGCGTTCACCGCGACGTCGGGCTTGGCGTCGGAAGACGCCTTGATGATCTCGATTTTGCGGCCCGCGACCACGCCGCCGCGCTCTTTCACCGCAAGCTCCGCGCCGCGCATGCCGTCGGCGCCGCCGGCGGCGAACGGCCCTTCCAGCGTGGCGAGCAGGCCGATCTTCACTGGCTGGCCCTGCGCCCAGGCGCCACCCGTCATCGCAGCAAGTGCCGCCGCGCCGATCACTGAACAGGCGGCCGAGCGCATCAACGTTCTCTTGGTCACTGTCACTTCATGTCTCCTTTGGAGGTTAAGGTGTGGCCACCGAAGCGCGAGCGAAGCTTCGCCCACAGTCCGAGCAGGCCGTCGGGGGAAAACAGCACGATGGCGAGGAACACGCCACCGATCACGAGATTGAACCGCTCGCGATCGATCAGGTCGATGGCGAAGGTTTGCAGCAGCACGAACACGAGCGCGCCGAGGAACGCGCCGATCGGATGCTTCATGCCGCCCAGCACGGCGATGATGAGAATATTGATCTGCCAGCCCGTGCCCACCGAGCCGGGAGTCATCAAGGCGTTGTACCAGGCCAGGCCGATGCCGGCGACAGCGGCCACCAGGCCGGCCAGCGCATAGGCTGCGACGCGGTACGCGACGACGTGAAAGCCCAGCGCCTCCATGCGTCGCGGGTTGTCGCGAATGCCTTGCAGCGCAATGCCAAAGGGCGTGCGCACGACGTAGCGCACCATCAAATAGGCCGCGAGCGCCCAGAACAGCACCAGGAAGTAAAACGGCACCGGCTCGCGCCAGCCGATGCCCAGCACGGTGGGGGGTTTCAGTTCGCGCAGCCCCTGAAAGCCGTTGAAGATGCTGTAGTTCTGCAGCACCAGGTAATAGAACGCGACGCCGATCGCCAGCGTGATCATGATGGTGTAGATGCCCTCGGTGCGCACCGAGAGCCAGCCGATGAAAGTGGCGCAGATCACCGCGATCAGAATCGCGAACGGCACCGCCACCCACCACGGCCAGGCCAGGCTGATCTCGGGGCTGCTGCTTGTGCCCAGCACCGCCAGCGCGTAGCCGGACATGCCCGCGACTGTCATCTGTGCCAGCGACACCATGCCGCCATAGCCGGCGAGGAAGGTGAGCGACAGCGCAATCATGCCCAGCAGCAGCGTCTGCGTTGCCACCTGGAACGTGAGGAAGGGCGTGGCGACAAAGGGAAACAGCAGCACCAGCAGGCCGACGAACACATGGCGCGGCGCGAGGTTGCGCCACAGAAATTTGAGCCAACGCGGCGCGTCGCTGAGGGCGTAGGGGTCGATGGGAGCGGGCAGTGCAGTCGCCTGCGCCGCCGCCCGCGCGCGCGGCCGCAGCGTCGACAACGCGCCGGTGTTCATGGCGCGGCGCCACTGAGCTGCGCTCATGCCCTCACCTGCGGTGCGCGTCCCGGCAAGCATGCCGGGACCGCTCGGCGGGCTCGCCGCATGCGGCTCGAAATCCCCGCCTCGCCCCCGGCCCTCTCCGGCCCGCGGGAGAGGGGGAAATCGGTGGCTTCGGCCCCATGGGCGTGGCACTTCGGCCCTTGCTCCCTCTCCCTTTGGGAGAGGGCTGGGGTGAGGGAAATCTTCACGCCGCCGGCCACCTCCGCCATGGCAATCCCACTGCGAACGTCGAGTGGTCGGTGGCTCGGCAGCATTGCGCTGGTCGATCCCCTGAAGGGGCCCCTCGCCCTTCGCTTCATGCTGCCCCCATGATCCCGCGCGGCCGGAACGCCAGCACCAGAATCAGGATCACGAAGGTGAATACGACGCTGTAGGTCGGCGCGTAGGCCAGGCCGTAGGTCTCGGCCAATCCGAGAATCGCCGCGCCGATGGCCGCGCCGACGATCGAGCCCATGCCACCGACGATCACCACGATCAGCGACGCCAGCAGCAGGCGAATGTCTTCGCCCGGCACCATCGACAGCTCCACCGCGCCGATCACGCCGCCAAAACCCGCCAGGCCCGCGCCGAGCGCGAACGTGATCGCAAACACCAGGTTCACGTTGACGCCGGCCGCGGCGAGCATGCCGCGGTCGTCGACACCGGCGCGGATCATCATGCCCACGCGCGTGCGGTTCAGCAGCAGCCACAGCCCCACGCCGATGGCGATGCCAAAGCCGAGCAGGCTGAGGCGATACGCCGAATACGCGTTGATCAGCGGGATGCCGCGGATGGGCCCTTGCAGCCATTCGGGCGCTTCCATCTGATGCACCTGGCCGGTGAAGATCCACAGCAGCACGTCGGCGATGACGATCGACAAGCCGATCGTCACCATCGTCTGGCGCAAATCTTCGCCCTGCATGTGGCGCAATATCAGCACCTGGATCAGCAGCCCGGCGAGCGCCGACACCGAAAAGCCCGCCGCGACAGCGAGCACCCACCAGCCGGTGCGCTCGGCAACGATGAACGCGACATAACCGCCCAGCAGGTACAGCGACCCATGCGCGAGGTTCACGTTGCGCATCAGGCCGAACACGAGCGTGAAACCGCTGGCGACAATGAAATACAGCGACGCCAGCGTCAGCGAATTGAGCAGCGTCACGAAATACAGGCGCGTGTTGTCGACCATCGCCCACAGCGAGAACACCGCAATCGGGCCGCCGATGAGCAGCCAGAGCGCGAGGCGAGATCTGTGGCTCACGCGGCGCGCCCCCAGGCGCGTTGCGAGGCGATGTCGGGCGACTTGGCGAACACACCGTCTTTCATCACCGCGAGGATGCGCTTGGGCTCGCGCAGGATCGACAGGTTCGCCAGCGGGTCGCCGTCGATCAGCAGCAGATCGGCGAGGTAACCGTCTTTGATGGCGCCGAGTTCGTGGCCGCGCATCATGATCTGCCCGCCGTAGACGGTGCAGGAGCGGATCGCCTGCATCGGCGTGAAGCCGAGGTACTTGACGAAGAACTCCAGGTCGCGTGCGTTCTGGCCGTGCGGCGTGAACGCAAAGCCGTAGTCGCCGCCGGGCAGCACGCGCACGCCGCGTTTGTGCATCTGGGAGAGCGACTCGAGCGCGGCGTCCCACTCGATCTGGTATCCCATCTGCACGGCTTTGGCGTTGGTGACTCCCCATTGCGACGCCTCATGCAGCAATGCGTAGATGATGCCGATGCCGGGAACGACGAAAACGCGGTCCTTCGCCTCCTCCAGCATGTCGAGCGTCTCGCTGTCGGTGAAGCTGGCGTGGTAGATCAGGTCGATACCGTGGCGCAGCGCCTGTTTCACGCTCGCGGCGGAGCGCGCATGCGCGATGCCGCGCTTGCCGCGAACCTTCACCTCTTGCATCGCCGCCGCGACTTCGGCGTCGCTCATCCACGTCGTTTCGGCCGGCGAGTCGGGCGTGAAGTTGTCGCCCGAGAGATTCACCTTGATCGAATCGACACCGTACTTCAGGAACAAGCGCACCGCCTTGCGCATCTCTTCGGCGCCGCTGACGTTCACGCCGAAGCTGAATTCGGGGAACGGCAAGTGCGGCAACGTCTCGTCGCCCAGGCCGCCGACCACCGTGATCTCCTGGCTCGCCGCGAGGTAGCGCGGCCCGGGGATCTGTCCGGAGTTGATGGCATTGCGCGTGACCACGTCCAGGCGCGGCTTGGCACACGCCGCACCGACGCACGAGGTAAAGCCCGCGTGCAGATACTGCTTGGCCACCTTGGCGCACCACAGCACGTGCTCTTCGAGCGGCATCGCCTGAATCGCGCCCAGCGTCGCGGCGTTGTTCCAGGAAAAGTGCGTATGCGCCTCGCACATGCCGGGCATCAGCGTGGCGCCGGCGCCGTCGATCACGGTCGCGCCCGTGGACGAGATCGCCGCGGTGCTGCGCCCCACCTGCCGGATGCGGTTTGCCTGCACGAGCACGCTGCCGGCGTAGGGGTTCTGGCCGGTGCCGTCGAGGATGCGGACGTTGGTGAAGAGGGTGTCGGTCATGATCAGACTCCCGAATGCCTGAAGTCATCCCGGCGCACGCCGGTATCCCGCGGACGCGCACAGCGTTGGAGCCCGGCGTGCGCCGGGATGACCCTGACGTGGGCATTGAAATCCATGTTCAAGCCGCCCAGCGTGTCGTGCGCGCCGCCCGCACCGGCGGTCCAACCGACCGCAAAACAACGCGCGGTCGCCGAAACCATTCTCAAGGAGGTGACGTCGCGGTTGGAGTTGCTGGTCGCGATCGGGCTCGACTATCTCAGCTTGAACCGCACG